>JAZOUO010000069.1:0-4053 GCA_045658225.1 Eubacteriales bacterium
CTTGCCTTGGTTATCGCAATTCCCATAAGCTCAAGATTGGGACATATAAGCTTTACCTGCTCATAGAACTCAAACATATTCGCAAGTCCGAAAAGTCCCCAAGGTGACGCCTCAACGGGAATGACGAGAAAATCCGACGCACACATAATGTTCATAACCCAACAGCCAAGCGTGGGGGGCGAGTCGATGAGGATATAATCGTAATTTCCCGAAGCCTTTATTTTCTCAAGTCCGCGGCGGAGGATAAACTCGCGCTGGAACTTTGTGAAAAGCTGAAGCTCAATGCTGCTCATAAGCGTGGAGGAGGGAATAAGATCAAGGCCCTCATACTCGGTATGTATGATGTAATCGGTAAGATCCTTCTGCTCAAGAGTTGCAGTGTAGATATTTTTGCCGTTCTTTGCAAGCTCGAGGGATCTTTCATCGTCAAAGAATGAAAGAGTGAGGTTCATCTGCATATCTCCGTCGATAAGCAGGACTTTTTTTCCAAGTGTGCAGAGTGAATAACCTACGTTCGCGCAGGTGGTGGATTTGCCGCTTCCGCCCTTGTTGTTGGCAAAGCAGATGGTCTTTGTTGCAGCCATAAAGCCTCCAGATTTTTTATTGATTGAGATAGTCTATAATATCGTTGAGTCCCTCGCCCGAATGCGAGCTGACGTGAAATACGGTTTTGCAGCCTATGTTTTCCATCCACTGCTCAGCTAAGGGAATGTTGGCATCGGGCTTGTCCACGCCCGTGATGATGCCCACGACCTCGCGGTTTACCATGCAAGCAACATTCGGGGGAAACACGCAATAAGGCTCGTTTGCGCTGATAACCACACCAACTACGTCCGCCTCGTACGCATAAATTGCCAACGCCGCGCCGAGTCCGTGGACCTGCATATATTCACCCGGGGTGTCGATTATCGTGTCCATATAATTTATATACTGGGTCTTGCAGTATGAAAGCTGCTCGCCCTTGAGCGCTTGCGTCAAGGTGGTCTTGCCCGCCGCTACTCGACCCATAAGTATAAGCTTTTTCATCAGGTCTTTGTGACGTCGCAAACGGTAAAGCCGAGAGTACCCTTAAAGTAGTCGCTTATCGCGTTAAAGGAGGACTCGACCTCGGCAACTCTGCCTGTGATTATGAGTGTGCCCGAAAATCTGTCAACAAAGCCGAGCTCCGCGCCCGAGGATTTGAGCGCGATGTCCGCCGTGATGACAGCCGTTTCTGCAGGGCTGACGGTAAGGATGCCGATTGCCGCGTGACTGTAATCAAGCGACGGGTCAAGACCCAGCTTCTGATAAAGAATAGGGTCGGGATTTGCGATTATATGAGCCAAGGTTATCTGACGTCCGGGGACAAGCTCTTGGACTATTCGCATTTTATCATGCATATCAAAAATATCTGCCATTGTTTTTCTCCTGTTTGAGATTTGAGTTGCGCGAATTTGCGTTCGGAGTAGTTAAGCTCTGATCAGCAAGCGAGTGCTATCCGCATTATCCGCCAATTTGCACGTGAACCTTGGTGCATACCGCCTGAGCCGCCGTAAGAAGCTTGTTCATGCCCTTGGCGCAGGGAGGCTCTATGTCCGCAAGAGAATACTCTCTGCCAATACCCGCATATTTATCCTGACCGAGACGGTGGTAGGGAAGCAGGTGAAGCTCGGTGACGTTGGGGAGACTGTCCGCAAAGCGAGCTATCGCTTGAATTTCCTCGACCGTTGCGTTAAACGTGGGAACGGTAGGAACTCTAATAATAAGATGTCGTGCATTTTCTGCTATGTATTTTGCGTTTTCAAGTATCTGCTCGTTGGGACGCCCCGTGAACATTTCGTGTTTTTTGGAGTTAACGTGCTTTATATCCATAAGAAAATGGTCAACGTGGGGGAGAATGCGCTGTACGACCTCGGGACGCGCAAACGCGGTGGTCTCGATAGCGGTGTTCATTCCGTACTCTTTGAACGCGCGGAGTAATGCCTCGCAAAACTCGGGCTGAGCCATACATTCGCCGCCCGAAAGAGTGATACCGCCGCCGCTTCGTCTGAAATATACGGCGTCCTTCATTACCTCGTCAACGACCTCGCGCACGGTGACATCACGGCCGACTATCTTTGTCTTACCGCCTGTTGTCATCTCCTGTATTTCGTAGGACTGAGACTCGGGGTTGCAGCACCATTTGCAACGGAGAAAGCATCCCTTGAGGAATATTATGGTACGAATGCCCGGACCGTCGTGTATGGAATAACGCTGAATATCAAAAATACGGCCGGTTTGCTCGTATATACTGTTTGCCATATCTTTCTCCTTTCATAAATTTGCTTTTGCGCTTTTGTACGGACTTTCTTTTCAAAAGTCAATATAAAAACGTAAAATCTATGATTATAAAACATCTATACGATTACCCAATAAAAATTTCGGCGAAGTTTTTGAGGGGGTGTGGGGGGAGCTTTTTTCAAAAAGTCCCCCCGCATCTTTTTCCCTCTATCAAAGTCCCGATTGCTCGGTACGGTTGATGATGTCGTCCTGAAGGGAACGGGAGAGCGTTGTAAAGAGAGCGCTATAGCCTGCGACTCTTACAACGAGGTTCTTATAATTTTCGGGGTGCTTCTGTGCGTCGATAAGAGTTTCACGGGAGATGACGTTATACTGAACGTGCATACCCTTCTGATCGAAGTATCCGCGCAGGTAAGCCACGAATTTCTCAAGTCCTTCCATGCCCGAGAGCGCGGAGGGATGGAATTTTTGGTTAAAGAGTGTTCCGTTGGAAGCGATGCCGTGGTCGAGACGGGCAACCGAGTTTGCGGTAGCCGTAGGACCGAGCACGTCACGACCCGATGCGGGGCCTACGCCGTCCGCAATGGGAGTGTAAGCAAGTCTGCCGTCAGGGGTAGCACCTGTCTGATAGCCAAGCGGAACGTTTGCGGAAACGGGGTAAAGTCCTGCCTGATAAACGCCGCCACGGTTGTTGGTGAAGTTTTCAAAGGGCTTTGTGTATGTGTTGCACACCTCACGAGCGAACATATCAACCTCGTGAATATCGTTGCCGTACTTGGGAAGCTCTGCGATCATATCAAGAATTTCCTGATATCTTGCTTTCTTTGCATCTGAAATCGTAGAAGCGGTTGTAAGGCTGTTATATACCTCAGAGATAAACTTTTCGTTTACGTCAATTCCTTGTTCGTTAGCAAGCTTTGAAGCCTCAATAGTGAGCTCAAGCGCCTTTTTGGGAATAAGACCCTTACCGAAGTTGTCTGCAAGTGCCTGCTTCATTTCAGCCATGCTGACCTTTTTCTGCTCAAACACGAGAGTTCTCATAGCGATGAGCGCGTCGGTCATATTAGCTATACCGAAGCCCTGAGGTCCTGTAAAGTTATAATGCGCGCCACCTTCCTGAAGGCTGAGACCCTTTTCCATACAGTCGTCACAAAGACAGGACTGAAAGGGGAGAGGACAACGAATGCTGTGAGCGTAGTCAACTGCGTTGTCGGCGTGTACCATCATTTCAATAAGAGCAAGCTCCTGTGTCTTGTACGCCTCGTAGAATTCCTCAAAGGTGGTCATTTTTTCAACGTCACCCGTCTGAGGACCTATCTGCTCGCCCTTGTCAACGCCGTTGGAGAAGACAAGCTCGAGAGGACGGCACATATTGAAGAATGCCGCGTCGTGCCAACCGTCAGTCTTTGCGCCCTTCTGAGGCTCAACGCAACCGATTATACAGTAATCACGAGCGTCCTCAAGGGTAAGACCCTTTGACATGATAGAGGGAATTATTACTTCGTCGTTATAGAATGCGGGAACACCAAGTCCCTCGCGAACGACGGATGCTGCCTTGATAAGAAGATCGTGGGGAGTTCCGTTCCAAACACGGATAGAAAGTGAAGGCTGGGGAAGACGGACGTGGAGCTGAGCCTCCATACACATATAAGAAAGCTCGTTTGTGGTGTCAAGTCCGCTCTCGTCCTGACCGCCTACGATAAGGTTCTGGAACAAGCCATAGCCTGCAAAGCCCTCGGCGGATGCCGCGTCTCTTACCTTGTTAAGATCGTTGAGCTTTACCCAGATGCAGTC
>JAZOUO010000070.1:0-3336 GCA_045658225.1 Eubacteriales bacterium
AATACCATTTGTTGTCACGCAAGCGTGGCGAAATTAAATATGCGAGAGTGGCGGAACTGGCAGACGCGCACGTTTGAGGGGCGTGTGGTTACACCGTACGGGTTCAAGTCCCGTTTCTCGCACCAACAAAAAGAGGAGCACGATGTGCTCCTCTTTTTGTTGGTGTGCAAAACGGGCAACTTGATAATCAGTCACAGAAAACGCAGTTTTGTGTGAAAATTCAAGTCCCGTTGTTATATAGAACATTCTCTATTTTCGAGTTTCGGTAAATTGTTGGCGCAATTTTGCATCATATTCTTTTTTCTTTTTTTTGCCTTAATATTTCTATTTTACGACTTTTGCATTTTTCGCATTCATAAACGCAAAACACGGTTTCGTCTCTAACGAGATATTTATATTGTATGCCATTGGAATATCTTTTTTCTGTATGATCCTCAAATTCCAAGCAATGAGTAAAAATTCTTTTACTTTTTTTGATAGAACCACAGGTCTTGCAGCTCGTAACCAGATTGGGAAATATGAATGATCCAATGAAAAAACCTATAAACACACCAAATCCCAAAACAACAATTCCCACTGACGGCACCTGAATCGCTATTGGTAAAAGAATAATTGGGGGTATGAGCAGAAAGCACATAAAGCCTAAATATGGATGTAGTACAAACAAAAATCGAATAATTTTTCTGATAACATTCAATTCGTTTACGCTATGTGATTCATTATACTGCCTAATAGCTTCTGTCGTTACCCGTTCTTCTCCGCTATCTTCTGCTACTTTTTCAGAAATAGCCTTTAATTCCTCTGGTTTTAATTTGTGAGTCACTATCTGTTCTAATTTAGCCATTTTGTCCTCCTAAATTTAGAAAAATAAAAAGTGCGCCAACCGGAGTCAGCGCACCGAAAAACGCAAACTCCTATTGTTGCCACACAAACTTAAATAAAATAGATAAGGGATACCCCTCGTTATTCTACCAAGTGGAATTTGCGATTTTACCAAATTCTAAAAGTAGAATAACCCAAAAAAGAGTATAATATCCCCTTGCAAAGAAAAATACCCCTATATCTATTTATTAAGTTTATGTGGCGTAATTATTATATCACGAATCTTGTAGAATATCAAGAGATTTGTGTCAAAAAGCATATAAATATTTTTCTCCACATATAAAACAAAAAGCCGCAAGTGCGGCTTTTTGTTTTGCTTTTCACTTCTCCCCCATCATCTCGCGCAGAGCCGCGAGAGCCCTGTCAAGTCCTCCGATCTCGTCGATAAGCCCACATTCAACCGCCTCGCGCCCCTCAAGAATAGTTCCCACGTCAGTCGCCATCATATCCGCGCGCATCATCATTCTGTTTATCTCATCCTGCTTTGCGTGCGAGTTTCGGCAGATAAAGTCCACTATTCTCTTTTGCATATCCGCAAAATAGGTGTAGGTCTGCGGCGCGCCCACCACCGTGCCGCTAATACGGACGGGGTGAAGCGTCATAGTCGCGCTGGGCACGATAAAAGTCTTTTTGCCCGACACCGAAAGCGGCACGCCTATGGAATGTCCTCCGCCAAGACACAGTGTGACCGTGGGCTTTGACATAGACGCTATCATCTCGGACAGGGCAAGCCCCGCCTCAACGTCACCACCCATAGTATTAAGGATTATAAGCACGCCTTTGACGTCGGGATTTTCCTCTGCCGACACAAGCAGAGGGATAAGATGTTCGTATTTGGTAGCCTTCTGCCCCTCTGGGAGCATATAATGCCCCTCTATCTGACCGATTATTGTAATCGTCTCGATTCCAGAACGTTCGCTTGAGCTTTTGCCAAATTTCAGTATTTCGTCAATTTCCTGCTCCATTTCAATATCTCTTTCTTTAGCCATAAAAAACCTCCAAATTAAAAAGATGCTTCTTTTTATTAGTATTGCCAATAAAGTTTTTCAATATATCACGGGATTTATTCAAAAATTGTATTTACATTTTGCGTTTTTTGTGGTAAAATAAATGAGAATGGGGATTTATGGCTCCATAGGCTTTATTGAAAAAATTTTTATAAGAAAGAGGTCAGAAATATGGAAAACAAGGTTCTTGTAGAAACTTCGGCAAGACACATCCATCTTACAGACGCCGCAGTAGAGGCTCTCTACGGCTCAGGCGCAACTCTCACACCCAAGAAAATGCTCTCTCAGCCCGATCAGTTCGCAGCGGCTAACGAGAAAATAAAGCTCGTAGGCCCTAAGGGTGAGCTTATGGTATCCGTTCTCGGCCCTACGAGAAAGGCAAACCAGGTAGAGCTTTCCTTCTCCGACGCAAGAGCGCTCGGACTCAAGGCAGTTCCCGTTCGTGAGTCGGGCGATGTAGCAGGCACTCCCGGAATTAAGATGGTAGGTCCTGCAGGCGAGCTTGAGATCACAGAAGGTGTAGTAATCGCTAAGAGACACATTCACTTTGACCCCGAAAGCGCTGCAGCGTTCGGCGTTGAGGACAAAGAAATCGTTAAGGTTAAGATCAACAGCGACAGAACAACTATTTTTGACGACGTCGTTTGCCGTGTATCTCCCGCATACGCTCTCGCTATGCACATCGACACAGACGAGTGCAACGCTTGCTGCGCGTTTGGCGAGGTTTACGGAGAGGTTATAAAGTAATAACGAATAAAATTAAAATTTAATTTATAAGGAGACTAAAACAATGAGCACAGAATTCAACTGCGAATATGCTGCAAGCCTTGAAGTACAGCATATGTGCAAGGTTGCCAAGGGTCCCGATCACGGTCCCGCACCCATTCCTGAAGAGGGCAAGTGGGTTCAGGCAAAACAGATCTCGGATATTTCCGCATACACACACGGTGTGGGCTGGTGCGCACCTCAGCAGGGCGCTTGTAAGCTCTCCCTCAACGTAAAGAACGGTATCATCGAGGAAGCTCTCGTTGAGACCATCGGTTGCTCGGGTATGACTCACTCCGCGGCTATGGCTGCTGAGATCCTCCCCGGCAAGACAATTCTTGAAGCACTCAACACAGACCTTGTTTGTGACGCTATCAACACAGCTATGCGTGAGCTCTTCCTCCAGATCGTTTACGGACGTTCTCAGTCCGCATTCTCCGAGGGCGGCTTGGTTATCGGCGCAGGTATGGAAGATCTCGGCAAGGGCGAAAGATCCATGGTAGGTACAATGTACGGAACCAAGGCAAAGGGTGTTCGTTATCTTGAAATGACAGAGGGCTACTGCACAAGAATGGCTCTTGACGAGGACAACCAGGTTATCGGCTACGAGTTCGTTTCTCTCGGCAAGATGACAGACTTCATCAAGAAGGGCATGGAGCCTAACGAAGCTTACGAGAAGTCC
>JAZOUO010000071.1:0-29133 GCA_045658225.1 Eubacteriales bacterium
GTGCTCCTCTTTTTGTTGGTGCGAGAAACGGGACTTGAACCCGTACGGTGTAACCACACGCCCCTCAAACGTGCGCGTCTGCCAGTTCCGCCACTCTCGCATATTTAATTTCGCCACGCTTGCGTGACAACAAATGGTATTATACACTAACTTTTTGGTTTTGTCAACACTTTTTTCGAAAATTTTCTTAACTTTTTCAAAGTCTGTTTTTTGCACGCTAAAATTACCTCTCCAAACCTTGCAAACCACAGTTTTTTATTGACAATCGTACCTTGGAATGTTATAATAAACTCAAACCTGCAAAGGAGAAATAATATGTTTGGCACAGAAAATTTTAAGTTAAATAACTATTCACTTGATTTTGCGATAGATTATCCTAACAATTTTGATAAGAGCCAAAAATACCCCGTGATATTTTATTTTCACGGTATGGGCGGAGTAGGTCAGAGTGCGGAATTTATTGCTCAAAACTGTCCCGTTCGCCGAGAGAGAATGACGGAGGATATGCCGTTTATAATCGTCGCGCCCGCGTGTCAGGACTTTACGTGGTTTGAGAATTTCCCGAACGTCGTTGAATTTATAAAGGATATTATTTCCCGCGAGTACGTGGACGAAAAAAGAGTATATCTTTCGGGCTCAAGCATGGGAGGATATACGTCGTGGGCTCTGTCCGTAATGCACCCAGAGCTTTTCACGGCGGCGGCTATCTGCTGCGGCGCGGGAATGTATTGGGCAGGGTGTAGAGTGACTTTCCCTGTGCGCGCTTATCACGGAAAGCTTGACGAGGTCGTGCTGCCGCGCGAGAGCGAGATAATGGTGGAGCGCATCAACGCCGCGGGAGGACAGGCAGAGCTTGTCTTGTACGACTTTGCCGACCACGATGCGTGGACGCCTACCTTTACAAATCACGAAACTTACAAATGGCTTTTGTCGCACAAAAAAGACTAAATAAAGCTCTGCGGTTGTATTCCGCAGAGCTTTTATCTTTGACTTTTCGGTACTTTCTGTACGCGACCACAGCAAGTACCCAAAGAACGCCGCTTAAGAGGGGAGAGTGTCCTATTTTTCCTACCGAAAAAATTTTGCTTTGCAAAACGGACGACCCTCTCCCCATCTTAAGAATCTCCCCACTTCGCGAGTTTGCAAGCAAACTCGCAAAAACAATGAGGTAATAGAATATCCGTCCTAACCGCTATGAGTGGTGACCGAGTAGGCGTTTGTGTGAGTGGGATTCAAAAGGGAGAGAGGAATCGCAACCTCTCTCCCTTTGTGGCGTTTTTTTGATTACTTTTTGCCGCTATTGGCAAAAAGTAATGTCCAAAAATATTGACAAACCATATTATTTTATAGTATAATATAAATTGACTATTTATGTCTAAAAAAGGATTGAAACAAATGAAACAGTACAAAATACTTCCCGAGATTGAAATGCAAAAATACTCGGCATATATAAAAAAGGTCAAGAGCTGGAATGATAAAGCTCTAGGCGACAAATTCGCATACATTCAAACCTTTGGATGTCAGCAAAACGTTGCGGACAGCGAAAAAATTGCAGGCATGTGCGTATCTATGGGATACAAGATGTGCGAGGACGCAAAGGACGCAGACCTTATCGTCGTCAACACCTGCGCTATACGCGAGCACGCAGAAAAAAGAGCACTGTCCATTATCGGTCAGTACAAGCACTTAAAGGCGAAAAAGCCGTCGCTTATGATTGCTGTTTGCGGCTGTATGGTTGCGCAGGAACACCGCCGCAACGACATAAAGTTCAGATACCCCTACGTTGATTTCATCTTCGGCGCGTCGTCGCTCTTCCGTCTGCCTCAGCTTATAGTCGAGAGAATTGAGAAAAATAAGCGACTTTATTGCCCCGAGGAAGCCGAATATCTTGTTGCCGAGGGCTTGCCCATTCGCCGCGAGAGTGACTATAAGGCGTGGGTGTCGGTAATGTACGGATGCAACAATTTCTGCACGTACTGCATCGTGCCGTACGTCCGCGGACGCGAGAGAAGTCGTCGTCCCGAGGACATAATCTCGGAGGTCAGAGAGCTTGTTGAGTCGGGCTGCCGTGACATAACGTTGCTCGGACAGAACGTAAACTCCTACGGAAAAGACGCCAAGGGAGAGGGCGGTGAGGTTTACGATTTTGCCGACCTGCTCGCAGACATCGATAAGATAGAGGGCGACTATTATATCCGCTTTATGACAAGTCACCCCAAGGACGCGTCAAAAAAGCTTATCGACGTGATAGCACAGTCCAAGCACATCGCGCATCAGTTCCATTTGCCTATGCAGTCGGGAAGCGACGAGATACTCAGACGAATGAACCGCCGCTACAATACCGAAAAATATATGGAAACGGTAAATTATATGCGTGAAAAGATACCCGATGTGACGTTGACGTCGGATATTATCGTGGGTTTTCCAGGCGAGACCGAGGAGGATTTTCAGGGAACTCTTGATATGCTCTCGCGCGTGAAATTCGATATGGTATACTCCTTTATTTACTCCCCCCGAAACGGAACTCCCGCGGCGGCAATGGATGACCAGGTTGACGACAAGGTAAAGAGCGAGAGATTTGACCGTCTGCTCGCGCTTCAGAACGAGATAGCGTACGAGAAAAATCAGCCGTTTAAGGACAAGACTATAAAGGTGCTCTGCGACGGTAGAAGCAAGAATAACGAGAGCGTATTCTCTGGCAGAAGCGAGGGCAACAAAATAGTCCTTTTCGACGGAGATGACTCAGATACAGGCAAATTTGTAAACATTAAGATCACGCGCGCGGATACTTTTGCGCTTTACGGTGAAAAATTATAATAAATCAAAAAACGGAGATAGAAAAAATGAGTATATATTCACTTGCCGCAGAGCTCGGCAAAGCAATCAAAGAAGACGAAAGAATGATAAGAATGGAAAAGGCAAAAGAGGCGTATGAGTCCGATGTAACTATTCTGCAGCTTCTTGCCGAGTACGGCGTTCAGCAGGAGGCGCTCACACAGATGGGCAACGGCGACGAGATAGACACCGACGTTGTGACAAGAATTCAGGACAGAATTGACGAGATATACGACCTTATCACAAACAATCCGCTATTTATTGAGCTTGACGAGGCACAGGCGGCGGTAAACGAGCTGATGGCTACGGTAAACAACACTATTATGTATAACGCAACGGGAGCAAGTAGCTGTACGCACGACTGTTCCACTTGCGGAGGCTGCCACTAAGAGCAAATCAATCACAGATTGATTTGCAGTGATATGTTTGCTACGCAAACCTGATATTTTCCCTACGTGAAAGTGATATGCTTGCTTTGCAACGGCGTTGCTGCGCAAGCGTGATATGTTCACCTTGTGAACGTTAAAGAAAGAGAGGACAAAGCTATGACTCCGATGATGGAGCAATACTTTGAGATAAAAAAGAACTATAAGGATTTTCTGCTGTTTTACAGGCTCGGAGATTTCTACGAGATGTTTTTTGACGACGCGATAATCGCGTCGCGCGAGATAGGGCTCACGCTCACGGGCAGAGACTGCGGCGAGGCAGAGAGAGCACCTATGTGCGGCGTGCCGTTTCACGCGGCTGACGAGTATATCGGCAAGCTTATAAACAAAGGGTTTAAAATAGCCATTTGTGAGCAGATAGAGGATCCCGTTACTGCCAAGGGAATAGTCAAGAGAGACGTTATAAGAGTAGTGACTCCGGGAACGCTTATCGAGACCGAGCTGCTCAACGAGAAAAAGAATAACTATCTTTGCGCTGTATATATGGATGAGTTTGAGTACGGCGTGTGCTTTTGCGACGTATCGACTGCCGAGGTGTATGCGACTTCCGTAAACGGAAGCAATATGGACTCCGCGCTTGTAAATGAAATTGGTGCATACGAGCCCGCCGAGGTTATCGCAAACCTTTCAAAGAACAAGTTCCGCGCTACTGCAGACTTTATTATTGGCAGATCCCACGCAATGCTGCTTGACAATCAGCCTCATCGCTTTGAGTATTCTGACTCACTTGAGAAAGTAAAGAGACAGTTCTCGGACACTCTGCGTGAGAGTGATATTGAAAACAAAGCCATCGTGTGTGCCGTCGGTGCGCTTCTCGGCTATATTGAGGAGACGCAGAAAAAGGATATTTCGTACATCAAGAAGCTCAACGTATATTCCGACGGTCAGTATCTTGAAATGGATATAAACACCCGTAGAAATCTTGAGCTTACCGAGTCTATGCGCACCAAGGAAAAAAAGGGAACTCTGCTTTGGGTACTTGACAAGACCAGAAGCTCTATGGGCGCAAGAATGCTCCGCAAGTGGATAGAGCATCCGTTGCTGACACAGTCCGCAATAGTCCGCAGACAGAATGCAGTAGAGGAGCTTTACAATAACTTTATGCTCCGCGAGGGCATATCCGAGCTTCTTGACAGGGTGCTTGACCTTGAGCGACTTGTCACCAAAATTGTTTACGGTACGGCGAACGCAAGAGATCTTTACGCCGTTGCAAGCACACTTCGTATTCTGCCCGAGCTTCACGATATGCTTGAGGGATGCACGTCCGACGAGCTCAAACGTATCTGGTGCGAGATGGACACTTTGGCAGACATATGCGACCTTATTGACCGTTCCATAAAAGAAAATGCGCCAATATCGGTGCGCGAGGGCGGTATGATTGCCGACGGATACAACGCTCAGGTTGACGAGTTCAGAGATATTATACAGGGCGGCGGCGAATGGAAGGAAGCCATAGCCGAAGCGGAAAGAGAAGCGACGGGAATAAAGACACTCAAGATAGGCTACAACAAGGTGTTTGGCTACTATATCGAGGTCACAAAATCCCTTATAGGACTTGTTCCCGACAGATACATAAGAAAGCAGACTCTTTCAAACTGCGAGCGATACATAACCGAGGAGCTAAAGGATATGGAGGCGAGAGTGCTTGGAGCTACGGACAAGCTCTGCGCGCTTGAGTACGAGATTTTCTGCGGCATACGCTCAACCGTTGCGGAAAATTCCGCGAGACTTCAAGAGACGGCAACGCTGCTCTCCGAGCTTGACTCTTATTTCAGCCTTGCGAGTGTTGCGGCGAAAAACAGATACGTTCGTCCGCAGATAACACAGACCGATGCAATTATTATAAAGGACGGCAGACACCCCGTGGTTGAGCAGTTCGTTAAGGACACGTATTTTGTGCCTAACGATACGAGACTCAACACAAAGGATGAACGACTTATGCTTATCACAGGTCCTAATATGGCGGGTAAATCCACGTATATGAGACAGGTTGCGCTTATAGTTCTTATGGCGCAGATGGGCTCGTTTGTGCCCGCGTCCGAAGCCGAGATAGGCATTGTGGACAAGATATTCACGCGTGTGGGCGCGTCGGACGACTTGGCATCGGGTCAGTCAACGTTTATGCTTGAGATGAACGAGGTTGCGTATATTTTGAGAAACGCGACCAAGAACAGTCTTATAATCTACGACGAGGTGGGAAGAGGTACGTCAACGTTTGACGGAATGAGCATCGCGCGAGCTATCGTGGAATATACGTCAAGCAAAAAAATAGGCGCAAAGACGCTTTTCGCAACCCACTATCACGAGCTGACGAGTATGGAGGACGAGTTTGACGGCATAGTCAACTACAATATCGCGGCGAAAAAGAGAGGGGATAATATTACCTTCCTTCGTAAAATCGTCCGCGGTTCAACAGACGACAGCTACGGCATTGAGGTCGCAAATCTTGCGGGACTGCCCCGCGAGGTAATAAAGCGCGCCAAAGAGGTGCTCGCCTCTGTTGAGGAGAGCGCAAAGAATCTTCGTCTTTCGGACAGAGAGGCAAAGGTTGAGGAGAAGGACGACAGTCTTATAACCTTCGATGACTGTATAAACGACGGAGTTATAGAGGAAATAAAGAATACGGATATAAATACGCTCTCACCCTATGAGTGTATGTCGTTGCTTTTCGATTGGAAAAAGCGATTGGGGTAAAGACAGGAGAAATTTACGAGAGGAGGAAGCCTTATGGGTAAAATAAATCTTCTTTCATTTGAGGTGGCAAATCTCATTGCGGCGGGCGAGGTTGTCGACAGACCTGCTTCTGCGATAAAGGAAATGATGGAAAACTCAATAGACGCGGGTGCGAAGCGCATTACTGTTGAGGTGCAGAACGGCGGCAGCACGTTTATGCGTGTGTCGGACGACGGCTGCGGAATGGAGCCCGAGGACTTACCTCTTGCTATTCGCAGACACGCAACGAGTAAGATAGAGACTGCCGCAGACCTTGACGGTATATGCACGCTGGGATTTCGCGGTGAGGCATTGGCGGCAATATCCTCGGTGTCACGAATGAGAATAATCTCAAAGACAAAGGACGCAGAGCTTGGCGCTATGCTTGAGGTGGACTGTGGAGAGATAGTCTCGCTTTACGAGCAGGGCCGCTCGGACGGGACTACCATAATCATTGAGGACTTGTTTGCAAACGTACCCGCGCGTCGCAAGTTCTTAAAGCGCGATGTGACCGAGACCGCAGCAATTACCGCAAGTGTTGAGAGAGTTGCGCTCTCGCATCCCGAAATAGCATTTAAGCTTATCACCGACGGTCAGCTCAGACTTGAAACTGCGGGCGACGGCAAGCTTATGAGCGCGATATATTCTGTGTTTGGCAGAGATTTTGCATCAAAGCTTATATCCGTGAGTGGAGAATACGAGGGCATACGCGTCGAGGGATTTGTCGGCCGTTCGGATAACGTAAAGGGCAACAGAAACTATCAGAATTTCTACATAAACAAGCGCTATATCAAGAGCAAGACCGCGTCTGCGGCGCTTGAGCAGGCGTTCTCGTCATATTTACCGAGCGAGAGATTTCCTGTTTGCGTTTTGTTTATTTCAATGAATCCGGGACGTGTTGACGTAAACGTTCACCCCGCAAAGCTTGAGGTAAAGTTCTCAAACGAAAAGATAGTATTTGAGTCGGTGTATTACGCGGTCAAGCAAGCGCTTGAGGGGAATATTGCCCGTCCACAGATACAAATGGCAAAGCAGACGGGTATGAAAATGTCGGACTCCTTCGTTCCCGTGGGACGCGGAGAGTCGCTCAAGGCAAGGCAAATAAGCATTGACACACAAAAGCCGACTGCGAGCATCCCCCCTCAAAGTGTGGAGATTGCTCCCGACGCGTCGTCTAACAAGGGCTTTGCTACGGCAAAGGTAGATGCGCAAAAGGTCGCACCGCCCGAGAAAATGACTGCGAGGGAATATCTTGAAAAATACGTCAACGAAATAAAGAATAGCACAAAGAAAAAGTCTGATGACACTCAAAGGGCGGTTGATATTGTAGTAGATATGCAAAAGCCCACCGAGGAGCAAAAGTCTCAGGTGGCAAAGCAAGCTGTTCTCCCCGAGCAAAATCTGCCCGAGCAGAGTCCTGTAGCAGACAAGCCTGTAGAGAAGACTATTATTCCCGAGGAGTCTCAAGAGCCAAAAGCACCTGCGATTCCATGGAGACTTGCGGGCGAGGTGTTCAACTCGTATATTATAGTCGAGGTGGGAGAAAAAATACTTTTGGTTGATAAGCACGCCGCGCACGAGCGTATAATATTTGAAAAGCTCAAGTCGAATATGTATTCGTCAGAGATTTCCTCTCAACTGCTTATGCTCCCCATAGAGATAATGCTTATGAGCGACGAGGTATCCACTGTCGAGGAATACCGAACAGAAATCGAGGCGGTAGGCTTTGAATTTACGACTTCGAAAAACACCGTTTACGTAAACGCTCTGCCCGTGGGCATTGAGCAGGGAGCAGTTGCGGATATGTTTGCGGTTATTGCGGACAGAATAAAGAACGGCACGGGAAATATAAGCGTGACGAGAAATATTTTGTTTGAAAAAGCACTTTATCAGGCGTCCTGCAAGGCGGCTATAAAGGCGGGCAGGGAATATACTGACGCGGACAATCAATGGATAATAGATCAGCTTAAGGCTATTCCTGATATTACGGTATGTCCTCACGGCAGACCTGTAGCGATGGAATTGTCAAAGAAAAATATCGACAGACAGTTCGAGAGAACCTAAAAAACAAAGACGCCTTACACTGTTTTTGTAAGTGCGTCAGAGTAAAACTCAAAGGAGCAAAGTTATGTTTGAACTTTTAGCACAGGACGGACGCGCACGCCGCGGAGTCCTTCACACAGTACACGGAGATATACAGACCCCCGTGTTTATGAACGTCGGCACTTGCGCCGCGATAAAGGGCGGAGTTTCCACGGTAGAGCTTAATGAAATTGACTGTCAGGTGGAGCTTTCCAATACCTATCACTTGCACATTCGCCCCGGCGATAAGCTTATACACGATATGGGCGGTCTTCACAAGTTTATGAATTGGCAAAAGCCCATACTTACCGACTCGGGTGGATTCCAGGTATTTTCACTCGCACAGCTTCGTAAAATTACCGAAGAGGGCGTAAGATTTCAGTCGCACGTTGACGGTAAGCGCATATTTATGGGACCCGAGGAAAGTATGCAGATACAGTCAAATCTCGCGTCAACCATCGCTATGGCGTTTGACGAGTGTATTGAGAATCCCGCACCGTACAAGTACGTAAGAAATTCTATCGACAGAACAACCCGCTGGCTTGAAAGATGCCGCGCGGAGATGGACAGACTCAATTCCATGCCCGAAACTATCAACAAGCATCAGATGCTTTTCGGTATAAATCAGGGTGGAACATATGAGGACCTTCGTATCGAGCACATGCAGAGAATTTCTGAGATAAACTGCGAGGGTTATGCGATAGGCGGTCTTGCGGTCGGCGAGGAGACTGAGGAGATGTACCGCATAATCGACGCTGTAGAGCCGTTTATGCCCAAGGATAAGCCCAGATACCTTATGGGAGTCGGCACGCCTTGCAACATTCTTGAGGCGGTGCATATGGGCGTTGACTTTTTCGACTGCGTAATGCCGTCACGTAATGCGCGCCACGGAAATCTCTTTACTTGGGAAGGTAAAATGAACATCTGTAATGAAAAGTATGCCAAGGACCCCCGACCCATTTCCGAGTCGTGTGACTGTCCTACCTGCCGAAATTACAGCCGTTCTTATATAAGACATCTTATAAAGGCAAAGGAGGCGCTTGGAATGAGACTTGCCGTCACCCACAACCTTTATTTCTACAACAACCTCACGCGCAAGATAAGAGAAGCGCTTGACGGTGGATATTTTGAGAGCTTTTATCAGAAGTATCATATCGCTCTTGGCGAAAGAAACCCTGATTAAAATATAACCATCAGAAAGGAAGATTGTTATGATTTCAAGAATTTTACTTGAGGACGTGCTTGCGGCGGCTATGTCCACGGGCGCGGACTTTGCAGAGGTATATGCAGAAAAGACTAGAAACAACGGTATCCGTTTTCTTGACGGCAAGATCGACACCGTAAGCGACGAAATGGTATCCGGAGTTGGTATCCGTGCGTTTATAGGCGTAAGAACTGCCTACGCTACCACAACAGACATCTCCCGCGGAGGACTTCTTCGCTGCGCGTATGCGGTTGCAGACGCTCTTGGACAGAGCAAGGCGGAGGTAAGCATCAACCTCACCGAGAGAATTTTTCCCAACATTCACCCCGTAAAGATACTCCCCGGAAGCACACCTATGAAGACAAGAACAGATATTCTCAAGGAGGCTTGCTTTGCGGCTCAGGAAAGAGACGAGAAGATAAAGCAGGTAATGGGAAATCTTGCTTCTGTTGACCACACCATACTTATCGCTAACTCCGAGGGACTTTACACCACCGACAGACACGTAAGAACGAGAATTGCGGTAAATGCGGTCGCAGTATCGGCAGACGGATCTGACAATCAGTCGGGTTTCTACGCACCCGGCCGTGGAATGGGACTTGAAATGTTTGAATTTATAAATCCTCGCGAGGTAGGTATTACTGCCGCAGACGAGGCTCTCGTAAGTCTCAGAGCAGACTACTGTCCCGCAGGACAGATGACGGTAGCTATCGAGAACGGATTTGGCGGAGTTATCTTCCACGAGGCTTGCGGACACTCCCTTGAGGCAACGAGCGTTGGAACGGGCACGTCGCAGATGGCAGGCAAGATGGGTCAGAAGATAGCAAACGAAAAGGTCACGGCAATAGACGACGGAACTATCCCCGGCGCGTGGGGCTCTGTAAATATCGACGACGAGGGCAATCCCACGCAGAAGAACGTGCTTATTGAAAACGGTATTCTCAAGAGCTATATGATAGACCGTTTGGGCTCCAGACGTATGGGTATGGCTATGACAGGCAACAGCCGCCGTCAGAGCTTTATGTACGAGCCTACGTCGAGAATGACAAACACGTATATTGCAAACGGCCCCGACAAGAACGAGGACATAATCGCGTCTATTGAATACGGACTCTACGCAAAGAAGATGGGAGGCGGCTCGGTAAATCCCTTGACGGGCGAGTTTAATTTCGGTGTCAGCGAGGGATATATAGTAAGAAACGGCAAGATATGTGAGCCCGTACGCGGCGCGTCGCTTGTCGGAACAGGCTCTCAGATACTCATGGATATCGATATGGTAGGACAGAATATGGCAACGGGCCAGGGTATGTGCGGCTCATCCAGCGGAAGCGTGCCCACTGACGTAGGTCAGCCCCTTATCCGTATATCCAAGATCACAGTAGGAGGTCGTTGATATGAATTTTACTCAGATTAAAGATATAATCTCCGCCGCTTGTACAAAGCTTGGCGTTGAGGAGTATGAGATATTTTATACAGTTAGCGAGGATATTTCCGCCGAGACCTATCTGCACGATATAAGCGGTCTTTCCTCAGGCGAGAGCGCAAAGGTTTATTTCCGTTGTCTGTGCGACGGACACATGGGATATTCCTCAAGCAGCTACTTTGATACTGACGAGATGGAGGATTTGGTTGCTCGCGCAAAGGAAAACGCGATGGCTATTGAAAATGACGATGTAGTGGTTATTTTTAAGGGATCGGAGTCTTATGCAAAGACCACCGCGCCCGAGCCTACCGCGGTTGACGCAGGTACTCTTAAGAACAAGGCGCTTGAGCTTCAGGAAGCAACCTATGCGACTGACAGCTCGGTTGTTGACGGCACACAGTCTGCGGCTATGGCTTTCAGAAGCGAGATGTATCTTTACAATTCTCACGGGCTTGAGCTTTCCAACAGAGTTGGAATGTCAGGTTGCTACGTTGTTGCGGTTGTAAATTCTAACGGTGAGGCAAGGGACAATTTTGAGTTTGTTGAGGATATAAACAGCGAGGAAGCTCAAAATATTCCCGAAAGGGCAGTTCGCGGTGCGCTTGAGAAGATAGGTGCGGCAGAAATTTCCACGGGAAAATATAATGTTGTTATAGACGGCAAGCAGATGAAGGATCTCCTTTCCGCGTTCTCGTCGGCGTTCTCCGCAAAGAATGCGCTTCTCGGAATGTCCCGTCTTGCAGGTAAGGAAGGCGAGAAAATTGCCGCTGACATCGTAAGCATTACCGACGATCCTATGAGAGATGGCTGTCCTATGCAGACTCACTTTGACGACGAGGGTGTTGCTACCTATAAAAAGACTGTAGTTGAAAACGGCGTTCTCAAGACTATGCTCTATGACATCGCCACTGCGATAAAGACAGGCAAAGAGACCACGGGCAACGGTCGCCGCGGCGGAAATATTGCGCCCTACAACTTCGGAATCTGCGCGGGTTCTGATACCCTTGACGAGCTTTTTTCTAAGGCAGGAGACGGTATATATGTCACAGGTGTTAAGGGCCTTCACGCAGGCGCTAACAGTATCACGGGCGATTTTTCGGTAGAGAGTGAGGGCTTTATTATTAAGGATGGCAAAAAAGCAGGTCCTATCAAGTCCTTCACAATCGCGGGCAACTTCTTTGAGCTTCTTTTGAATATCGACTCTCTCTCAAATCAGACCAAATGGGGAATTCCCACGGGCTTTACCGTGTTCGGCTCTCCCGACGTACTCATCAAGGGCATGAGTGTTGCAGGTAAATAATCTCGTATAAATGATAAAATACGCGATTTTTGATATGGACGGAACGCTTTTCGACACCGAGGAGATGTTCCAGCGCTCATGGATGATAACAAGTCAAAAATACGGACTTGAAAACGCTGACCAAGTTTATCAAGGTGTTGCAGGCGCACCTGCGGAGGTTGCAAAAAAGCTTCTGCGCGAAAATTACGGAGACAGAATTGATCCCGACGCGTTCTTTCTTGAGCGAACTATGCTTACTCTTGAGTTTTTTGAAACTGAGGGAATATCCGTAAAGGCAGGATGCTTCGAGCTTCTTGAATTTTTGCGGGAGCAGAAGATACCTTGCGCGGTTGCAACCTCGACTCCAAGATGGATTGCGGAAAAGAATATAAAGACCGCGGGAGTTTACGACTATTTTGATGCAATAGTCACGGGAGATATGGTGCAGCACGGCAAACCTGCGCCCGATATATTTATCGAGGCGGGCAGACGTATTGGAGCTTGCCCCGAGGAGACTATCGTATGCGAGGACTCTATAAACGGACTGCGCGGCGCGTATGCGGCGGGAATGAAGCCTGTGTTTGTTTTTGACAGACAGAAACTTGACGCTGACACTCAAAAAATAATATTTGAGAAATGCGAAAGCCTTTCTGATGTAATAGAAATCATAAAACGAGAGAACTCTTTATAAATTTTATATTTACACCTTAAAAAACGAGTGATTTGCTGGGGTTTAGGTAAAAAACCCTTGACAAATCACTCGTTTTTCTGTATAATTAAAATGGTATCGTATTAAAATGGCGGTATTTATAAATATTTTGATAAAGGAGGTGTTTAGGTGTGTGGTGGTTATATGTAATTGTCGGAGTTGGCGCCCTTGCAGTAGGTCTTGCGCTCGGAGTGATTTTCCGTAAGGTAATAGGCGAGGCTGAGATTGGGTCTGCCGAAGAGGAAGCGTCCAAGATACTTTCCAGCGCAAGAAAAGAAGCGGAGTCCGCAAAAAAGGAAGCTTTGATTTCCGCAAAGGAAGATATTATGTCGCAGAGAAACGACTTTGAACGTGAAATGAAGGAAAGACGCGCTGAAGTCAGCCGTTTGGAGAACAGAATCACAAAGAAGGAAGAAAATCTCGACAAAAAGACGGAATCTCTTGAAAAGAAGAGCGAACAGCTCGACAAGAAAATCAAGGATAACGAGGCTCTTGAAGAACAGATAAAGGAAATTATCGAAAAACAGCGCAAAAAGCTTGAGGATATCTCGGGCATTACCGCTGAAGAAGCAAAGCAGGAGCTTATCGAGCAGGTCGAATCCGAAGTCAAGCACGAGCTTGCACAGAGAATCGACGAGCTTGAGACTCAGTTCAAGGAAGAAGCCGACGAAAAGGCTAAAAACATTCTGTCTCTTGCAATACAGAGATATGCTTCTGACCACGTTTCCGAGGCAACGGTATCCAGCGTTGCGCTTCCCAGTGATGAAATGAAGGGAAGAATTATCGGTCGTGAGGGAAGAAATATTCAGAAGATAGAAACCTTGACGGGAGTTGAACTTATTATTGACGATACACCCGAGACTATAACCTTGTCGGGATTTGACCCTGTAAGACGTGAGGTAGCAAGAATTGCTCTTGAAAGACTCATATCCGACGGAAGAATTCATCCCGCAAGAATTGAAGAAATGGTCGAGAAGGCACAAAGAGAGGTTGATGCGTCTGTTAAGCAGGCGGGTGAGCGAGCAACGTTTGAGGTTGGCATTCACGGTATTAACCCCGAGCTTGTAAGACTTCTTGGCAGACTTAAGTACAGAACGAGCTACGGACAGAACGTGCTTCAGCATTCCATTGAGGTTGCATTCCTCGCGGGGATGATGGCAGACGAGCTTGGCGTGGACAGTACACTTGCAAGACGCGCAGGCTTGCTTCACGACATTGGTAAGGCATTCCCCCACGACGTTGAGGGCTCTCACGTAGAGATTGGTGTGAATGCGGCAAAGAAGTATAAGGAAAATCGCGAGGTGGTACACGCTATCGAGGCTCACCACAACGACGTAGAACCCAAGACTATAATCGCAATTCTTGTTCAGGCGGCAGACGCAATAAGCGCGGCAAGACCCGGTGCAAGACGCGAGGATATGGAAAACTACATCAAGCGTCTTGAAAAGCTTGAGGACATCGCAAAGAGCTTTAGCGGAGTCGATAAAGCGTTTGCAATTCAGGCAGGACGTGAGATCAGAGTAATGGTCAAGCCCGAGGAGGTAAACGACGAGGGTATGAAGGTTGTTGCCAGAGAGATGGCTGCGAAGATTCAGGCCGAGGTAAAGTATCCCGGTCAGATCAAGATCAACCTTATCAGAGAAAGCAGAGCAGTGGATTACGCGAAATAATTCCATTGTGACTATATACACTGCTTGATATTTTTTCCTTTTGGATTATATATATTTAACATAGAATCCCGGAGAAAAGTATTACGACATTTGTCGGAAAGTATATATTAAAAAGCCGTATCGCACAAGCGATACGGCTTTTGTTTTTATGTTTATTAATTATTAATGTACTTATTGAGGGCATTCTGAGTTGCCTTAGCGCGAGATGCGTTAAGCTTAGCAAAAGTAGAATCGTCCTTCAAACAGTTAGGAATGGAATATACGTAAGCATCAAGGTTGTTTTTGGGATCCATCATTCCGTATGTAAGACCAAAGTCGGAACAGAGACCGTCCCAAACGAAATCCAACATTTGAGCATCATCGGGAGAGTCAGAAACCTTACGACCAAGAAGCTTCTCGTAGAAATATTCAACGACGTCATCGCTATAGAATGCCAAGCATTCCAGAACGTCACTTACCATTTTGGTATCCGAGATGTTAGCAGGAACTGCGATAAATCCTGCCCAGTTAAGAGATCTGTATCCTGTGGTCTTAGCCTGATCCTCATCGTACATAGGATAAGGAACTACGCCGAATTTTACCTTAGTCTCCTTCATATAAATGAGCTCTCCGGAGTTCATAAGCTCCATAAATACCTTTCCGCTGCTGAGCTTTATTTGGGTAGTATCACCCTGAGCTGCGTGTGCGGTGTTGAGCCAGAAATGAACTTCCTTCATATCACGAATATCTTTAAGCGTTTCAATGAGGTTATGGATCTTGGCTGTTATGGTTGTATTATCGTTCCATGTAAGCTCGTATTTGTTGGACTGAGGATTCTTTGTGACAATGGTTTCACCGCTGGACTGAATAAATCCGCAGAAAGGAACCCAAACTTCTCCGCTAAGGCCATAGGTGTTGTCACTTACATTACCCTGGTCCTTGTATACGTAGGAGGCAACTTCACTCATCTTTGCAAGAGTCCACTGACCGTTGTTTACGTAATCATACATAGTGTTGCCGTTGAAAGCGGAGCTAAACTCATTGTAGAGATCCTTGTTAAAGCCCACAACATATGTTGCAGCCAAGTTGTAATCACTATATCCGAGGTAATAGTCACCCTTGTAAGCAACCTGCTCCATAATATTCTTGTTCCAGTAATCCTTGTTGAGATCAATGGATTCGAACTCTTTAAAGTTTTTAAGAGATCCGGTAGAAATAAGATCAGGAACCGAATAGTAGGTGTGTGTACCGACGAGCTGATACTTTTCAGTACCGGACTTGATTGCGTTCTTTACTTCGTTTCCATACACCTGGTATGCGGGGGTTTCACCAACATTCTCAGCCTCTTTGTAAACAAGCTTTACGGCAAGAAGTCTTTCAATGTTTTGCTGTCTCTGATATAATGTGTCATTCATGCCGTCGCCCGTGGTCTTGTCTGCAAAGAAATACTTCTTGTCAAACATATCGCCCAAGGAGTAGATGGTGAATGTCTTGTTGTTGTAGGTGGTGGATCCGTCTACTTTATCGGGAGTTTCCAATTTAACCCCGTTGTTTCCGTTGTCGCCATTATTGTTGTCATCATCATTACAAGCTACAAGAGCTGGGAAAATGAAGGCTACAACAAGCACCAGACACAGGATTTTCAGCCATTTGTTCATAAAATGTGTTTCCTTTCGATTTTTTATAAATCTTGTCTCAAAAGTGTTGTGATAATGCAAACACGACGCCCATTAGGCAAGATTTTCTTACAATAATATAATATCACGAAAAGATATAAAAGTCAAGAAGTATTTATTCGTCTTTTTGACCAAAAAACAAGAAACCGCATGTGTTTTAACATTCGGTTTCTTGTATATTTTGCTGATTTTTGTTTTAAATTAATTTTGTGTGTCGTTGTTGATATGGCTGGAATTTTCGGTGAAATCTAATGTTTGATCATCTGAAGATGTGTTGCACGTATCACATGAATCGCTATTGTTCACAATCTCACAATTTTCCGTGCTTGCAGCTACAACTACCTTGTCTTTTTTGCGCTTTTGTTTTGACGGAAACATTTCATTGAATTCGTCAAGCAAATATTCTTTGTCCTTCTTTTTCAGAATGTAGATAACTATCTTCTTGGCAATATCGTAAATCACAGCAAATACGGGAACGCCCACAAGCAGACCCGCGAATCCCCACAGACCGCCAAACACTGTGACAGCAAACAATACGCTCAACACGGACATTTTTATGCTACCGCCAACTATGTGAGGATCTATGATATAACCGTCAATAAACTGCATAATGCAAACGAATATAATAAAGGGGATAACCTTTATAGGATCTGCGGTGAGGATTATAATAGCGGATGGAATAGCTCCGATAAAAGGGCCAAAAATGGGTATGATATTTGTGACTCCGCAGAACACTGCTATCAAGGGGGCATACGGCACCTGCATTATAAGCAGAGCAATATAGTAGGCAATACCTAATATAGTAGAACCGATTATCTTTCCCTCCAGAAAACCCGAGAACATTTTATCCGCATATTTAAATTCATCTATAATTGCATTTGCGGAATTGTCCTTGAAAATGCATTTTAGAAAAATTTTTGACTTTTCCGCAAGTATTTTTCGTCCTGATAGGAACAAGCAAGATATTACCAGACCTATCAAAACATCCTTCATAAGCACGACTATGTCTGCAACACCATAGATGAGCCCCATGCCTATTTTTTCAACAAATTCGGTAAGGTCGCGTTCCACCCAAGCATTAAATCTTCCTGATATTGTGTTGATAGCAGTCTCAAAAAACTCTTCAAGACGAGGCTGTCCAGACAATCTTTCGTGTATAAAGTTTATTGCGCGCTCTGCGTATACGGGAACGTTAACAAATAGAGTACTGATAAGGTTTTTCGCGCTGTCTACAAGTGGGTTTATAATAATGACAACAAGCGCTGTCACCGCGGATATCCATATAACGTAGGTTGTGACAATGCTGAGCTTTGATGCTATACTTTCGGCGCGTGCTTCGCTGCGTCTTCCGTTTTTGAGAAGCCCTTTTTTATATATTTTCTCAAAGAAATTGCAGGTGCTTTTCATGATATAGGCTATTATTCCGCCTATGACAAACGGGCGCAGTATAAACATAAATTTTTTAGTCCACGGCTCTGCACTAGTCTGATTATTCAACATAAAATAAAACAGAATTGTAAGAGCGAGCCCCACGAAAATTATGAGACCGTAGAACAGTATTTTCTTTATTTTGCCCTTCTGCATATATTAATTCTCCTTAGAACATAGTTCTTATAATAATTTTATCATATTGTCGGTTAAGTGTCAAGGATTTTTGGCAATCATTTCCCGAGAAAATTCGATGTCACGTGGGCAGGCTTAGGCTTTCTCCGCTTATCAGTCCGTCAAAGCAGGTGTCATCCTCAACCTCCAGACGAACACCCTCTATATGAATATATCTAAGATCCGCAAAATTGTATTCCGACAAAGGCTTATCAAGAGCGTCGTTGGAGTGGGCGGTGACAAGAGTCTGCCCGTTTCGGAATCCTGTTATCAGAAGCGTGTGATAAAAGTCTCCGCTTGAGTCGGCGAGCTGTACGACGTCTCCTTCCACGACTCCCTCAGCTCCCACCTCTATTCCGTAAGGTCCTATACCGCCATTTCTGCTTATAAAGTTCGGCGCGCCCGTAATGAAGTCATAAAAATACTCAACGCTGGTCCACGCGGGAGCGCGATTTTCCGAGGTAATAAAATACCAACCGAAATCCATCGTGAAATTCATCTGGCACGAGCCTGCGTATATTGATTGTGAAACAAAATTGGTGCAATCTCCACCGCGTCCTGTAAAATCGATGAATAATGGGTTTCTTGAAAAAGCCCAGGTTTTTGCGTATTCTACTGCGCGCGCTCGGTTGTATTCTTTGTATACCAACATAAATTGTCTCCATTCTTTATTATTTCAATACATTCTATGCAAAGAGACGAGTACATGTGTAATAAAAGCTATGCGTTGGACATATTATTTAGTAAAAATGAGCCTATAGGCATACGCAGGAGGATTTTATGGATAAAAATAATGAGTTTTTTGAGGAATATGAGGAGCTTGAGCTTGTAGCTGCCGACAAAAATACAGTGAGCGAGCTGTCGAGCGATTTCTCGCTTCCCGACTATCAGCCCGAGATCAAGAGACTTTTGAGGGTAAACGCCTCTATGCTTCCTCCGTCAAAGTATTTCGGCGCGGGAGAGGCAGAATTTACGGGAAATATTGACTATTACGTGCTTTATATGGGCAGTGATAATGAGGTCTACTGCGCGCCATTGACGGGAGAATACAGCGTGAGCGTGCCGATTGACAGAGATGAGTATATTGATCTTGGCGACGAGCTTTGCACGGTGGCGCAGATAACCCCTGATCTTGTCAGCGGCAGAGTCACATCTCCAAGACATATCACTATAAAATGCCGACTTAAGACTCACACTAAAATTTACGGTAAGAGCAGAGTTATGAGCAATATCAGAAAATGTGACGGAAGCATAGAAAAGCTCAAGGGTGAGGCGCAGAATTCAAGAGTTATAACGGGCGCGGGCGAGATGATGATGCTTACCGACGAGATAATTCCCGATTCGAGAGACGGCGATTTCCGCGTTGTGTGCGCGGATGGAAAAGTTCTTGTTAATGAAGTCAGCGCGGGAAAGGACGAGGTCATCTGCCGTGGAGATCTTCACCTGAAGGTGCTTATGAGCCGTGAAAACGGAAGTATGCCCACGGTGACACTCAGAAGATTGCCGTTTTCAAGCATTATTCCCAGCGAGGGCGTGACTCCAGATTCCTCGGCGTATGCCAAGGGAAGTCTTGCGGAGCTTACGCTGACGGTCGACGAGGGCAGAATAGCTGTTGAGGCGGGAGTGCTTCTTGAGAGTGTTTGCCAAAAGAATGTTCCAGTAGAGTACATATCCGACGTATATTCTGTGACACATAAGAGTGAATGTCAGTACAGGGAAATGAACGTACCCAAAGGAATATCGGGATTTAATCGTAATTTTACCTTCAGCGAGAGTATGACACTCAGTGAGGCGGGAATTGGCGAAAATATGTCTGTAATGGACTCATGCGGTACCGCTATATTTGACGAGTACAAGATAGAAGGCTCAAAGTGCAAAATGATGGGCAGATGCAAATTCAATCTTCAGATGTTTGACGGTGCAGATTATGCGGGCGCAGAGATAGAGATGCCCTTCAAATACGAATATGATATGCCAGAGGCGGCGGAGGATGCAGAGCTTGAGGCGGAGGCAAATATTGTTTTCTGCCGCGCAAGAGTTGACGGCGAAAGAGTTGGAATTGACGCAGAGGTTGCCATGTGCGGAAGAATGTGGAAAAATACAAAATGCACAGTGCTCCAGTCTTATCGACTTGGAGAGACACTTGCGCAGGGCTCGGGTGAGATAACCGTCTGCTATCCGGATCGCAAGGATACGCTCTGGAGTGTTGCCAAGAGATATAACGCGCCTATCGTAGTCCTTTCCGAAAACAACAAGCTATCTCAAAATATAAAACCCGATTCTGTTCAATCTCTTGAAAATACAGAATATCTTGTAATTTGACAGAATATTACAAACAAAAGGTTAAAAAATAAATCTTTTGTGTATAAAAATGAGGAAATTTGAGGAATTTTTCAAAAAATAAAAACAAACGCTTTCATTCGAACTGCGAATGAAAGCGTTTATAAATTTTCACCCCGAAAAAAGAAGAATACACAAGAGCAGCAAAAGCTCACTGTCCATAGGCTGATCAGTGTCGCCTGCAGTGTATATAAGCAGCATTATTCCAAGTATAAACAGCTCCTCCGAGCCTATTCCGTGACCGAATGGAAACTTCGAGCTTGATGATAAATTTGGCAACAAGGACGAAAAAAGAGATTTAGAATTATGCTCCTTGTGCGGTCTTTCCTCTGCGACTGTTTCTATTACACTTGGCAAAACAGGAGAGATAGGCTCTTGCCTTGTTTGAGGCTCAGGTTCTTTTGGTGCTTCGGGTACTATATCCGTATAAATGTTGTTGCGAAAGGCGTTGCCTGAATAATTTTCGGGCACGTTTACAGTCTTGCGTTCTCTTGGACCTCTTGAATACATAAAATTATCCCCTTACAGACTTTTAAGAATATCTCCAAGCTTTGATAGCTTTACCATATAATCAATAGCGTCCTGACGCTCCCGCTTGAGATAAGGTTTTAGCGCATAGAGCAGCGCAGCGCGATTATCGCATTCTTTTTTGTGCGGCTTTATAAGAGCCGCGGGAGTATCGGCGTGAGCCGAATTATGCGTGGGCGCGGCAGTAGGCACGGATGCGCCGCCATCCATCAGAGGCTTTAGCATTGACATGACCTGCGGAAGCTTTGATATTATCTCGGGATTTGAGAGCAAAGAGGAGAGAATATCGCCGCCCACCTGCTTTTGTTCCTCTCCTATGTGAGAGGTGTTAACTGATGCTGTTGTAGTTGCGGCATCATTAGTATCACTCGTCGCGGATTGCAGAATCTTTCCGAGCATGGCAAAAAGGTCTGGGGGAATATTTTTTTCGAGATCGGCTTGATCTGACATAAAAACACCTCCTTATACTATCAACCCTGTCCCTGTGAATTCTTGAAATTCTGTAAAAGCTCGGATGCGTGACGCAGATCCTCGTCTGTGGCTATTGAAAGAGCCTGACGAATTGCCGCAAGCTGTGTGGGAGTTATTTCAAGCGTGCTTACGTCAACTCCCGCGCTTGCCGCAAGTTTTTTTATAACCGATATGAGTTGGTCGTCTCCGAGACGAAGCAAAAGCTCCACGCTGTTTTTGTCTAACATCATAAATTCACCAAATCCTTTCACACTGCGCAAAAGTCAGTAGCGTGAAAAATTGTATTTGAGGCAAGCCTCATTTTTCACGCGGTATATCACGGAATGAAAGCGTCAAGCCGCGATGTTTTTCAATGATATTTTATGACTAAAACAAAAAAAGTGTGTTTGGCGTATAGACAAAACGGCAAAGAAATGATATAATAAATATTAGATATTTTGTGCGAGGGAGGGATATTTGTGCATTTTTTGATATTTTCCGACTCTCACGGACACCCTGAAAACATAAATAAAGTGCTGCAGCGCGCGGGAAGATACGACGGAGTTTTCTTTCTCGGCGACGGAATAAGGGATCTTGATTACTGCCATTTTGACGCACCTGTATATGCAGTAAAGGGAAATTGCGATATGTTTTACTCCTCCGCGGACGGATTTTGCGATAAAAGAGAGATAGTTATAGGAAACAAAAAAATTCTTATGGCGCACGGACATGCGCACGGGGTAAAGTCCTCGCTTGGAAGTCTTATATACGATGCGGCGGAGCATGATGCGGATATCGTGCTTTTCGGTCATACGCATGAGCGTTTTGAACGCAGATATACGCCCGATGACAGCGGAATGCTATCAAAGCCATTATACGTATTTAACCCTGGGTCTATAAGCGGATATTCCGCATCATTTGGATGTCTTGACATAACGCTTCGAGGAGAAATAATGCTTTCTCACGGGCAGTTATAGCCGCAGTGTATATGAGTTCGTCTCCATTCTGCTATAAAAAAACCGTCGGTTGACCGACGGTTTGAATATATTTTTATTCAGCGAGCT
Organism: Eubacteriales bacterium; assembly: GCA_045658225.1. Taxonomy (GTDB): domain Bacteria; phylum Bacillota; class Clostridia; order Oscillospirales; family CAG-272; genus SVTX01. The sequence goes on from JAZOUO010000071.1 coordinate 22,000, forward strand.
CCTCAAATGCCTCGGCGTTCTCGAGCGCATCCTCGTATGCGGCAATTACCGCAGACTCAAGAGCTGCTCTGAACTGCGCGTTTATGGGGTGGGCGATGTCGCGGTAAGTATCATCGGGGTTTTTGCGGCTGGGCATAACGATAAAGAACTTGTCTCGCGCGTTGATTACCTTAATGTCGTGCACCGCAAGCTGAGCGTCAAAGGTGACGGATGCGATTGCTTTCATAGGGCCGTCGTTGAAAAGCTTTCTGATTTTAACATCTGTGATTTGCATTTGAATTTCCTCCGTTGCATTTGTATGTGAATTTGATTTTGCCATTTAATGGTACAATGCTATTATAAATTCCTTGTGTGAAAACTAATCAAAAGAATTGGCATTTTTTTGTGAAGATACAGGGGAATTTTTCTGCCAAATATAAAAAATATAAGGTTTTTTATGTTTTTTTGACGAATAAGGTTAGGAGTGATGATATGTCTACACCAAATACCCACCTTGGCGCTGCGGCTATAAGCCGAATAATGAGCGAGGCTGAGGGAAAGAATATACATTTCGTAGGCGCGGGCGGCATTATGATGTCCTCGCTTGCTTTGCTTACCTTAAAGCTTGGATACTGTGTGACGGGCTCGGACAGAGGAGACGGCGCGCTTATACAAAAGCTCAGGGATGCGGGAATTGAGATAAGCCATATTCACGACGCAAAAAATATTCGTGAGGACTGCGCGGCGCTTGTATATACGGTGGCTATATCCGAGGACAACCCCGAATACGTAAGGGCGAGGGAGCTTGGAATTTCTTGCATTTCAAGAGCAGACTACCTTGGCTACATAATGACGGGATACTCACAGAGAGTGGGTATTGCGGGCATGCACGGAAAGAGTAGCTGCACGTCCATGTGTGCGGAAATATTCTTGAGATACGGCGAGAGGACGGGCAACCGACCTACCATAATTTCGGGCGCGGAGTATGCCGCTATGGACGGTGCGTATTATATCGGAGACAAGGAGAATTTTGTCTTTGAGGCGTGCGAATATATGGACAGCTTTTTAGACTTCAATCCCACGGTAGCGGTGCTGCTCAATGCAGACCTTGAGCACGTGGATTATTTCAAAAGCATTGAGCAGATAATAGAATCCTTTGGAAAATATGCGTCTCTGACGGGCAAGGACGGATACGCAATTGCCTGCGCGGATGACAAAAATATAATGAAAGCCGTGGAGGGATACGAGGGCACACTCGTGACTTTCGGACTTGATACGAATGCGGACTTTACGGCTAAAAACATCACGCATTTTTGCGAGGTGCAGGAATTTGACGTATATAAAAACGGAGAATTTCTTATACACGTCTGTCTGCCCGCGTTTGGAAAGCACAATATACTAAACGCTCTGGCGGCGTTTGCGTCGGCTTATATCTGCGACATTCCCGCCGAGGATATAGCGGCGGGACTTTCGACCTACACGGGTGCGAAGCGCAGAATGGAGTGTAGAGGGGAGCTTTGCGGCGCGTGTGTTTACGACGATTACGGACATCATCCCGCCGAGATAAAGGCGACTCTTTCGGGTGCGAGGGAATTTTGCCGAGGCAGACTTATCTGTGCGTTCCAACCTCATACATACAGTCGCACGCTTGCCTTGATAGACGATTTTGAGAGTGCGTTTGAGAGCGCAGACCTTGTAATACTTGCGGATATCTATGCGGCGAGAGAGAAAAACACCGAAAACGTGTCCTCAAAAATGATTGCCGACAGACTTGGAGACAAGGGTATTTACGCAGGCGACTTTGACACCGTGGCAAATCTTATAAAGTCAAACGTAAAAGAGGACGATATGGTTATCGTCATGGGCGCGGGGGATATTTATAAGGTGTTTGATAAATTAGACCTTGAATAACAAAAAGGAGTTGCACTGGGTGCAACTCCTTTTGCTTTATGAAATTAAGCGTCAATATCCTTCATATACTCCTTGCCGTGCATGGCGATAAAGCTCTTACGCGCGGCGATGTTGTCACCGAGCAGGGTATCGAATATCTCCTCAGTCATCTGAGCGTCGGTGGGGGATACGGCGATAAGTCTTCGCGTTTCGGGGTTCATAGTGGTCTCCCACATCATATCGGGGTCGTTCTCGCCAAGACCCTTTGAACGCTGAAGCGTGTATTTTTTGTTTCCTATTTCCTTGAGAATGTCGGATTTTTCAAACTCGTCATAAGCAAAATAGGTCTTGTCCTTTGTGGTTATCTCGAAAAGCGGTGTTTCCGCGATAAATACTCTTTGCTCTTGAATGAGAGTGGGCAGCAGTCGATAGAACATAGTCAAAAGCAGAGTTCTTATCTGGAAGCCGTCCTCGTCGGCATCGGTACAGATGATTATCTTCGACCACGAAAGCGCATTGAGGTCGAAGGGAACTATATTGCCCTTGACCTTGCCCTTTATCTCAACTCCGCAGCCTATGACCTTAAGCAAGTCCATGATAATGTCGCTCTTGAAAATTCTGTCATAGTCGGCTTTAAGACAGTTAAGCGTCTTTCCTCGAACAGGGATTATCGCCTGAAATTCCGCCGAACGACCCATTTTACAAGAGCCCAATGCCGAGTCACCCTCAACTATGTAAAGCTCGCGCACGTTGGGGTCTTTTGAACGGCAGTTTACGAATTTCTCAACTCTGTTTACGACGTTATCAACCTTACCGGAAAGCTTCTTTTTGATGTCTATACGAGTGTTTTCCGCGGTCTCGCGGCTACGCTTGTTGACAAGCACCTGAGATGCCATAATGTCGGCTTCTATTGGGTGCTCGGTGAAGAATATCTCCAGATTTTTGCGGAGAAATTCGTTCATAGCCTCGTAAATAAAGCTGTTTGTTATCGCCTTTTTGGTCTGGTTTTCGTAGGACGTTATGGTGGAAAAGCTGTTGCTGATGTATACAAGACAGTCGGCAACGTCAACAAAGGTTATCTTCGCCTCGTTTTTATTGTATTTTCCGCTTGTCTTGAGGTATTTATCAATTGCAAACGTGAATGCGCTCTTTACCGCGCGGTCAGGTGAGCCGCCGTGCTCAAGAAAGCTAGAGTTGTGGTAATATTCAAGCTTGCTGACTTTGTTGGAGATGCAGAATGAAAAGTCCGAGATAAGTCTGTATTCGGGCCTGTCCGCCGCGTCGCGTCCCTGCGTTTCAAGGTGCCAGAGCACAGGCTCGGTCTTTGCGGAGTCGCCGACAAGCTCGCGGATATAGTCGGAAATTCCGTTTTCGTAGAAATACTTGTCCTCCGTAAAGCTTCCGTCCTCAAGCTCTTCCTTGAGAATAAAGGATATGCCCGCGTTTACGACTGCCTGACGGCGAAGAATGTCGCGTATGTGGTCGGCGGGAATGTTTGTGTCGGAGAAGACCTCCTTGTCGGGACGCCAGTGAATGACTGTTCCCGTGCGCTTTTCTTTACGCTCAAGAGGTCTTTCCTCAAGTATTCCCGTGACAGGATTACCTTTTTTGAAGGAGATGTGACGCTCGTACGCGCCGTCGTAGGAATAAACCTCCATAAACTCGGCGGTGTACTGCGTAGCGCAAGCGCCGAGACCGTTAAGACCGAGCGAGAACTCATAAGCTGAGCCGTCGCCGTTGTTGTCGTATTTACCGCCCGCATACAGCTCACAGTAAATGAGATCCCAGTTCCAGCGTTCTTCTTTTTGGTTGTATCCCAGGGGAACTCCACGTCCGTGGTCGTCCACCTTGATGCTTTTATCCTTATAGAGCGTGGTAATGATTTCGTTTCCGTGTCCTTCACGCGCCTCGTCGACCGAGTTTGAGAGTATCTCAAAATACGAATGCTCACAGCCGTCAAGACCGTCCGAGCCGAAAATTACTCCCGGTCTCTTTCTTACACGGTCCGCGCCCTTGAGCGCGCTGATACTTTGGTCGCCGTAGCCGACGTCGATTGCCGAATTTTTTTCTTTTGCCATTCGGTCGTCTCCTTTATCTGTAAATAGTCAAATAATTCACCAAATACCATTATAACAGATTTTTTTGGGTTTGAAAAGGTGTTTTGTGTATTTTTTGAAATTTTTTTGTGATTGTACTTGCAAGATTGGAATAAATATTATATAATATAATGAGTATTATTCGTGTAGACTAAGTCATTAAAGATATAGAGTTTGGGGGCAATATTTTGAAAAATCAATCTGCGATTTTAGAAAAAATAAATAAATCGTCGTGTCACGTTTTGGGATTTGGCAAATCCAATCGCCCACTCGTTCCGTTTCTTTTAAAATATGGAGCGAATGTCACGGTGCACGACAAGGACGTGACTCTTATGCAAAGCGACTTGGCAAAGGAGTTGTCCTCGCTTGGTGTAAAATTTGTGCTTGGCGAAAAGTATCTTTCGGGACTTGAGGGAGATTTTATTTTCCGCTCGCCCGGTTTCCGTCATGACCTGCCCGAAATTGCAGAGGCGGTCAAGCACGGAGCCATACTGACAAGCGAAATGGAGCTTTTCTTTGAGCTTACCGATGCAAAGATATTTGGCATTACGGGCTCTGACGGCAAGACCACGACCACGACCTTGACTTATATGTTCCTTGACGCCGAGTGCAAAAAGCGCGGCAGAGGACGCGCGTACGTTGGCGGAAACATAGGCGCACCGCTGTTGCCACTTGTTGAGGAGATGACGTCCGACGATTTTGCGGTAGTTGAGCTATCGTCATTCCAGCTTATGACTATGCGCCGTTCCCCCGACAGAGCGATAATTACCAACATTTCGCCCAATCACCTCGACTGGCACAAGGGTGGCTACGAGGAATACATACAGGCAAAGAGCAATATCTGTATGCACAAGCCTATCTCGTCGCTTGTGACAAATGCGGACAATAATGTCACTTGTGAGATAGCCAAAAACAGCGACCTGCCGATTACGTATTTTTCCTCAAAGAAAAACTCGTACGACGCAATAGTACCGCCCTATAAGAGAAACTGCGCAGCGATTTACGAAAGAGGAGGAGCTATTGTTAAAGAATCACTTTATGGCGGCAGAGAGAAGATACTGAATATTTCCGATATAAAGCTTCCTGGGCGTCATAACGTGGAAAATTATATGGCGGCGATAGCTATTACCGACGGATACGTATCCCGCGAGCTTATCGCACCTATAGCGTGTGAATTTGGCGGAGTAGAGCACAGACTGGAATTCGTCCGCGAGCTTGACGGAGTAAAATTTTACAATAGTTCGATAGACTCAAGCCCCTCGCGTACACATGCGGCAATATCGGCACTCCCCAAAAAGCCAATTATCATTTGCGGTGGAAAGGGAAAGGGAATACCGTTTACCTCATTGGCAAATGACCTTTGCGAGTCTGTAAAATCGGTAGTGCTTACGGGTGCTACGGCTCAGGAAATAAAGAATGATATAGAAAATTGCCCCAAATATAATCCCGAAGCACTCCCCGTGCGACTCGTACCCGATTTTGCGGATGCGGTAGCAGCGGCAAGAGAGCTTGCGACTGATGGCGATATCGTGCTTTTGTCACCCGCCTGCACAAGCTTTGACGCCTTCAAAAACTTTGAGGAGCGCGGAAACTACTTCAAAAAGATAGTAAATGAACTTAAATAAACGAGAGGAAAAACAAATGAAACTTAAAGAGCTTATAATCTCGCTCTCGTCGCTGATGTCAGTGACGGGAAACGAGAGATATAGCGCGGACAAGCTTAAGGCACTTATAGGTGACTTGTTTGACGAGAGCTATACAGACAAAATAGGAAGTCACGTCTTTATCAAGAGATGCGGCAGAGAAAATGCTCCCAAGATTATGATAGACTGTCACTTTGACGAGATAGGACTTATCGTATATGACATACACGAGGGCGGTTTTCTTTCGGTTGCTAATATTGGCGGTGTTGACACCAAGATATTACAGTCTGCAGAGGTAATAATATACGGCAAGCGCGAGGTGTACGGAGTAATCTGCTCTACGCCCCCGCACTTAACAAACCCCAAGGATGCAGACAAGGCAAAGGAAATTGGCTCGATTCTGATAGATACGGGACTTTCCAAGGAAGAGCTTGAGGACATCTGTCCTATTGGTACTCCCATAGGATTTAAGCCCCAATATACAGAGCTGCTGGGCGGCAGACTTGCAGGCAAAGCGTTTGACGATAAGGCTTGCGGTGCTTGCGCGGTTTACGCGATAGCCAATACAGACACAAGCGAGCTTGTGGGAGACGTATATTTTGCGTTTACCACTCGCGAGGAGGTCGGCGGCTTTGGCGCGGCTACGTCTGCTTACAGCATTGACCCCGATTACGCGCTGGTTATGGACGTGACGAACTCCTGGGTGCCCGGTGTTGAGGGCAAAAAGTGGAGTGTTATCGGCAGCGGAATCGCTATTTCCGTGTCCGCGGTAACAAGCAGAGCGTTAACAAAGATGTCTCGTGCTATCTGCGACGAGAAGAGCATAAAATATACGCTGCATGCTGAGCCAAACAATACGGGTACGGACGCGAATAAGACAGGAATTTCGCGTGGAGGTATACCCACCGTGCTTGCGAGCCTTCCTCTCCGTAATATGCACACCTCCAACGAGGTGCTGTCGCTTGACGACGCAGAGGCTCTGTCTGATTTCGTTTGTGAGTTTATAAAATCCAAGGAAATTGCGGAGGTGTTCGGAAGATGAAATATTCAGGCTTTGAGCTTCTTGAAAAATTAAGCCTTCTTTTCGGCCCTTCGGGCTGTGAGGGCGAGGTCGCTGACTTTATAGCGGCTCAGATAGAGGGAGATTGCGATTCCATCACCCGCGACAGAGTAGGCAATATTATCGCAAAGGTCTCGGGCAGAGGAATTGAGTACAATCCCGAATCTCCCAAAAAGGTAATGATATGCGCCCATATGGACGAGGTCGGAATTATGGTCTCGGATATTACCGAGGAGGGATACCTCAAGTTTATGACCGTTGGCGGAATTTCCCCCACGGTATTGCTTGACAAAAAGGTTATTATCGGCGAGGGTGACAAGAGAATAAACGGAATTATTTCCGCAAAGGCAATACACATGCAGACCGCCGAGGAACGCACTAAGATCATTCCCATAAGCAAGATGTACATTGACATCGGCGCTTCAAGTGAGGCAGAGGCAAGAGAGTACGTTGAGATAGGCGACGT
>JAZOUO010000072.1:0-5958 GCA_045658225.1 Eubacteriales bacterium
TCAAGATAGAGGTATGCCGAATAGAATTCCTTGTTGATCTGCTGATTGAGCAGCTCGTGTACCTTTGCGTTCATAAATATTTTTCTCCTTTGCTTAAGTGGTCTTTATTTATAAAAGCTCATCTGCGAGCTTTTCGAGCGATTTTATGGTTTCGTCATTTACTGCGGAGCGTATTGTGACGGTGGTTTCTGTAAACTCAAGATTTTTGCAACCCTCAAGAGAGGTTTTGATGACCTTTGACGCCATAGGTGCCCAGCTTCCGTTTTCTATAATCGCGACGGTGCGGTTCTGGAAATTGCGCTCTGTGAGGTGGTCTAAAAATTCGCGCATAGGCGGGAAAACGCCTGCATTATACGTGGAGCTTGCAAGCACGAGCTTTTTATGCTGGAAGGCTTTTGCAGTCGCCTCGGACACGTCGGTGCGAGCAAGATCTATAGCTTCTACCAAAGCGCCTTTTTCACGGAGAAGCTCGCAGAGCTTGAGCGCCGCTTTTTTAGTGTTGCCGTATATAGATGCGTAAGCTACAAGAACTCCGTTATCCTCGGGTGTATAGCTTGACCACGTGTTGTAAAGCGCAACGTAGCGTGTGATGTCCTTATTGATCACTGGGCCGTGCAGGGAGCATATTGTTTTTATGTCGAGAGCCATTGCTTTTCTGAGGAGAGACTGTACCTGCGCGCCGTATTTGCCGACTATGCCGATATAATAGCGTCTTGCCTCGTTTATCCATTCCTCGTCTCTGTCAAGCGCGCCGAATTTGCCGAACGCGTCGGCAGAGAACAAGACCTTGTCCGCACTGTCGTAGCTCATAATGACCTCGGGCCAATGCACCATGGGCGCGGTGACGAATGTGAGGGTATGAGTGCCAAGAGAGAGTGTTGAGCCTTCGCTGACGACTATACGTCTGTCCGAGAAATCTGTTCCAAAGAAGTTCTGCATCATTGAAAATGTCTTTGCGGAGGAGACAATGACTGTCTCGGGAAATTTATTTGCAAAACGTAAGATGTTTGCCGAGTGGTCGGGCTCCATGTGATGAACTATAAGGTAATCGGGTGTTTTGTTGCCGATAAGGGCGCGGATGTTGTTCAGCCATTCATCGCCAAACGCGGCGTCTACGGTATCGAGTATTGCGATCTTTTCGTCAATTATCGCATAGGAGTTATACGCCATGCCGTTTGGGACGGAGTACTGTCCCTCAAAAAGATCTATTTTATGGTCGTTTACACCGATGTATCTTATGTCTTGTGTAATTTGCATTTTTTTCTCCTTTAACTTAATTTTTACATTATATAAACATATTTTCAATTTTTCACTTGATTTTACAAGAATATTATACTATAATATTGGGTGAAAGTACATAGGATTTTCAAAAAAAATTAAAAGAAATTTCTGCCGTGTATTTTCAGAATATCAATATTAGGATTGGGAGACGAAACTATGAAACAGGCAAAGATAGTAATTTTGGCAGGGCAGTCAAACGCGGTGGGCGTAGGACATCTGAACTGTCTGCCCAAGCATTTTAGCGCAGAAAAGATAAAGGAATATTACGACGGATATGAAAATATAAAGATAAATTATTATTCGCACGACAAAAAAAGCGGTGGATTTGTTCCCGTGACAGTTGGGTGCACTGAGATAAGCAAGGATACGCTGGGACCAGAGGTGGGCATGGCAGAGCTTTTCTGCGAAAAATATCCCGATGAAGAGATATTTATCGTAAAATGCGCCTTCGGCGGTTCGTGCATGTGGCGAGATTGGATATCGCCCTCGTCCGAATGTGACGGATACGATAAGAATTCCTATGCCGATCAGTACGAGCATATTATAAGCGCTATGGAGCAGGGATTGCCTATCCGCGCGGGCTGGTGTTATAACGAGCTTGTTAAAATTCTCGGCGAGAGCATAGATTACCTCAAAGAAAATGGATATGCGCCTAAGATTTACGGCTTCTGCTGGATGCAGGGAGAGAGCGACACCTTTATAACTCAGCAGGTCACGGAATACGAAAGACGCTTTGATAATCTGATTTCAGACCTCAATTCAAGCTTTGGAGAATATCTTGAGGACTGTGTTTATATTGACGCGGGGATATCTGAGGTTTGGGGACTTTACAAGGAACTGAATGAACTCAAGAAAAACCGCGCGGCTAAGCGTGAAAATACAGTGTTTATAGATACCATAGCCAACGGACTTACGACAAAGTACGAGCCCGTGGAGGAGCCCGATACATTCCATTACGACTCGGACAGCGTTGTCAAGCTTGGTAAGCTCTTTGCAGAGAAGATTGAATTTTAAACAAACGTTGTATTTGGTCTATTCTTTATAAAAAACAGACCTTGACGATAACTTTTTCGTATGATATAATATAACCAATGGGGGTGATTTTATGAAAATACTTAATTTTGGATCATGTAATATTGACCAGGTATATTCACTGGATCATATAGTGCGTGTGGGAGAAACTCAGACCACGTACAAGCTTGAAACTTTCCCTGGCGGAAAGGGACTTAATCAGTCTATTGCTATCGCTCGCGCGGGAGCAAAGGTCTATCACGCGGGATGCGTCGGATGCGACGGAGATATGCTTATAGACGTTTTGTCCCAAAGCGGAGTAGATCTGTCCTATCTTAAGAGAGTTGACGAGAAAAACGGTCATGCGATAATTCAGGTGACCACCGCGGGAGAAAATTCCATATTCCTTTACGCCGGCTCAAACGAGATGGTATCCAAGGAATATATAGACTCCGTGCTTGAGCATTTTTCCGAGGGAGACATCATTCTCTTACAAAATGAAATAAGCAATATTGATTACATAGTAAGACGAGCTTATGAAAAGAAAATGAGCATTGTGCTCAACCCCTCTCCATTTAATGAAAAGTTGAACGAGATCGACTTCAATATGATCTCTTGCGTTATACTCAACGAGGTAGAAGCAGGCGAGATAGCAGGGTGTGACAACGCTGAGGAGTGTCTGAAGTTTTTCAAGGAAAACTATCCTAACATCAAGGTAATGCTTACACTTGGAAGCAGAGGATGTATTTATATGGATTCCGAGCACGAGATATTCCAGTCTGCATTTAAGGTAGACGTTGTGGATACAACCGCCGCAGGCGATACCTTCACGGGTTATTTCTTGTCCGAGGTTTCTCAGGGAACAGACTACGAGAGCGTTCTCAAAATTGCTACCGCCGCGTCTGCAATAGCAGTATCGCGCAGTGGCGCAGCACCGTCTATACCCCTCAAGGATGAGGTTATGGCTAAGCTTGATGACCTCAGCGCACGCAAGACAAGCAAGGCAGATATGATGATAGGCAAGATAAACTCGTATCTTGATGAGAATATCAAAACAGCGTCCCTTGACGAGCTTGCCGAGGTTCTCGGATATTCGTCGGTATATACGGGATCGCTTATTAAAAAGCTTACGGGAAAATCATTTTCAAAGCTTCTTCAGTCCAAGCGTTGCGTTATGGCGGCGGATATGCTCTTGAATACTGATATGTCCGTTCACGAGATAATAAACGCGGTAGGATACGAGAACGAAAGCTTTTTCAGACGTATCTTCAAAGAAAAATACGGAAAGAATTTCCTTGAATACAGAAGCAGAGGCGGTAAATAAAATGACTAACGAACAGAGAATGAAAAACTTGTGCGTGCCCTGTGGCAAGGTTGACGTAGTTCTTGACACCGACGCGTACAACGAGGTTGACGACCAGTTCGCTATCGCATATTTGTTGAGATCAAAGGAAAAGCTCAACACTACGGCAATTTACGCCGCGCCTTTTCATAACACTCGCTCCGTAGGCGCTAAGGACGGAATGGAGAAGAGCTATGACGAGATATTCAGACTCCTCGACGTGCTTGACGAGAAGGTTGACGTTTTCCGTGGCTCAGAGAGCTTTCTTCCCGACGAAAAAACGCCCGTGATTTCCGACGCGGCGCGTGACCTCGCACAGAGAGCAGAGAATTATTCTCCCGAAAATCCTCTGTATGTTATCGCAATCGCGGCAATTACTAACGTAGCGTCTGCAATACTTCTCAATCCCAAGGTTGCGGAGAATACCGTTGTGGTATGGCTCGGCGGACATTCCTGCGATATGCACAACACTATGGAGTTCAATATGATGCAGGACGTTGCGGCTGCAAGAGTCGTTATGGGCAGCGGAGTTCCGCTTGTGCAGCTTCCTTGCTTTGGCGTTGTCAGTGCGCTTACCATCTCGGGTCCCGAGCTTGAATATTGGCTGAACGGCAAGACTCCCATAGGCACGTATCTTACCAAGACCGTAATCGACGAGGCTAACAGCTACGCCGCGGGACTTGTATGGACGAGATGTATCTGGGATATTTCGGCGGTGGCTTGGATGCTTAACGACGGCGACAGATTTATGTGGTCGAGAATTATCCCCACTCATATGCCCAACTATGAGCATCAGTACTGTACCGAGGAGAACGCGCATCCTATGAGATATATCTACTATATACATAGAGACGAGGTTTTCCGCGATGTAATACGAAAACTCGCTTCCAACAATTGATTAAAAGCGTCTCGGACAACGCCGAGACGCTTTTTCTTTTATCATACAGCTATTGACAAAGTTTGCAAAGGATGATATAATACCATTGTTTGACTTTTGTTATATTAAGGAAAGAAGAAATGAGTAAAATAAATACCACACTGAAAAAATATGGTCTGTCAGTATACAAATTATCCGTTATTGTTGCGGGATTAGTGTTTTGTATGATATCCATGGTAATTACGCTTTTCCGCGGAGAGACTAAAAACATTCTGTACATACTGTCCACTGTAATGCTTTTGTTTGGACCTGTTATAGTGGGAAACTGGATGAAATTCAGCATAAACCCCGCAATGTTTACATTTGTAATGTTTTACGCTATCACACCGTTGTTGGGTTCGATGTATAAGTTTTATTATCTTACGTCGTGGTGGGATGACCTTCTCCACTTTTCGGGCGGCGTAGTATTTGCCATACTTGGTATTTTTGTGGCTAAATTTCTCAATCGCAAAAATAAAAATTCTCTTATAATGTGTGCAGTATTTGGATTTTGCTTTTCACTGACCTTGGCTGCGCTGTGGGAATTTTTCGAGTATGGAATGGACACGTTTTTTGGTAGAGATATGCAGGTAGATACTATTATTACGCATATAAACTCATACCTGCTTGGAAACGAGGCGGGAGTACAGGGAAGCATTGACAATATACAGAGCGTAGTGGTAAATGGCCAGGTGCTTGAAGGATATATTGATATTGGTCTTATCGATACTATGAATGATATGATGCTTGAATGTCTCGGCGCGCTTATTTATTGCGTGATATTCCTAATCGACAGAGACAGACATCCCATTCTTACAACTATAAATAGACAAAAAGATCAAGGTCAGCTTGACCTTGCGGAATAAAACAAACCCTCTCTCAAATAGGCTTTATTACTGATTTGAGGGAGGGTGATTTTTTGCTTTGTAAGCTTTTTAAAAGGTGCTTGAATATCCCGTATACCGGCGTTGAAAACTCGGGGGATTTTGCTCTTGAGAGGATAGGAAATAAGTTGTATATTTATCTTGAAGCCTCGGACGGCGGAGAGGATTGGCAGAACAATCTTGATTTCGTGGCGCGCCCTTACAAGAACATGGAGGGTAATTGGCTTGCCCACGGGGGATTTGTAAAGGTCTGGAAAAGTGTTGAGGACTATATAGCAGACGAGATATTAAATCACAGATACAAAAAGATAACTGTTGTGGGATATTCCCACGGTGCGGCGCTCGCCGTGCTTTGCCATGAGTATGCTTACTATCATAGACCTGACATAAGAGAGCATATTTTCGGATACGGCTTTGGTTGTCCGAGAGTGATATTCGGGCGCAAGTCAGAGGAGCATAAGCGGATATGGCAAAACTTTACCGTCATACGCAATATTGACGATATTGTCACGCATCTGCCGCCG
>JAZOUO010000073.1:0-2097 GCA_045658225.1 Eubacteriales bacterium
GGGAGTTGTATAGAGTAGGTGGTTCATGTTGTTTCACGTGAAACATTTTTATTAGTATACTATCTATACAATCGGTAAATAAATCAATTTACTTATTGTATAGTTGACAATATGTAAACCGTGTGTTATAGTTAAGCCGGTGGTTAACCATGGGCTGCAGATCCGGAGAAGCCGGAGGCCCGGGCGGAATTAAGAAATATTCACAATCAAACACACCTACACAATCTACCGACGGAAAGGAGCAGCAGGCAACCAACGGGCCGTTAACAGACGACCACGGCCCGGGCTTATGTCGGGCCGTGTATTAAATCCATGATATGAAGGGAGAACAAAATTGAACGTAAAGAAACGCGATCTATTAAAGCTATGGGCTTTACAATGCGGCTATCATAATATAACAGAACTTGCAGCCGCTGCCGGTATATCACGTAACGCGATATACTGCGCTATCAACTACAAGCCCGGCGACAGACAGAGGCTCGGTAAGCCGGGGCTCGACAAACTGGCCGAGCTGCTGGACGTTACACCGGCCACGATGTCAGACTGGCTCGAAGGGAGATTATAATGACTAATTATCAAAAACTAAAGAAGCGCTACGGTAATTGGCTGCCGTCAAAAGAAAGAATAATATTTTGCTATGCTGTAGAAAAGGAAACAGGCGATTTAAAATGCTGCAACGAGCTGCCTTGTGAAAAGTGCATATTTTCGGAGCCGTGGGCTACACGCTGCGGGCCTATGACAGAAGTGTGGCTTGATCAGGAGGCGGAGATATGAAAAAGAAACTAAAAGATTTAACCTTTTTCGACGCAAACGAGGCGTGTTTAAAACATAAGTGTTGTGCGGAGTGCCCTTTAAATATCAAACACGATATAGACGGCGGCTTGTGTATAGTATTATTTGTAACAGTTAAAAGCTACCAAAAAGAATGGGAGAAGCTCGGAGAACAGGAGGTAGATATATGAGTTTCACAACATTTCAAGAAATCGGCAAGGCCCGCAGAGCTGCGGAGCTATCCCGTACCGGTATAAAAGTAATGATCCGCGACGGAGCTTTCTATCTCTTTCCGGACGGTCACAAAATGCCGATAGCTTCCACTATCGACCTGAAGCCGGAGACTATAGCGGCTTGGCTGGCCGCGTTATATATGATCAGAAGGGAGCGCGGAGCATGAGGATATACGCGGAGATATACGATAATTACGAAACAGTAAAAGCAATGGATTGTTTAATGCCGCCCGGCACAGATCCCAGTAACTCGTTAAAAGACTACCGGCTTATACTTTTAGACCGGCCTAAAGGATGGCGTATGAGTGTAAATCTTACCATATTTATATTATCTTATCCTATGCCGAAGATCAACCAGCTGCTAAAACTTCTTTTCGACGCTGACGGATCCGAGGACGCTATAAAGGGATATAATCACATATTCGAATGTATTGATTATCTCTCAAAAACTTCCTATAATAAAAGTAAAAGCTTTACTAAGAAGCTGCAGCGTATTAATGATAATACAATGTATCAGCAAAGTTTATACAATATATTTAAGGGAGGTTAATTTATGGCACGTAGTAATAAGTATGATAACGAAATTAAGAACGCTATCAATCGTATCAATTACCGGTTAAAAGGTATCGAGTCTATGTTAGGAGTACACTCCGAGCAGTACGAGCGTTACGTTAACGCTATAACGGCGTCTCTGCCGGCGGGATCCTATAATCTTTCTTTGGACGGGCATATAACTATCGCTAACACAAAAGAGAACAGAAGCAAGATAACATTAACGCAGCTGCAGGGCGGCGGGCGTAAAGGCTCAGGGATAAAGAGCGGTGGGGAGGTTCAGCGGGGCCCCGCTAATCTCCCTACCGTTAAAGACTCGATAAAGAAGCAGAAAAAAGAAATGCAGAGGACTGCAGAAGCTCCGGAGGAGATAAGCGACGAGGAAGCGCTGCAGGAGCTCAACGCAAAAACATTTGTTAAAGAGCGCGAGGACACCAAGCACAAGCTGAAATATACGACGGAAGCAAAGGCCGATATGCAGCAAAAAGGTAAGAAGAGCTACCAGCAGTTAAAAGAGATACTGGAAAAGGGAGAAAATGAG
>JAZOUO010000074.1:0-31708 GCA_045658225.1 Eubacteriales bacterium
ATTATAGTAAAAAACAAATCCGAACCAATTTCGATTAACGAAATAGTTCGGATTTGTTACGTTTGGTGACCCATCCGGGAATCGAACCCGAGTTTCCAGCGTGAGAGGCTAGCGTCTTGACCGCTTGACCAATGGGCCACGCTTGGTACTTGGCTATTATATCATAGTCATCCGGAAAAGTCAAGACCTTTTTTTAAAAAACTCAAAAAAATTTTTAGCTGCTCAATTCGCCGCAAATATTGGTTTCCATAAGTGTCTTTATCTGGGTATTATCATATCCTCGGCTGAACAGATAATAAAGCTTTGCTACTGCCGCCTCGGTCGTGAGGTCGTATCCGCAGACCGCGCCTGCGTCCTTGAGCATCATACTTGTCTCGTATGCGCCAAGAGTCACTTTGCCGTTGGGGCACTGCGTGCAGACGGTAATTACCGTGCCGTTTGCTATTGCCTTTTTGATAATCGGCAAAAGCTCGTTTCCACCACCCGGGAGATTGCCTGCGCCAAAGGTTTCGATAACTATTCCGCGGAGCTTGTCAGTCATAATAGGCTCAAAGAGCTCAAACTGTATGCCGGGAAATATCTTTATAACTCCAATCGGTATGGGCTGAAGCTTATGCACGCAGAAATTACCCTCGCAAGACTTACGGAGCAATTCGTCGCTGTATTTTATATTTATGCCAGCTTCGGCAAGATACAGACAGTTTGGTGACTTGAATGCCTCAAGTCCGTCTGCAGAATATTTGGTCGCTCTGTTTCCGCGCAAAAGCTTGCCGCCAAAGTACAGACATACCTCGTTTGCCTTACCGTCTGATGCGATTATACGCGCCTCGGTGAGATTATCGCGTCCGTCGCTTCTTATCTCGCAGAGAGGTATCTGCGAGCCTGTGAGAATGACGGGCTTGTTCAGATTTTCAAGCATAAAGGACAAGGCAGACGCGGTATAAGCCATAGTGTCCGTGCCGTGAAGTATCACGAAGCCACAGTAGTCATCATATCTTTTTTCTATTTCCTCGGCGATTCTGTTCCACTCGCGGACGGTCATATTTGACGAGTCAAGCAGAGGGGACATCTCGACAATGTCCCACTCAGGAAGACTGTCACTGTGAAAATCCTCGGTCTCGTTGAGCTTTTTTTCAAGAAATCCGCGTCTCGGCGCATAGCCCTTGGGAGTTCTCGTCATTCCTATCGTGCCACCCGTGTAGATAATACAAACCTTTTTCATGTTTATTCCTTTATTTTTTATATTCTTCTGCAAGCGCGCGGAATGCGGGGAGCGCGCCCAAAACTGTTGATTTATCCGTGCAATAGGCTATTCTTATATAGCCCTCAACTCCAAAGTCGTCGCAGGGAACGACGAGAATTTCGTGTGCTCGAGCGTTTTGGGCAAATTTGTAGGCGTCCTTTTCAAGCGCCTTGACAAAAAGGTAGAACGCACCGTCGGGTTTAACACACTCATATCCGTAGCTCGAGAGATTGTTGTAGAGCAAGTCTCTGTTTTCACGGTATATATTGACGTCAGCAGTCAAGTCTACGCATCTTGCCACCACCTGTTGAAACAGGCTTGGCGCGCAAACGTAGCCCAGCGCTCTGCCCGCGCCGCAAACTGACAGATATATATCCTCGCTCTCGTCCATATCAGGACATACTGCGATATATCCGATTCTCTCGCCCGGCAGGGAGAGGGATTTTGAGAAGGAATAGCAGACCAGCGTGTTTTTATAGTAATTCATAAGGTAGGGCACGTCAACACCCGAGTATACAAGCTCTCTGTACGGCTCGTCGGCTATAAGATAAATGACGTGACCGAACTCCGCCGACTTTTTGCGGAGAATATCGCAAAGCGAGATAATAGTCTGCTCGGAATAAACAACTCCGCTGGGATTATTTGGGGAGTTTACAATTACCGCCTTTGTGTTGGGCGAGATTTTACTTTCAAAATCTGCCACGTCAATCTGAAATGTCTTTGCGTCGGGCTGACTTACCACCATTTTCGCGCCCGCATTTTCAATAAAGACTCGGTATTCTGTAAAGAAGGGAGCAAAGACTATGCACTCGTCGTCGGGGCTCTCGACAACAGCCTTAAGGCAAATCGAAAGAGACGCCGCCGCACCGCAAGTCATATATATATGGTCTTTTGTGATATTCTCGACCCCGAATCTGCGCTTTATGCTGTCGGAAATTGTCTCTCGCACGCCAGCGTCGCCCTGCGCAGACGTGTAGCCGTGCAAAGATACCGAGTTTTCAGTCAAGAGGAGCTCGCGTATAGTGTCGTTTACATCTGTGGGTGCAGGTATGCTGGGGTTGCCGAGACTGAAGTCAAAGACGTTCTCATGTCCTATTTCTGCGGCCCTTTTTTTACTGTATTCAAAAATTTCTCGTATTACCGAGCGCTTGCTTCCAAGCTCGTAGGTTTTTTTATTGTATCCCATTTTTCCTTGCCTTTTGCGGACCATGTCCGCGTTTTTTATCTGATAAAGTTAGTTCTTGCGGGTGCTTCCTTTTCGGGCAGACCGTATTTTTCGCGGCCAAGCTCAATGCTTCTCATAAGGAACACCATATTGTGCGCGAGTGTTCGCATGGTCTGCAGACCCTCCTCGTCCCCCTCAACCTCACCCGGCTTTGCTCCGTGCACGCTGTTCCAATACTGCGAGGATGCCACGGGCATTCCAGAGATAGTGAAATACTTGTTGAGCTGGTCGAATGTCGCGCTGCAACCGCCCCTGCGGGCTACCGCAACAGACGCGCCCACCTTCATTCTCTTATCAAAGCGGGTGCTGTAGAACAGTCTGTCAAGAAAGCTTACAAGCGTTCCGTTTGCCGCCGCGTAATATACGGGGCTGCCTACAACCATACCGTCGCACTCCTCAAGCTTTTTTGCCGCCTCGTTTACAATGTCGTCCATAAAGCATTTACCCGACTTGTAGCACGTGCCGCAACCGATACAGCCGCGTATTTCCTTGTTGCCTACGTGGAGATATTCTATCTCAACTCCGTAATGCTCAAATATATTTGTCATTTCCATGAGCGCGCGCGCCGTGTTGCCGCTTGCCTTAGGACTTCCGTTTATCATTAAGACCTTCATATCTGACCTCCGATTATTCATTATTCTAATAATAATTATAGCACTACAGCTTCGGGTTGTCAATAAATAAAACACCGTCGTTGGACGGTGTTTTATGGTGAAATTAAAGATTATAGTATTTATCAAACTCTGCAGGGTGGGGAATCTTTGACATTTCCGCACACTCGGCTCTCTTTGCCTTTATAAAGTTCTTTATAAGTTCCTCGGGGAATACGCCGCCTGCGGTGAGGTAGTCGTGGTCTGCCTCAAGCGCGTCAAGCGCATCAGGGAGATTCGTGGGAAGACCCTGAAGCTTTGCCTTTTCCTCGTCGGAGAGGTGGAACAGGTTGAAGTCGTAGGGGCCCCAGCCGTTTGCGTGAGGATCTATTTTGTTCGCAACACCGTCAAGACCTGCCATAAGGATTGCCGCATAGCAGAAATAGGGGTTGCAAGTAGCGTCGGGATTACGAAGCTCAAAGCGGCGCTTGTCGGGGCTCTTTGCGTAAGCGGGGATTCTGATTACCGCACTTCTGTTGGAGGTAGCGTAGCCGACTGTCACGGGAGCTTCAAAGCCGGGAACAAGTCTCTTGAAGGAGTTTGTGGAGGGATTGGTGATAGCGCAAAGGGAAGAGATATGCTTGAGAAGTCCGCCCATAAAGTAGTGCGCTGTCTCGGACAGATGCGCGTAGCCGTTGTCGTCGGAGAATACAGGCTGACCGTCCTTAAAAAGAAGCATATGAACGTGCATTCCGCTACCTGCCTCGCCGTAAATGGGCTTGGGCATAAAGGTTGCGCTCTTGCCGTACTTGAGCGCGGTGTTGTGAATAATATACTTGATCATCATAGTAGCGTCTGCCATGTGAACTACCTCGCCAAGCTGGGGCTCGATCTCGTACTGACCTGAAGCCGCTACCTCGGGGTGATGGTAGTTGATGTCAATTCCCATTTCCTTCATAAGCAGACACATCTCGCTGCGGCACTCATAAGAGGTATCAAAGGGCTTTGCGATGTGGTAGTTCTTCTGCTTGGGAACTACAACGCCCATACCGTTGGTGTCGCTGTTCCAGTAAGACTGTGAAGCGTCCACAGACGCGCCGATGTAGTTTCCCTGGACACTCCAAGTGACGTCGTCAAAGAGGTAAAATTCAAATTCGGGCAGTATCTTCATCTCGTCGGCAACACCCGAGTCCTTCATATACTGAACAGCCGCCTTGATGATGTTTCTGGGGTACTGAGCAAGGGGACGGTTTTCGGGTGTGTCAATTATCATTGCATTACCCGTCATAGAGATGGTGGGAATAGAGCAGAAGGGGTCGATAACCGCGGTGTCAGGGTCGGGAATGAATACCATATCGCTCTTTTCAACTACTGCGTAGCCATAGTTGGACGCGTCAAATCCGATACCGCTTTTCATAGTATCCTCGGAGAAGTTCTCCGCGGGGATTGTCACGTGACGGTACTGACCGTTGATATCAACCATCTTGAAGTCAACCATTTTGATGTTATTTTCTTCGATAAGCTTGATGATGTCCTTGATTGTTTTGCTCATAGCCATAACCTCTTTCAAATTGGATTATTCTCGTTATAAACGATTATGCTTTATTTTAGCACAAATTATTTAGGGTTGTCAATATAAATTGTTTACACAAATGAAGAATTTGGAAGGGATTTTTTGATTAATTTTTAACGGATATGAACGGTTAGACCTTACATAGGCTTCTGACAAACAAAAAAGACGCTTATTAGCGTCCTTTTCGGTTGGTGTTTATGGTCTTAATAGATTAAACTTCAAAAATCTTTACATTCATACAGCATAGAATGATACGCGAAAATAAGTTGATCCTTCTTGGAGTGTAAAATAACAAGATAAAATTCATCTCCGACAGAAATAAGATCAAATGTTGTTTGTAGCGAAGTGCATCTTCCGTGCTCTGTGAAATATACTGCGTTAACCGTACGCCTACCTTCCGAATATTTTTTCGGTGTTTCTCCCTTTGATATACGGCATACCGTATCCCGAGCGATAGAAAAAGCTCCTCGCTTTACCAAACGCATCCTTATAATGCCGCAAATAATTCTATACACAAAAATAATTGGAGCAACGGTACAAATCAAAGCCAATATAATTCCCAAAACAAGTATATATTTTGCTATGTATACACACAGTACAAAAAGGGGCACAAAGATCAACAACATGATTACAAGCAAAACTATATCTGGGAGCATTTCTCCTTTTGCCCATCGGGTAAGCTCTTTTTGGCAGTAGTCGCGGGTCAAAATATTTTTAGTTTCCTTTTCCATATCCACACATCACCGCCTTTCCAGAGTTATTATATCATGTTTTTTGCAAAAAGTAAAGTATCATTTGTAGGGGGCGACGTCCTCGACAACCCGCAAAAAAATCAACATGCAAATGGGGCGTCCGGGAGGGCGACCTTTACAAATGTGCCGGGCAGCAAAGCGCAGCTTTGCGTATGATTCAGAAGACCACGCAAGGCGTGGTGCGAGATTCCGAATCCTCTGTGACATAGCCATAAAAAAGAGAGAGCGGCACTTTGTGCTACTCTCTCTTTTTTATGTATAAAGGCTACGAAAAAGATATTTTTTGAGGACTGCCACTAGGATTCGAACTCCCATGGAGTTGTGTTTGAAAGCGAAGTGGATAATATCAAAATTTATCTGCATTTTCAAAAATTTTCTTTGCGCTGTCAAGGGTTGCAATAATCATAGCACCGCAAGCACCGAGTGTCGGAGATAATCCGTTCGGAAATCCGCTGATAAATTCAACAATCATCATAACTGTTCCAAGCAATCCGCCTACCAAGAAAAAATAGTAGAAAAAACACATTGCCTTGAAAGAAGCATTTATACTTACAATCTTATACATTAAGCGCATAAATCCATATATAACGAAAGGTATAATAAGAGAAAGAATAAGAACCATCAACTTATCTTCTCTGTCACCGAATATCAATGCTAATGTCCAAAACACAAGTGAAACAACGGCATAAATAATCAATATCAAATTTTTCTTTCTAATAATTTTGTTTAACATATGTTTTTTCCTTTCTGATATTGCTCGATCTGTTGGTTTTATTATATCACAATTTTGCAAAAATGTAAAGAAAAAATTGCTTGGCACTAGGGTATTCACGCTTTGCGTGAAGATTCGCTCGCTCTACGCCTGACAAGCGAGCTTGTCGATCTCCGAGCGGCGAATGCGAACCTAATTCTGCGTCGCTTCGCGAATACTAGGATATTCACGCTTCGCGTTGCGTAGCAACGTTTCGAAGCGTTAGTGCCCCAGCCAAAACGAAAAAGGACACCTGCTGGTGTCCTTCGTTTTGGCTGGGGCACAGGGATTCGAACCCCGGAAGTGACGGAGTCAGAGTCCGTTGCCTTACCGCTTGGCGATGCCCCAATGTTTACGACCACATAATTATAGCAGAAGATTTTGGGTTTGTCAATAACTTTTTTGAAAAAAATAAAAAATTTTCTAAATCTGTAAAAGTCATTGAATTGTTGAAACTTTTGTGCTATAATCATACTGTTATTATTTTTCACAAACGAAGAATTTATACACAAAATCTACCCGTGGCACAGCTGGATAGCGCGTCAGACTCCGACTCTGAAGGTCGCAGGTTCAAATCCTGTCGGGTAGGCCAAAAAATACAAGGAGGGCAACCGCCCTCCTTGGATTTTTAGTCCACCCGACAGAGATGAGAAACTGCATACATAAACCGCCTGCGGTTTATGTGAGGGTTCAAAATCCGTTCGGGTAGGCTTACGTGTGAGCTCAAATTCCGTTCGGGTAGGCTTCCAAGCACAACAAAAAAAGACGCCAAAGGCGTCTTTTTTGCTTTACAACACAGAAATGCTATTGAAATAAACAAAATAATGTGATATACTTATTTTAGTTAAGTTGGCAACGATAATGGCTGACTTTAGGAGGCTTACACATAAAAATGAGAGAGTATTTGATAAGCTTTTTTAAGGACTTTGAATACGAGGAATGCGACGCGCAAATACTGCTCGACGCGTACGACAAAATAATGGAAAATGAGGATTCCGCGCACCTTGCGCGCATGGCGTATTTTGCGTACGGGGCAAATATAAAGCTGGATTATGGGGCGGAAATATTCGGCAGAGCAAGACAGATAGCCAAGATCACGGAGGTACATAACTATACCGTCGAGCTTTTGATGTTTATCTGTCTAAGCAAGCACTTAAAGGAAATCTATATGGAGCAGGGAATTGATATGCAGATATTCCACGACAGTATGCTTGACCTTAAATGGAAGCTGGAGGAATGCAAGGCGGTAAAGGGTATTTGCGGGTCGTTTGTTGCGCCGTGGTTTGTGGGTTTTTTTAACCTTACGAGATTTGCTCTCGGCAGACTTCAGTTTGAGCTTATTACTATTCCTTTTGATTATGAAAAGGACGGCGTAATTCTCAAAAAGGATCAAAGCCGTGTCATAAACGTACATATTCCCAGAACGGGCACACCTATGGACAAGGAAAGCTGTGATCTCGCTTACGCGCAGGCGAGGGAGTTTTTTAAGGGTGAGGTTGGAGAGAATTGTCCGTTCGTTTGTCACTCGTGGTTGCTTTACCCAGACACCAAGAATTTTGTTCCCCCGTATACTAACACATACCGTTTCTTGTCAGAATACGACGTAGTGGAATGGGATCACAACGACGGAGAGGACCTGTGGAGACTGTTCGACACCGACGAAAAGCACCCCGACAGACTCCCCGCCAATACCACGCTCAGACGTTGCTTTGTCGAGCACCTCAAGCGCGGCGGCAGCGTGGGCTGGGGCTGCGGCATAAAGCTTTGATTTTAAATACAGAGGGTAATAATGAAGCAAAATTATCAACATCAAACCGAAAATATAATATCGCAGCATCAAAGTGCGGGTGAGACACCGACCTTGCTCTTGCATAGCTGTTGTGCGCCCTGCAGCAGCTACGTGCTTGAATATCTGTCGGAGTCTTTCAAAATAACGGTGTTTTACTACAACCCAAACATTTATCCCGACGAGGAATATTTTCACCGCGTGCGCGAGCAACAGGAATTTATAAAAAAATTCCCCGCGAAAAATCCCATAAGCTTTATTGAGGGGGAATTTGACAAGCACAGATTTTACGAGACCGTAAAGGGAATGGAGAATATGCGCGAGGGCGGAGAGAGGTGCTTTGCTTGCTACGAGCTTCGCTTGCGAGAGGCGGCAGAATGTGCCAAGGAGCAGGGAATGAACTATTTTTGCACAACGCTTTCAATAAGCCCTCTGAAAAATGCCAAAAAGCTCAACGAGATAGGGCAGAGGCTCGCGGAAGAATACGGCGTCAGATATCTGCCGTCGGACTTCAAAAAGAAGAACGGCTATAAGAGGTCGGTGGAAATATCCCGCGAGTACGGAATGTACAGGCAAGACTACTGCGGATGCGTTTTTTCAATGAGGGATATGCCAAAGCAGTCATGAACACGAATTTTTCACCAAAAAAGTGGCGTTTTTTGCAAACCTCTTGACAAATTATTGCAAAAGGTGTAAAATGTATGTCCAATCAGTCATAACCTTATAATTATTTAAGGAGGCAATAAATGGAGAAATATATTGCAATTTTCACAGCTTCTTGCGCGGTGTTGGCACTGCTTTACGCGCTGTTTACCGCTATGAGAGTTATGAAATTCCCCGAGGGCTCGGAGCTTATGAAAAAAATCTCCGCGTCTATAAGAAAGGGAGCGAATGCATACCTTAAAAGACAGTATAGAATAATACTTATATTCTTTGCTATAATGTTTGTAGTGCTTCTTGCAATGGCGATTTTCGGAGTGCTGAATATGTTTACGCCTTTTGCGTTCATTACCGGCGGAATATTCTCAGCTCTTTCGGGCTTTATCGGAATGAAGATAGCGACAAATTCCAATGCAAGAACATCAAACGCGTGTCAGGAGGGACTTAACAAGGGTCTCCGCGTGGCATTTTCCGCGGGAAGCGTTATGGGCTTTACGGTAGTAGGCCTTGGACTTTTTGATATTTCATTATGGTTTATAATCCTTAAATTTATATTCAAGCTTGAAGCTACACAGATATCAAGCGCTATGCTTACTTTCGGTATGGGCGCATCGTCAATGGCACTGTTTGCGCGTGTTGGCGGAGGTATCTTTACCAAGGCTGCGGACGTTGGAGCAGACCTTGTGGGTAAGGTCGAAGCAGGAATTCCCGAGGACGACCCCAGAAACCCTGCGGTTATCGCGGATAACGTAGGCGACAACGTTGGTGACGTTGCGGGCATGGGAGCAGACCTTTACGAGTCTTACGTCGGCTCGATAATCTCCGCGGCGGCTCTTGGCGTTGCGGCAATGAACAGTATTAAGGCGCTTCTTCTTCCTATGCTCATCGCGGCGCTTGGAATTATCTGCTCTATATTCGGAACGTTCTTTGTCAGAACCAAGGAGGGAGCAACGCAAAAGCAGCTCCTTCGCTCGCTTTCCCGCGGAACTAACCTTTCCGCGATAATAATTGCTATTGCGGCTTTCCCGCTTGTATATTTCGTACTTGGCGCGGAAAACTGGAAAATATATTTTGCAATCCTCGCAGGACTTGTTGCTGGCGTGCTTATCGGTCAGGCTACCGAGCATTACACGTCGGATAGCTACAAACCCACACAGCACCTTGCGGACACGTCAGAGACAGGTACGGCTACCATAGTTATTGGCGGTCTTTCAGTAGGAATGCTCTCAACCCTTATTCCTGTTGTAGTTGTAGCGGTTTGTATTCTTATAGCATATTTCGTTTCGGGCGGTGCAAGCAGCGCGGCTTCGGGACTTTACGGTATAGCCCTCGCGGCCGTAGGAATGCTGTCAACTCTCGGTATCACGCTTGCTACCGACGCGTATGGTCCCGTTGCAGATAATGCGGGCGGTATCGCGCAGATGGCGGGGCTTGACGAAAAGGTAAGAGAGAGAACCGATGCGCTTGACTCCCTTGGAAACACCACGGCGGCGACAGGCAAGGGATTTGCGATAGGCTCTGCGGCTTTGACGGCGCTGGCTCTTATGGTGTCCTACATAGATCAGGTAAAGTCCATAACAGGCGAGGCAATTGAGATGGCACAGCTTTCCGTGACAAATCCCGCGGTACTGGTGGGACTGTTTATCGGAGCGTGCTTGCCGTTCGTTTTCGCAGCGCTGACTATGGAGGCGGTCGGACGCGCGGCGCAGAGCGTTGTCAGAGAGGTTCGCCGTCAGTTCAGAGAAATTACGGGACTTATGGATGGCAAGGCGGAAGCGGATTACGCATCCTGTGTTGACCTTTGCACCAAGGCAAGCCTTAAGGAAATGATAGTGCCTACTATCGTAGCTATAATTGCTCCCATAACCGTGGGAATGATACTCGGTTGGACGGGTGTTGTAGGAATGCTTGCGGGCGCGACAATATCAGGATTTCTGCTTGCGATATTTATGTCCAACTCGGGCGGCGCGTGGGATAACGCGAAAAAGTTTATTGAGAGCGGAACGCACGGCGGAAAGGGATCTGACTGTCACAAGGCGGCAGTCGTCGGAGACACGGTGGGTGATCCCTTTAAGGACACCTCGGGTCCCTCAATCAATATTCTTATCAAGCTTCTTTCTATGGTTTCCATAGTCTTTGCGAGCCTTGTGGTCAACTACTCGCTATTCTCACTTATATTTTAATTGAATATTTACCCGCGGCGATTGAATTCGCCGCGGGCTTTTGTAATATTTACACGAAATTTCCAAAAGCTCTTGAAATTTGGAAGAAAATTCTGTATAATTTAAAATGTATGATGTATACGTTTAAACTAAATAATTTTTTATTCAGACAAAAACAAGGGAAAGGAAATATATGGAATTTTTAGAATTTTGGGCTCAGATGACGGCTAACCCGCTATTGTTTATTGCTGTAACGCTGACACTCGGCGTTATTCTGGTAAACGGTTGGACGGACGCGCCTAACGCAATCGCTACTTGCGTTGTGACAAGATGTATGCCACCCAAGGCGGCAATACTTATGGCGGCGGTATTCAATTTTCTCGGTGTTTTCATAATGACTAAGATCAGCAATGAAGTCGCCGTGACTATCACCGGTATGGTTAATTTTGGTGATAATTCGGGAAAAACAGTTATCATTGTTTTATGCGCGGCTATGCTTGCTATCGTTATTTGGGCGACGCTTGCTTGGGCGTTCGGTATTCCCACGAGTGAGAGCCACGCGCTTATAGCAGGTCTTACTGGCGGTGCTATGGCGCTCAACGGTCTTGAAGCAATCGTGTGGAGTCAATGGAGCAAGGTGCTTATTGGTATCGTTATCTCGGTTGTGCTGGGCTTTGGATTGGCTTGGCTAATAGGTAAGCTTGTCACATTGATATGTTATAAGATGAACAGACCGAAAACCGAACCATTTTTTAAGGGCGCGCAGATCGCTGGTGCTGCGGCTATGGCGTTTATGCACGGTGCACAGGACGGCCAGAAGTTTATGGGTATCATCCTTCTTTGCGTGTTTACGCTGCAGGGAACAGGCGGCGGAGCCGCTACCTTCGCAATTCCCACGTGGCTTATGATACTCTGTTCGGTAGTTATGGGAATTGGTACGGCGATCGGAGGAAAGAAGATAATAAAGTCGGTTGGTATGGACATGGTAAAGCTCGAAAAGTATCAGGGCTTCTCTGCGGACATCGCGTCTGCGGCGGCGCTTGTGTTTTGCTCGGTGTTTGGCCTTCCCGTTTCCACGACTCACGTAAAGACTACCTCTATTATGGGTGTTGGCGCGCTCAAGAGAGTGTCGGCTATCAACTTCGGTGTCGTAAAGGAAATGGTTATGACATGGATACTTACGTTCCCGGGATGCGGACTTCTCGCGTTCCTTGTGACTAAATTGTTCTTGATTATTTTCAACTAACAGAAAGGAATTATAAAAATGGCTAAAGGTGATAAATTCTATTTTGACAATTTTTCTGCGTGTGCGGAGCTTGCAAAAAAGGCGGCAACTTATCTTGTTGACTGTCTTGAAAATTATGATTCGGACAACATCGAAAAAATGCTTGAGGAGATGCACGGATTTGAGCATAGCGCAGATATAAAGAAGCACGAGATGAATGAAACTCTCGCAAAGGCGTTCGTGACGCCCGTTGACCGCGAAGACCTTGATATGCTCAGCCACAATCTTGATGACGTGCTTGACTCTATCGAGGAAGTGCTGCAGAAGTTCTATATATACGACATCAAGACGATAGACGCAGACGCAATAAGTTTTGCTAAAAATATCGTAAGATCCTGCGAGCTGCTTGGTGAGATTATGGGAGAATTTGAGAACTTCAAGAAGTCCAAAAAGCTTCATTCTCTTATCGTTGAGCTTAACGACGTCGAGGAGGAGTGCGACAAGATTTATCTGTCCTCCATTCGTAATCTTACGAAGAATTCGACCGATGTTCTTGAGACGGTTTCGTGGAGAAAGATATACGAGTGCTTTGAGGCTTGCGCGGACGCGTGCGAGCACGTTGGAGACTGCATCGGTTCGGTTATAATGAAAAACACCTGATGTTTTTCGTCATTGATACAAATGTTTTAGTGAACCCCGCGTGGCAATGCGGGGTTCACTTGATTGGAAATAATCATATTTGACATTTCTCGGAATTTAGACTATAATGTAAATATACCTATAAACACGGAGGGGCGATAAATGGAGGTCGTTTTACTTACTGCGCTCGGTGTCGGAGGAGCGACAGTCATCGGCGCGGGAGCAGGATTTATATTCAAAAAAACATCTCATAAATTCAGCGACATAGTGCTTGCTTTTGCCGCTGGCATAATGCTCGCGGCGGCGATACTGGGACTTATAATTCCGTCGTTCGATTACGGATATGAGATAGTTAGCCCGCTTGGCCTCGGCGACACACCCAACAAGCTGCTTTCCATTGGAATGGTTGTGTTGGGCGTTTTTGCAGGCGCGCTGTGTATCAATCTTATTGATAAGCTGGTGCCTCATTTGCACGGACTTGTAGGAGTAGATATTGACGGACACAGCTACGATAATCAGTCGCATATAAACAAGGTAATGCTTTTTGTACTTGCCATCGCTATCCATAATCTCCCCGAGGGAATTGCGGCAGGTGTAGGCTTTGGTACGGGCAACACCGAGGGAGCTTTTCTTATCGCGGGTGGTATTGCGCTTCAGAATATACCCGAGGGTATGGTTATTATAGCGCCTATGCTTTCTGCGGGCATATCTCCCAAGCGCACATTCTTGTGCGCGCTCGGCACTGGGCTTATTGAGGTGATGGGAACGCTTATTGGATATTTTGCGGTGAGCATCTCAAGCTATATACTTCCGTTTGCTCTCGCATTTGCCGGCGGCACAATGCTTTACGTAGTCAGTGATGAGATGATCCCCGAAACTCATTCTCACGGCGCGCAAAGGGGAGCGACCTATTCATTGCTTGTTGGTTTTTGCGTAATGCTTTTGATGGACGTACTTTTAGCTTAATATTGTGCTTTATCTCACGGTCATTCTCTGACCGTGAGATTTTTGCATACTTATACTGAATATTCAAAAAAATATGCATTTAGGCACTTTTTAAAAAATCTTTTAAAAAAAGAAAAAAACACTTACAAACCAAAAAGGCAGGTGTATAACAATGCACATAAACCACAAAATCAAACGAAAAGAGGTCCACTAAAATGAAAAAATCGTATCACTTATTATTGCACTTGTAATGCTTTGCAGCTGTGTAGGTATATTCGCCGCTTGTAAGCCCGAAGAAGAGGATAGCTTGTAAGCCACTTACGATAAGGCTATAGCAGCTATTGACTACGATGCATCAAAGTATACAGACACTCTCGTAGTAGCAATGTCTCCTGACTTCGCTCCTATGGAATTCTACGACACAGCCAAGTCCGGCGACTCTGCTATTGGTGGCTTTGACGTTATTCTTGCTACGTTTATTGCAAAAGAGCTTGGTATGAAGCTCAAGATTGACCCGATGTCCTTTGACGATTCCATGGCGGCAGTTGCCTCCAGAAGCGCAGACCTTGCGATCTTCGGCTTCTCTTGGACGGCAGAGCGTGCTGAAACATTCCTTATCTCCGACTACTACGTAGCAGATGAGAATGAAACAGAGCAGATCCTTATCACAACAAAGGCAAAGGCTGATCAGTTCAAAGCAGACAAGACAGATTTCTCGGGTCTTAAGATAGGTGCGCAGGGAGGCTCTCTCCAGCAGCTTCTCGTTGAGGAGCAACTCGTTCCCAACGGAGCAACTCTTGAACTCTTCACAAGCATCAACGATGCTGCAGTAGCTCTCAGCACAGGTGATATTGACGCTCTTGCAGTTGCGTACGGTAACGGCGAAGCACTTGCTAAGACAATGGCAGCAGATCTTTACGACACTTGGTACGAAGCTTGCCAGATCTACGCCGGGGTTAAGACTCTTGACGAGCTTGACTATGACGATAACGGTAATAAGATCACAGAATAAATTATAACAACAGAGCAATTTTTGAAGTGTGTTCTTTAATAAAAGAATGAATTGTTGACAACAATAAATAAAAAAGGAGAATAGATATGCAGAAGACAATTTGCGGAAAGCTTTACGATACGGAGAACTCATCCATTGTAAAAAAGATCACATTTGGGGATTTTGGAGATCCCGAGGGATATGAGGAAACGCTCTACGTGACCGAGGGGGGGAATTATTTTCTCTACACTAACGGCGGCGAAGATTCCATCTATCCCACTGAGAATATTAAGAGAATGTCTAAAAAGGTTGCTGACGAGTGGCTGTCACAACACTGATTGACCAGCAAAAATCGCCTATAACTCAGAGAAGTTATGGGCGATTTTTGTTGGTCGAGTAAGCTTTATTTGTGTTCAAATAATAACTATTGCAATTTTTCACAAGATGTGTTATAATTAGTTCATAAAGTTTACAAAACTAACACAATGTTAACTGCATCGGAGATTTTATGAAAATAAAGCTTATTGAAAAAAGCTACGACGAGGTTATGTCGCTATCGTCAGAACCCCACAGACTCCCCAAAAAGCCCAATGTTTTTTGGCGGACTGTAATGAAGCTTGCGGGACTGCCTGATCTTTTAAGCACTGAATTTAAGTGCGAAAAGGTGGGAATGGAGAAGCTTGAGCGAGGACAGGCGTGTCTTATGCTTATGAACCATTCTGCGTTTATCGACCTTGAGATAGCCGCAAGCATACTATACCCCCGACCGTTTGGCATTGTTGCCACGACTGACAGCTTTGTGGGTAAAAATTGGCTTTTGAGACAGATAGGGTGTATTCCCACAAAAAAGTTTGTCTCGGAGCTGTCTCTTATAAAGGATATGAAGCATGCGCTCGGCAAGGGCTGCTCTGTGGTTATGTTTCCCGAGGCGGGATATACCTTTGACGGACGGACTACCACTCTGCCCGACACACTCGGTAAGCTCTGCAAGTTGCTTGACTCACCCGTTGTTGTGACTATAACAAGCGGCGCATTTCTGCGCGACCCGCTTTACAACAATCTCCAAAAGAGAAGAGTTAAGGTTTCGGCGAAAATGGAATATTTGCTCTCGCCTGAACAGGTGAGGGAAATGTCCGCTGAGGACATACAGGCTCTGATAGAAGAAAAATTCAGCTTTGACGGCTTTGCCGAGCAGCAAAGCAAGAAAATAAGAGTGGCAGAGAATTTCCGCGCAGACTATCTTAACAGAGTGTTATACAAATGTCCTCACTGTATGGTTGAGGGCAAAATGCGCGGCGAGGGCGTGACGCTGACCTGCGACGCCTGCGGCAAGCAGTATATTCTTGACGAATACGGAAGTCTTGCGGCAACAGACGGCGACAGCAAATTTAATCACGTGCCTGATTGGTTTGAATGGGAGCGAGACTGCGTACGCGCCGAGCTTGAGGAGCTTACATATTCTATGGATATTCCCGTGGACATTTGTATGGCGATAGATGCAAAAAAGATCTATTCCGTAGGCGAGGGAAGACTTACGCACACCGTGGACGGATTTCATCTTACGGGATGCGACGGCAAGCTTGATTATGTTCACACGCCGCAGGCATCTTATAGCATCAACGCCGACTTTAATTTCTATGAGATAGGCGACGTTATAGCTCTTGGAAATCATAAGGCGATATATTATTGTTTTCCGAAGCAGGACCGCGACGTCGTTGCCAAGGCGAGACTTGCCGCGGAGGAGCTATACAAAATAGTAATTTCTAAAAAAAGAGAAAAACGCAACGCATCTTAATAATAGCATAATATTTGAGGTGCATAATAAGGTGAGGAAAGCCTCACCTTATTGCTTGGAGAGGAATTGTTTTGAAGGTTGAGGTAAAACAAAAGATAAAGCAAACAGTTAAGAAAATAATCTATTTTCTGCTTAACCCGAAGCTGTTGCTTTGTCTTGGAATAGCGTGGATAATTACAAACGGGTGGTCTTATATTATGATGGGTGTGGGAACATTTTGTCAGATGCCGTGGATGATAGCGGTGTCAGGAGCGTATTTGACGTTTCTTTGGCTTCCCATATCTCCCGAAAAGATTGTGACGGTGGCTATAGCCATAGGTCTTTTGCGCCTTTTATTTTCCAAGGACGAAAAAACGCTTGGCGTACTTAGGGATACGTTTGAAAACCTAAAAAGCAATATTAAAAGCAAAAAAGCAAAAAGAGCTCAAAAGCGTGCAAGCCGCAAGGCATAAACGAAAAAAAGAGAGGCAGTCTGCCTCTCTTTTTTATTCTTTGTGATGCTCCTCCGATATTTCGAGATGCAGTCTCTCGGACGTAAATCCTCTTCCGCGCACCTCGTTTATATGAGATATGGTTATAAACGCCTCGGGGTCTATTGAATGTATAAGTTCTGTTGCGTTATATAGCTTTCGCGGGGGAATGACGCAAATAATTCCGTCCTGGTCGCCGCGCAAAAGTCCCGTTTCTATCTTGACCATAGTCACGCCCGCCTCAAGATTTTTCAGAAGCGCAAGACGCACATCCTGAAACTTTTTGGTGACGATAAACAGCTGTATCTGTGATTTTCCAAGTATCATTACCTTGTCGAGCAATATGGACTGAAGGACTATAAGAACTATACCTAAGAGAAGATCTTCGGGCTTGCTGCCACATATCATCTGCGCTCCAAGGACTACTATGTCACATACGTAAACAAGCACGGCAAGCGGAAGGTGAGTCCATTTGTTCAGCATAAGAGCAAATACATCAAGTCCTCCTGTGGACGATCCGACGCGCATTACCATACCGATAGAGATACCGAGGATTGAGCCGCCGAGAATGACAGAAAGCAACTTGTCGTCTGTGATGTGCTCTATGTTGGGAATTCTTTGCATTATACCAAGGAATATGGGATAGAGTATGGAGCTGACAACTGTCGTCACAAAGAACTTTTTGCCTAGAATGAACAGTCCTGCTATAAGAAGTCCGATATTAAGGATAAGAACTATAATTGAGGTCTCAATGGGAATGAACTTGCTGAGCAAAATTCCAATACCCGTAGTACCACCCATAAGAATATTTTTAGGAATGATAAACGCCGCAACGCCAAAGGCAAGAATTACGTTTCCTGTTATCAAAAACAGGCTTGTCTGAAGAAGCTTGGTTATTTTTTTAGATAAAGGCTTCATAGAGATACCTCCGTTGTTCAGATGATTTTTGTCGGAAAATATTATACATAAAAATCAATAGAAAGTCAATGTGTCCAAATAAAAATTAAAGGCTTTATTTTTTTAGCAGAGGAGCAAAAAATGCTTTAAGCTCGTCTTTGTATTGCTTCATATTCACAGGGAAGCAGAGGCCGTGTCCCGCGCCCTCTATTGTGACGAGCTTTTTGTAGCTTGAGGCGCAAGCGTTATAATTATCCACGCTCATCTGATGTGGAACGAACTTGTCGTAGTCTCCGTGAATGAATATAACGGGGAGCTTGCAGGACTTCATCGCATCAATTGGAGATGCTTTCCGAGAGTCAAATTTGCCGAACAGCAAGCCGCCCAGGTGCACGAAGGGATAGAGAAGGTCGGCGGGGAGATTCATATCTTCCTTCATAACCTTTTTTATAATGTCCTTGCAGGATGTGTATCCGCAGTCTGCGAGTACACCGATGACGTTTTTGGGCAGTTCCATAGCCGATGCTATCATAACCGTAGCCGCGCCCATAGATATTCCCGTGATAATGATTTTTACGTCTTTGTCAATATTGTTTATCGCAAAATCCACCCATGCAGCGCAATCGCGGCTTTCTTTCGCCCCAAAGGATATGACACTACCGTCGCTCCTGCCTGCTCCGCGATGGTCCACTACAAGAGCATTGTGACCGAGGTCGTAGCAGCGCGCGATACCTCCGCTGAGATCGCGGTAGGAGTCACCTCTGTATCCGTGAAAAAGTATCTCAAGAGGCGCACCTTTAAAGTGCTCATAGTATTTTCCCCGCAGAGTCAGACCGTCAAACGAGATAATTTCAACGTCCTTGTGCGGTATGGTCTTTGAGCCGTCCATCCACTCTATCATCTGATCGCGGAAGAGCTGATACATTTTCCCCTCGGGAATGGGATATTCCTCTGTATTATTCTCTCTTTTTCTCTTGGGGGAGTAGAAAACTATATAAAAACAGACATATGCGGTAATAAGCACCGATATTATGAGCACGCCTAAAACTATCAGCGTTATAAGCAACGGTAATGGCATAATATGACCTCTTTTACTTTCATTCAAGTTTATTTTATCACGGATTTTAGATTTTGGCAACATATTTTTACTTAAATTATTAACACAGTGGGGACTGAGTATTTAAACGCTCCCAGATATAGGAAAAATTTTTATTGACAAATCGACAAAAATCGACTATAATACACTTATACAACTAAAGTTGATTATTTCTGCATAAGTATGTAAAAAAGGAGGCACATATGGATCTTAGAATGGTAAAGACCCGTCGGCAGATAAAGAATGCGTTTTTAAAGCTTCGTGAGAGGCTTATGCCTGAAGACATAAAGGTCAAGGATATTTGCGATGCGGCAATGATAAACAAAACCACGTTTTACAATCATTATACGGATTCCATAGCATTGTCAAATGAGATAGATAACGGAGTTATCGATAGCATTATTGCTAATTTTTCTGAGTGGAACAAGATTTTTGACGACCCCAGAATGTACGCGAAAAATCTGCTCCTGGCACTTGAGAAAAATTCCGACGAGATAAAGACGGTGTTTCGCGGCAAGCAGGGGGTTATGTGCGAAAAGCTGGAGGAAAGACTTTGTCGCATGTGTCAGAGCATAGCAAAGACGGGAGAGGACGTAATGCTTATGTCCTTTGCGATAGGCGGATTTGTCAGAATAGGCAACGACTATTTGTTTTCAGGCAAAAAATACAGTCTTGATGAGATATCCGAGTACAGCGCAAAAATGCTTGAAGCACTTATTCGCCAGAAAAACATGTTCTCTCAGGAAATGATGTGAAAGCAAACACGGAGGTATTATGCAAACAAAACAGCTTGACGGAATCACATTTCGACGTATTCTCTGCGGCGGAGCCGACGGAATACGTTCAAACATACAAATAATAAACGATCTTAACGTGTTTCCCGTACCCGACGGCGACACGGGAACTAATATGAGCAGAACCATAGAGAGTGGAATAGCTAAGATTTCCGACCGAGAGGATGTAAGTCTTGGCGATGTGGCAAGTGAATTTTCCCGAGGTTCGCTTTTTGGCGCGAGAGGAAATTCGGGAGTTATTCTTTCGCAGTTCTTTGCGGGAATGTGCGAGTCGCTCGCAGGCAAGGAGACTGCCACGGCGACAGAGCTTGCCGAGGCGTACATAGCGGGAGTCAGACGCTCCTATGCGGCGGTTGCAAATCCCGTTGAGGGAACTATACTTACCGTGTTCAGAGAGAGCGCGGAGTATGCAAAGCGGCATCTTGACGAGAACAGCACCATAGAGGAGTTTTTCTGCCTCAATATAGAGGAAGCTGAACGTTCGCTCCAGAGAACCAAGGAGATACTTCCCGTGCTTACCGAGGCGGACGTTGTGGACAGCGGCGGAGCAGGATACGTTTGCATAGCAAAGGGAATGTATGAGTCCTTAAATAGCGGGGCAGAGGTAAGCTTCAGTGTATCCGAAAGCACCAAGGAGACTACGACAGAGGCAAACTACGATTTGTTCACGTCCGAGTCCACTCTTACCTACGGATACTGCACGGAATGTCTTGTGAGACTTCAGGGCGTAAAGGTTGATATTGCGTCATTTGACGAAAAGAAACTTGTCTCAGAGCTTGATTCTCTTGGCTGCGACTCTATAGTTGCCTTGAAGGATGCGGATATACTCAAAATCCACGCGCACACGCACACACCCAGTGATATTCTTATTCTTTGCCAGAAATACGGCGAGTTTTTGAACGTAAAGATAGAAAATATGAGCCTTCAGCACTCCGAGAGAGTTGAAAAGCAGGAAAAAAAGGCTAAAAAGCCGCATAAATTCTACGGAGTTGTCTCGGTTGCTACGGGCGAAGGGCTGACGGCACTTTTTGAGTCGCTTGGAGCTGACGTTGTTATAAACGGAGGGCAGACGGGAAACCCGTCCACACAAGAATTTATGTCGGCGTTTGACTCACTTGACGTAGACAATATCCTCGTGCTTCCCAATAATAGCAACATAGTTCTGACAGCTCGTCAGGCGGCAGAGCTTTGGGGCAAGGGAAATGTGCACGTTATTCCCACAAAGACTATTCCCGAGGGATATTCGGCGCTGTCCGTATTCAATCCCACGATTACTGATATTGACGAGCAGATAGCTGACCTTACGTCTGCAAAGGAAGCGGTAGTATCGGGAGAGATAACAGTCGCGATACGTGATACCGTGATAGGCGGCGTTGAGGTGAAAGAGGGCGAATACATAGGAATTCTTGACGGTGATATAGTGACATCAACGTCTGATGCGCTTGACGCGCTTTGCCAGATGATAGAGCAGATAGACGACCTTGAGGACCGAGAGCTTATAACTCTTTTCGTTGGCGCGGGAGTGAATGACGACGACCGCGTAAGAGTGACAGAGGCTCTTGAGGAGAGATTTGACGAGCAAGAATTGCAGGTATATATAAGCGGTCAGGAAATATACGATTATTTGGTCGCAGTAGAATAAGGAGATATTATGGTACAGTATAAAATTGCGATAGACTTAATGGGAAGCGATAACGGACCTGAGGTACTTATAGAGGGTGCGATAAAGGCGCTTTGTGAGAACATCGACCTTGGAGTTGTGCTTGTGGGCGATGAGAGTGTAATAAAGTCAAAGCTTTCCGAGCTTGAATATGATACCAAGCGAGTAGAGATAATACACGCAACCGACGTTATAACCAACTACGACGCACCTACGGCTGCCATATACGGCAAGCTTGAGTCTTCTCTTGTAAAGGGACTTTTGGCACTTGCCCAAAGGGATGACATAGTCGGCATGATAAACGGCGGAAACACAGGCGCGCTTTTGGCGGGTGCTCTCCGCTACGTGCCTGCAACCGAGCTTAAAAGACCCGCACTCGCGGCGATTCTGCCCGCAGAGAAGGGCGGATTTACCTGCCTTGTTGACACGGGAGCGAACATTGACTGCACTCCGTCTCAGCTTGTTGACTTCGCGTATATGGGCTCTGACTTTATGAAGACATATTACAGCATCGAAAGCCCCACAGTTGGACTTCTCTCCAACGGAGCAGAGGAGACTAAGGGAAATAAGCTTGTTAAGGCAACTCACGCACTGCTCAAACAGGAAAGCGACCTCAATTTCATAGGAAATATTGAGGGCAACCGCGCGCTTTCAGGAGACTGTGATGTTCTCGTGGCAGAGGGCTTTGCGGGCAATCAGGTATTCAAGAACTCCGAGGGAATAGCTCGAAGAATAATCACGGACATCGTAAAATACGCAAAGAAAACGGGCAACCCCGAGATAATGAAGCTTGTGCAGTACCTTATGGGAATTTACGACTTCAACTCTCTTGGCGGTGGCATAGTGCTTGGCGTTGGAAAGCTTATAGTCAAGGTGCGTGGCTCCGCAAACTCGGACACCATTTCCAATACCGTGGGTATGATGCTCAATATGATGAAAAACAAATCTTTGTTTGAAGGAAAGGATATCAGATAATTATGTCAAAGAGAAAGGTTATGTGTACGTCTACGGGTTGTCTTGATTATGCCCCCGAACGCTACAAAAAGTATGACATTGATATTATTCGCATCCGCGTAAACTTTCAGGGTAAAGAGTATCTTGAGGGATACGACCTCAACCCCGAGGAGTTCTACAATCAGCTTGCGACAATGGATGACCCCAAAAACAATCTGCCCACCACCGCTATGCCCACGCGTGAGTCTATTATGACGCTGTTTGATAGGGCAATAGAGGACGGGTACGATGAGGTCATAGTTATCGCGCTCAGCGCATATCTCGGCGGCACGTATAATCTGATACGTCTCATCGGCGAGGAATATGCGGGTAGACTTAAGGTGACTGTCATTGACTCCAAAATCGCTTGCTTTGGCGAGGGTCTGCTTGCTATCAAGGCGGCAGAGATGATAGAAAAAGATATTCCCACCGATACCATTGTAAAAGAGATACATTGGATGATGGAGCGTCAGGAGTTTATCGGCGTTGTCGGCAAGCTCGACTATCTCGTTTACAACGGAAGACTCAAGGGCGGCACGGCTCTTATGGGTAAGATGCTGAATATCTGTCCCGTTATACACTTTTCTCACGAGGGGGAGATTTGCTCTATGCAGAGCGTGAGAACGCAGAAGAAGGCTATAAGCCAAATGTGCAGCATAATCAAAGAGATTATCGGCGACCGTTCCCCTGAGGATTATATGCTTTGGCATATGTATGCGGGTCCGTTTATGATTGACGAGCTTGCAGAGATAGAGCAAAAGCACGACCTCAAACCCAATCACGAGGCTATGATAATTTCCCCTGTTAGTGGCGCACACTGCGGCCCTTGGCTTGCGGGATACGGAATTGCGTTCCTCAGATGCGATGATGAGCCTCTCGAGAGTGCGGAGGCGTGATGAGTATAAATATTATTGAGGTAAAGACCAGAGCGCAGAGACACGAATTTGTGAAATTTCCACTCAGACTTTATAAGGATTGCCCTTATTTTGTTCCCCCTCTTTACGGAGACGAGATGACGATTTTCACGGATAAAAATGCTTATGCGGATAC
Organism: Eubacteriales bacterium; assembly: GCA_045658225.1. Lineage (GTDB taxonomy): Bacteria > Bacillota > Clostridia > Oscillospirales > CAG-272 > SVTX01. The sequence goes on from JAZOUO010000074.1 coordinate 23,298, forward strand.
CTGTGATTCCGTGTTTTATCTCGCACAGAGAGACGGTAAGACAGTCGGACGTATTCAGGGCATTATACAAAAGCAGTTTAATGAACTTCACGGCGAAAAGAGATTTCGCTTTACAAGATTTGACGCCATAGATGACGTCGAGGTTGCAAAGGCACTCTTTGATGCGGTTGAAAAATGGGGAGCAGACAACGGACTTGACACCGTCTGCGGACCTCTCGGATACAGCGACCTTGAAAGAGAAGGACTTCTTATTGAGGGATTTGATAAGCTCTCAACCTTTGAGGAGCAGTATAACTACGATTATTATCCAGCACTTATTGAAGCCTGCGGATACACAAAGGAGATAGACTGGCTTGAGTTCCGTCTGCGCGCACCAAAGGAAAAGAATATAATGCTCGGCAGAGTTGCGGAGCGTGCGTTGGAGCTTAGTAAGCTTCATATAGTGGACTCGGAGAAAATGTCTAAAAAGGAGTACATAAACAGATACAAGGACGGTGTTTTTGAGTGTCTGGATAGATGCTACAGTCACCTTTACGGAACAGTTCCGTTTACCGAGAGCATGAAAAATCAACTTGTTGATCAGTTCATGCTCGTGATAAACAAAAGATACCTCATTATTATATGTGACGAGAACGATCGCGTGGTATCCTTTGCACTTTGTATCCCCGGATTTGGAAAGTCTTTACAAAAGAGTGGAGGACGCTTGACACCTGCGGCAATAGTGAGACTGCTTAAGGCCGTCAAAAAGCCTGATGTAGTTGACTTGGCACTTGTCGCAGTGCTTCCCGAGTATCAGTCGGCGGGAGTTAATGCCGTTATGCTCAACTGCATGACTCAGACGCTTGAGCGCGGAGAGGTAGAATATTTTGAGACCAACCTCAATCTTGAGACAAACACTCAAGTCATGGCTCAATGGAAATATTTTGACGCGGAGCAGCACAAGCGCCGCCGTTCGTATATAAAAAATATCGATTCCAAGACGGAAGCGTAAAATAAGGAGATTTATTATGCTTGAACAGCTTAAAACAATACTTGCAAAGGTAAACAGGGAAATAGACATGGACGCTGTGACCGAGGACACGAGACTTATAGAGGATCTCAGTCTTGACTCGCTCTCTATGATGCTTTTCGCTATGGAGATAGAGGTCGCGTTTGGTTTCAGATTTACAGAGCCTGTCAAATTCGTCACCGTAGGAGACGTTTGCAGCTTTCTTGAGGCACGCGTGTAATACAAGAAATGGGGTTTGCCCTACACAAAAATGGCTCTCGGATTTTTATTCCGAGGGTCATTTATTTTTCAAACGGTTGACAAATAGCGGCAAATATGTTAAAGTTAATTCATAGGTAGATAGCAAGTCGATCTCAATAAAATGATTTAGAATCAATACTAACAGGACGGTGAAAAAATGATAAAAAGATCTTTTATGTTTATCCTATTGATGTTGGTGGCAGTTGCATTGTTGCTTTCGTCGTGTGGGGATGAATCCAAGGAAGTCAACACGCAAGATGAGAGAACTTCAGAAACTAAAACAGAATTAACTACCGACAAAGAACAGGTGACCGAGGAACAGGTGACCGAGGAACAGGCGACCGAGGAACAGGCGACCGAGGATAAGACAGAGGCTCCCACCGCCGCCGAATGTAAGCATCAATATGATGAGGGTAGTGTTGACGTGGCAGCTTCATGTACCAAGGAGGGCAGTATGCTCTTTATCTGTACTCAGTGTGGGGCAGAGAAAAGGGAGAGCATAGATGCTACGGGACATTCATACGACGCGGGATCTGTTATTAAGGAAGCGACCTGCTATGAAGAGGGAATATTGCGCAAAGAATGTGATTTCTGTGAGCATAATGTTGATGAAGTCATTTCAAAAAGTGAGGTTCATTCCTGCAAAGGAATGATTTTCTCGTCCGAGCAAAGAAATCCAATGGGCCAGCTTTTCGGATCGTTTCCAAAGACGTTTGACGTAGTGTTTTCGCTTGATAAAGCTGAGAATTCTTCCAAAAGCTATGGACTGCTTTTGAGCAACAACGATCATTGGAATCCGTCTGTTTCTTACGAGATAAATAAGAATGGCTCCCCTCAGATAGTTTTGCAGGGCTGGAAGGAAAACAGCGCGGGAGCAAGATGGTTCACCAGCGCTACTTATGTTTTTGATGATGTAAACGTATGCATGGGGAAACCTGTACATATGAGTATAGTTATTGACACGGATAATGCAAAGGCACACTGTTATATTGACGGTGAGTTGAAGCAGACGTTGGAAAAAATTAAAAATCTGGATATTGACCGTACGTCTATAATGCCGTACGTTGTTGGTGGCGACCATTTAGGAAGCAATTATGCTCATTTCACGGGAGAGATATACGAGCTGTCCGTATGGTCGGATATCAGAAGTGCGGATGAGATCGCCGCAACGTGTAAATCGGGTGTAGCGCTTGATGACGCTGCTCTTATAGTAAGATATGAGCTGTATTCCTGCCGCGGAGCAGATATAGCAAAGGATCTTTCTCATTTAAAGAACGATTTTGAAACGGTAAAGCTTTGGCTTGATCCCTCTGAGGTGGAGGACGCCGATGGAGATTATTGCTTTGCAGTAATAGGAGATACTCAATCTCTTTCGCAATTCCACCCGGATAGTATGGCGGGCTTATACGACTGGCTTTTGGAAAACAAGGACGAAATAAATATTCAGTATGCCATTGGTGTTGGAGACATAACAGAAAATGCGCTTGAATCCGAGTTTAATTTTGCCAGAGAAAACATTTACAAGCTCAGCGGAAAAATACCGTTTTCGCTGAGCATGGGAAATCACGACAAATATGACTTTAAAAATGAAGGCTACGTTGCGCCAAATGCGTCGGATTTTCTGTTCAATAAGACCTTTTATAACGATACATATCTTGCCGAGCTTGACGGATGGTACGGAGAGGGCGATGTTTCATGTAGCTATAACGCATTTGAAATAGGCACAACAAAGTGGCTTATTCTCAACTTGGATTTTTCACCAACAGACGAGGTGCTTGAATGGGCGGGCAATGTGGTAGAGGCGCATCCCGATCATAAGGTCATTGTGGCAACACATGCGTATATGTATAGAGACGGAAGCACACTGGACTCTGAGGACTGCTATGCGCCCTCAAGATACAATCCCATATTTAACGATGGCGATGAAATTTTTGACAAATTTATCTCCAAATATGAAAACATAGAGATAGTTCTCGCAGGACATGACCCATGGGATCACATTGTATGCTCGCAGGTCAAGGGTGAGCACGGAAACACCGTCACGCAGATTTTAGTGGATCCACAGTATATGGACAGATTTTACGGAGCTACAGGAATGGTTGCGTTGCTGTATTTTTCAGAGGATGCAAGCACTTTGACAGTTAGGTATTATTCCACCGTTATGGGAATGTATGGAAGTGAATTGAGTCAGTTTACAGTAACACTGGATTGATGACTCTGAATTTACTATAAACACAATATTGAAATGACCGTTGCATCAGCAACGGTCATTTTTTAGGCTTTTATACCAAATCACACCTTGATTTTATGGTATTATGTCTATAAATGGGGGCTGAATGAGCATGAGAACTAAAATACTATTGATTTTTTTAATATAATAGTGTATAATATAACTAATTATACTCAAAAAAGTCTAAAAACCGCAGATAAAATTACTGAGAGGAGATGTAGAGGTATGAAAAAAAGTTTAATAATTTTCACCCTTATCTTGATAGTGCTTTGTCTTTTAGTTGGTTGCAACAGAAATCAAACAAGCACTCAAAAACCAACGACTGATGTCAGTCCCGACGGCGGCACGGAAGCCGTTTGCGATCACGTATATGACGAGGGTATAGTCACTCAAAAGCCGACCTGTACCGTTAAGGGCGTCAGAACATATACGTGTGAGATATGCGGTCATACAAAGAATGAAGAAATCTCGACAGAGGACGGACATGATTACGACGACGGAGTAATTACGACTCCGCCAACTTGCTTTGTCAATGGAATAAAGACATACACATGTGGAATTTGCGGTCACACGAAAAATGAGGATATTCCCACAGACGATGCGCATTCATACGGAGAGGGAGTAATTACGACCCAGCCCACTTGCTTTGTCAAGGGAGTTAAGGCGTATACATGTGAGCTTTGCGGACACATAAAAACCGAAGAACTTCCCACTGATGATGGGCACCAGTATGATGACGGAGTAATTACGACTCAGCCCACCTGCTCTCTTGAGGGCGTTAAGACATATACTTGCTTGATATGCGGAAACGAAAAGACCGAGATCCTTGCTGTGACAGATCATACGCTGGGAGAATGGTCTGTCATCAACGCTCCCACGCTCAACGAGGAAGGTCTTGAGCGAGCTAACTGCTTGTACTGTACATACTATGAGGAACGCGCGATAGATAAGATCCCGGCAAAGTACTACATTACTATTGATGACGGAACCGGTCAGATATCAAAGATCGGAGTGGACGAGAGTGGAGCTTATTTATTGTTTGCTCCCGAAAGAGTCGGATACAAGTTTGCCGGTTGGAGAGATGCGAAGGGTTATGCATTTAAATCAGCAGGCAACATATTCTCGGATGTTGAAATAAAAGCAACATGGGAGCTGCTTGACACCTGTACACTGGCAGAGCTTATAGACAGAGCCGCAGCGGGTGCAAGTGAGATAAAAATTGCAGCAAATATAGCAATTACCGAGCCTGTTTTCTTTACGGGTCAGACTAAGTTGTATTCGGACGGAAATTATACTATCACGCGCCATCCTGACTTTAACGGCGACCTCTTTGTTGTAGGTCAGGACAAGGACGGAATCCCGTCGCTGATTTTCCAAAAACAAGCTATACTTACTCTTGGCGGCGGACAGGGCACTTTGATTGTTGACGGAAACAGAGACGGAGTTAATGTCTCGGTATTGGGAAGCGCGGTGTTCATTTCGGATAGCGCGACCGTTAATATTTATGACGGAATTATCATAGCCAACAACAAAAAGCTCGGAAATGAGCGTACCTTTACCTGCGAAGCCTTTACAAGTGACATATCAATGACACGCGCAGGAGGCGCTGCCATACTTATTATGAACGGTACTGTCAATATGTACGGTGGCATAATAGAAAACAATATGGTCTTCACCGAGAACACCATAATAACCAACGAAGATGGAACAGAAACATGGCTTGAGACCGCAGGCTGCGGAGGCGCTGTATACAACCTCGGTAATTTCAACATGTACGGTGGAATTATACGTAATAACGAGGCTCTCCGCGGAGGAGCTATATATAATGACGAGATAGTACTGCTTGTGTCGGGAACAATATCGGATAACCTTTCCCACAGCTATGGAGGCGCGGTCTCGTCCTCATCCTCATCAGAGGCGCAGATGTTCATAGGCTCGGATAAAGAAAACGGAAAGACTATGAGCTTTATCAACAATCATTCCATAAGAGCAGGAGGATCGCTTTACTCGAATACAAGTAGCCCTATCGTTATCTATGGAAACACTGAGTTTGTCGGAAACTTCACTGATTCCAGCGGAGGCGCGATATATACCGGCGGCGCTCTTACAGTTAGAAATACGAGCTTTATTGGAAACCGTTGCCAATATAGCGGCGGAGCGCTGTACCTTCACTATTCCAATCCTGATTACACCCGTCGCCACATGGAAATAACAGGATGTGACTTTACAGAAAATAAAGCGGGTCTTGGAGGCGCGGTCATTCTTAGCGCGGCAAGCACCTGTGAGGATGGAATATACGCAACCATAACAGGCTGTACCTTTACAAGGAACGATGCAATTGCCTCTGAAACTCAGGCGGGTAACGGCGGCGCGCTTTATATCACGAGAAAGAGCGATGCGGTAATCAGCGGATGTGATTTTGTCGGCAACATGGCGTCAAACAACGCTGGAGCTCTGGCTATTCATAGCGAATCGAACGTAACTCTTAAGAATATTACGTTTACCGATAATACTGCGGTGTTCGGTGGAGCTATGTACTCGTCGTCCCAGTCGATAGTTGCTATGTCGAACATAAAATTCGAAAACAACGCTGCTATCAAAAACGGCGAGGCAGGCGGAAATGCGGGAGCGTTCTATGCTCACAGCATATTGCTCACCTTGTCTGACGTTGAAATGTCGGGCAACACTGCCGCAAATAATGCGGGCGCGCTTTATATGTGCGCTATTGAACTTGAAATAGACTCTACCGTGTCATTTAAAAATAACACCGCGGGAAATCATGGCGGTGCGATTTACATAACCTACTCAACGAATGAGGACGGTACGAGAAACGGCGGAGTTTTGAATGCGACTGACGTTATATTTGAATCCAACAGCGCGCTTTCGGGCGGCGCAATAAGCGCGAGAAGTGCAAGTCTGGTAAATCTTACTCGCGTCGTGTTCAAGAACAATTCTACGCCTGACGCAAAGATGGGTATGGATAATGGAGGAGGAGCTATCTACTCTAACAACTCTACCCTGAATCTAACCGATGTATTGATGGATGCAAATAGCTCGGGATATTACGGAGGATCTATCAGGGCGGATGAGTGCGATATGACACTCAAGAATACGCAGATTATCAATTCGTCGGGAGGTACAGGCGGAGCTATCTACGCAAGAAGAGGAACTCTTAATGCAGAGGACGTCACTCTCTTGGACAACTCGTCAAGCTTGAACGGTGTAGTGTATCTAACAGGGAATATTGCTGTGCTCAACCGCTTGACTGCAAAGAACAATGCTGCAATAAGCGGTGGAGTTATATATGCAGGATCTTTGAGCAACATAACCGTAAACAATTCCCTGATTTCCGAAAACAGAGCAAATAACGGTGGAATATTCTATTTGACAAACGGCGTTGTATCAGAGCTTGTAAAGTGTGATATATCCAACAATGTTGCAAACCGCGGCGGAGCTATTTATGCTATGAATAATAGCTCGGTGGCAGTATATGATAGTTCGTTTGCATTAAATATAGCCCAAAAAGGCAACGGCGGAGCAATATTTGTTGAGGGAGCTTCACTTACAGTCGGCGAGGGCACAAGCTTCAATGGCAACACCGCATCAAACTACGGCGGAGCAATCTGCGTGATGAATTACACGTATGATGTAGAAAAGCCCAATGCCGAAACAGGAGAGATAGAGAAGGAAAGCGTGACGGTGACGTCGAGCTTCTCGGTTGACGGCGCGATATTTGAAGGAAACGAGGCAGGACGCGGCGGTGCAGTTTACGTAGCAAAGAATGAATACACCGTAATCAACACAAAGTTTATTCTCAATATTGCAACAGAGGAGAACTATGGAGGAGGAGCTATTTACTCTACCGAGGCAACGGGAGAGCTTTCGGAAGTAGAATTTGAGAGCAATACGTCTCACAAGGGCGGAGCGATAGCACTTCACTCACAGTCTTCTATGACGATAACGTCTATGAAGGCTTATGGAAACTCTGCTACAGTAAATAGCGAAGGTAAGCTTGGCGTAGGAGGAGTATTCTATGTTAATAATTCTGAGCTGAAGCTTGTAGAGGGTGAAGGAGATTTTATTCTCATAGGAAACAGCGACGCTAACCAATCAAACATCGCAGTAAGCGGAGGAGCAATCCAGGCAGAGAATAATGCGACTGTTATAATTAACGGAGCAGAATTCAAAAACAACACCGCAAGTACGCACGGAGGCGCAATTTATGCCACGGCAAGCAATATTGAGTTTGTTAATGTTAACGTAAGTAATAACAGCGCAGGCGTAAATGGAGGCGCGGTATATGTATCGCAAACGACTGTTAACGTCAGCGGCAAAAACACGGTGTTCTCCAACAACCGTGCTACGGGACACGGAGGAGCATTCTACCTGTCATACAACACTGTTCAGGGAGAAAAGATAGGAAGCAATCTTAATATTATTGATGCGACACTTTCACAAAACACTGCACTCAGCGGAGGTGCAATAAGTGGAAGAACTAACAGTGTCATCAACCTGACAAATGTTAAACTTATTTCCAACTCTGTTCCCGATGCTACCGCGGAAACAGGCATTGGTGGCGGAGCAATATACGTAAATAATTCCCAGCTTATTCTTTCGGGAGTGACGCTTGATTCAAACTCCTCGGGATATTACGGCGGTGCGATAAGATCCGATGCATCCAAGGTGACTGTCAAAGACAATACAGTTATTACAAACAACAAGGGTGCTACCGGAGCAGCGCTTTATATGAGCGAAGGCTCAGAGCTTATTATTGATGATATAACACTTGATAACAACACCTCGACCTCCAACGGTGTAGTATACATGAACGGAGGAAAAGGAAGCTTTAATGACATATGCGCAAGTGGCAACAAGGCATATCAGGGAGGAGTATTCTATTTCAGCGGAGGAAACATAGAGATAGCAAATAGC
>JAZOUO010000075.1:0-8428 GCA_045658225.1 Eubacteriales bacterium
TGTTGAAAAGGTTTACCGCAAGCAGGTAAAGAAGATCAGTGTCCCCGGTTTCAGACCCGGTAAGGCTCCCCGCGCTATGATCGAGAAAATGTACGGCACAGGCGTTTTCTATGAGGACGCTATAAACGACCTTATTCCCGAGAACTACGAGGCAGCTCTTAAAGAGGCAGGCATTGAGCCCGTTGGTCAGCCCGAAATAGATGTTGTTTCCATCGACGAGAACGGTCTTGTTCTCTCCGCTATCGTACCCGTAAAGCCTGAGTGCAAGATCGAGGGCTACAAGGGCATCGAGGTCACAAAGGACACTGTTGAAGTGACCGACGAGGAGATCGACAAGGAGATCAACATAGTAAGAGAAAGAAACTCCCGTGAGATCGAGGTTACTGACGCTGCTGCTGAAATGGGCAACGTGACAAAGATCGACTTTGAGGGATTTGTTGACGGCGTTGCATTTGAAGGCGGCAAGGGCGAGGATTATTCCCTCAAGCTCGGCTCCGGCTCCTTCATTCCCGGCTTTGAGGAGCAGGTTGCAGGCCACGTAATCGGTGAGGAGTTTGACGTTAACGTCACCTTCCCCGAGGAATATCACGCAGAGGAGCTTGCAGGTAAGCCCGCTGTATTTAAGGTGACTATCAAGTCAATTGAGAAGATCGAGCTTCCCGAGCTTGACGACGATTTCGCAAAGGACGTTTCCGAATTCGATACATTCGCTGAATACCGCGAGGATATGAAGGCTAAAATCCAGAAGAGACACGAGAGCGCTGCAGAGGCAAATCTTGAGGAGTCGCTTCTCAACGTGCTTATTGAAAAGCTCGAGGCTGACATTCCCGAGGCTATGTTCGTAGCTGAGACCGAGAACTTCGTTCGCGATTACGACAACAGACTCCGTCAGAGTGGTCTTGACCTGCAGATGTACTTCAAGTACACAGGTCTTACACTCGAGCAGCTCCGCGAGCAGCTTCGTCCCCAGGCTGAAAAGCAGGTTAAGGCAAGACTCGCTCTTGAGACCATCGCTGCTGTTGAGGCTATTGAGGTAAGCGACGAGGAGCTTGAGGCAGAGTTCGCTCTCCTCGCTTCCAACTACAACATGGAAGTTGCACAGCTTAAGGAATTCGTTGAGCCCGCTATGGTAAAGGCTGACGTTTCCGTAAGAAAGGCTATGAAGCTCGTTAAGGATAGCGCAGTTATCAAGGCTTAATTTCAGAATTTTTGTGCCGTACTTGACACATCGGCGAGCGACCCGTGTTAAGTACGGCACTATTACACACCAATATTCAGAAAGGCAGAGTTATAATGGATTTTTATAATATGAAAAATGCACTTGTTCCTATGGTGGTTGAACAGACGGGACGCGGCGAGCGCTCCTATGACATTTTTTCGCGTCTTCTCAACGACAGAATAATATTCTTGTCCGACGAGGTAAACGATGCGACCGCTTCCCTTGTGGTCGCGCAGATGCTCTTCCTTGAAGCGCAGGATCCCACAAAGGATATTTGCTTTTATATCAACAGCCCCGGTGGATCTGTGACCGCAGGTATGGCTATTTACGACACTATGCAGTACATCAAGTGCGACGTCTCCACTATCTGTATAGGTATGGCGGCAAGCATGGGCGCATTCCTTCTTTCTGCGGGTACTAAGGGCAAGAGAATTGCTCTCCCCCACAGTGAGATTATGATACACCAGCCTCTCGGTGGCGCGCAGGGTCAGGCGTCGGACATCAAGATCCGCGCAGAGCTTATCCTCCGCACACGCGATATGCTCAACAAGATACTCTCCGAGAACACGGGTAAGTCTATAAAGCAGATTGAAAAGGACACCGACAGAGACTACTTTATGACCGCGCAGGAAGCGCTTGAGTACGGCATTATCGACCGCATACTCGACAAGCACGAATAATTTTTGAAAGGTCACGACATGGCATCTGAAAACAATCGTACTCCGCACAGCTCAAATCTCAGATATTGCGCTTTTTGCGGACAAAATGAAAATCAGGTAAACTTTCTTATCCCCTCCTCGTCGGGAGTATATATTTGCGACTTTTGTGTTGAGGCGTGCTCGGAGCTGATATATGAGTCAACTGCCACACACGCAACCCACGAGCTTTCGTTTGAAACTCTCCCCAAGCCCCAGCAGATAAAAGAAACTCTTGACGAGTACGTTATCGGTCAGGACGACGCAAAGGTTGCGCTCTCGGTTGCGGTATATAATCATTACAAGAGAATACTCAACAAATCCGAGTCGGGCTCACACAAGAGAAGACGAGTAAAGATTCAACCCGAGGAGCACGACGTTGAGATACAAAAGAGCAACGTCCTTCTTCTCGGCCCTACGGGCGTAGGTAAGACGTACCTTGCGCAGACGCTCGCAAAAACCCTCAAGGTTCCCTTTGCGATTGCCGACGCGACAACTCTCACCGAGGCAGGCTACGTTGGCGAGGACGTTGAAAATATCCTTCTCCGTCTCATTCAGGCGGCAGACTACGACATTGAGCTTGCAGAAAAAGGAATTATATATATCGACGAGATAGACAAGATCTCACGAAAGAGTGAGAACCGTTCTATCACCCGTGACGTATCGGGCGAGGGTGTTCAGCAGGCGCTTCTCAAGATCCTTGAGGGCACAGAGGCAAACGTTCCCCCGCAGGGCGGACGTAAGCATCCCACACAGGAATTTATGAAGATAAATACCGAGAATATCCTCTTTATCTGCGGCGGCGCATTTGACGGACTTGACAAGGTCATCGGCAAGCGCAAGGGCGGAAACACTATCGGCTTTGGCAGCGCAGTTGCATCCGTTGCAGAAGCGGGCGCGGGAATTTACAAGGACGTCACGGCGCACGACATAGTAAAGTTCGGTCTTATCCCCGAGCTTGTGGGCAGACTTCCCGTAATCGTTTCCCTCTCCGAGCTTGACAACGACGCACTTGTAAAAATACTCAAAGAGCCCAAAAACGCAATAATCAAGCAGTATATCAAGCTCTTTTCGATGGACGGTGTAAAGCTCTCGTTTGAGGACGAGGCTCTCACAGCTATTGCATCCCTAGCGACAGAGCGACACACAGGCGCGCGCGGACTTCGTTCCATTATGGAGTCGTTTATGACAAAGATAATGTACGACGCACCCTCCCGCGACGATATATACGAGGTAATTATAACCGAGGGCTGCGTGAAAAACGGAGAATATCCCAAGATAGTTCTGAAAGCTCCCGAGCTTTCAGCTCCGCAGATTGCTGCTCCCGCGTCGAATCAGTAATACGCGTTTTAATTGCTAATAAAAAACCAAAATCCGCATATGGACTTGTCTTTCTGCGGATTTTATGTTATAATATAAAAAATACAAGGAGGCTGTTATGCAATCTATTTTTGAAATAAAAAATCCAATGTTTTTTGATGAAAGCAAATTCCAAAACATGAAGGACATCGCGAAAGCATTGCTGTCGGGTAAAGAGAAAAAGCAATATACTCAAGCGATAGTATTGTTATCCTCTCTTGGAAATGAATATAGCGCGGTTATTGAAAATGCTTTATCAGTCGAGAAAAGCGATGAGAAAGCCTTGCTTGACAAATTGATTTCCGCATCTGACACAAAAATAGACTTCATTTTATGCTTATGGCATGAATGCTCGGTTGATATTCCTTCCTATGATTTCAGAAAAATGCTTTGCGCGTTAAATCCTGACAATGCAAATTCGGGCATATTCGTTATTACACGAGACGGCTATTCGGTTATTAAATTAGGAAACACTCTAAAATAAAAGTAATACCCCGACAGACAAATCTGTCGGGATATTTTTTAATCCACATATTCAAACTCCTCACCGTCGCAGGTAAAGACAATGCTTCCTTCTTTATCGGTACGGAGGAGCTGTATTCCAAACAAGTTCAGTCTGTAAACAACCTCGGATGCGGGGTGTCCGTATGTATTGTCCGTGCCACAGCAGGCTACCGCGTATTCGGGTGAAGTTATCTCAAGAAATCTATACGAGCTTGAGGTCTTTGAGCCGTGATGCCCGAGCTTTAATATGTCGCAGTCAAGAAAATCTCCGTATTCTGCTATCATCTCCGCCTCGGAGTCGGTCTCCGCGTCACCCGTAAGTATCACCGAGCACTCGCCAAACTCGCATTTGAGCACGACACTCGTGCTATTTACCTCGTCGTATTCCTCATACTCCTTATTGGGCGCGATTACCGTGCTTTTGCATTCACCCACGTAAAAGCTCTCACCCGATACTGCTTCGATAACGTTTATGTCTCTGTCCTCTATGAGCGACAGAAGCGTTATATACATATCAATATCCTCGTCGGCGTCGGTCATTATCACGTTCTCAACGTCAAACTCCTTGACTATCATATCCGCGCCGCCTATATGGTCGTCGTGCGGATGTGTCAGGACAAGATATTCAAAGGACTCAATCTCAAGGTCATATAGATAACTTTTGAGTTGAGCTTCGGAGCTATTTGTGCCCGTGTCAATCAGCATATTCCCCTCGGGTGTCATGATCAGAATACAGTCTGCCTGTCCCACGTCAATAAAATGCAGGACTATTCCGCCGTCTTCAAGAGTGTTGGCTACGATATCCTCCTCGATAAATCTATCTCGGAAAATATATAGACCCACTCCGCACAGAACAAGCACTAGCAAGACCGCGACTGATATTATAATAATCTTCAGTAGTGTCTTTTTTGTCATATCTATCCTAAATACTCCCCGACAAGTATCGGGGAGTATGATTTTATTTCATTTTCTTTGCTTTTACGAAAAATCTGTGAGAGCATTTGGGGCATCTTACCGCGTTCTTGCCAGCCTTGTAAGGCAAGCGGAGAGTATTTCCGCATTTTGTGCAGTCGCGGTAGATAAATCCAGCACCGTCCCTGGGGCCATTCTTAGTCTTTGCGGACGTATTGCCCGAGAAAAATCTCGCAACTGCTCTGCGAGCCTTGAGATATATTTCATTCTCACGTCTGCGCTTGTAGATGTTTCTTGAAAAGCATCTGAACATAGACCAAATTATAAGCACGAGGTTAAGTGTGATTATTGCATAAAGGATTATTGCGCCCACAAAGTACTTGCCTATAAAAAAGCTGAGTATCCATTCAAGTACCAGACTGATAAGAATAAACACGCTTATAAAATTATAAAGCTGATCCGTACCGTATCTTCCGTACATAAATCTGTAAAGCTTATCCTTAAATTTTCCCATTATTTTGCCTCCGAATAGTTATATAAGTTCAAATATATATTATCATAGCCCTATATTTTAAATTTTATCACTAAATAATTAACACCGTGTTAACTGAACACGGCAAACAAGGAATGTTTTAGTGAATTTTAGGTGATTAAATAAAAATGAAGCGATATAAAATCGCTTCATTTTTTACTGTCCGAAATTGACTATTGCTTTATAGCACTCCATCATTGCGGCATATGTATCTTCCTTTGAGCTCTCGCCGTATATGTATGGCTTTGTAAGGCAAACGTACGTATCCGCAGGCATGACCTTAAACGCATCAAGCTCATATATAGGTAAATCACCCAGACGTACGCCGTAGCCGTCCTCGGTAATACCCACAGGCTTATTCTCGCCAAATAAATCACTCATAGACTGCAATCTTTCGCGAGCCACGAAATTTTTGTAAAGCTCAACGCCCACAAAATATATCGAGCATTCACCCGACGAAACATAATCGTCGTAATTGCTCTTATTTGTGGTGTTTTGGGACAAGTCAATCTCTGAGGAGTTCAATCCCTCAAGATCGTTTTCGTAGTATATAGTGTAATTGCTAAACTTAACAATCTTCTTTCCGTCGCCTGTGTAATCCTCAGGAATTATTTTTCCAAGTTCGGTCTCAATGTCAGCACACTGGTTGGGTGACATATACGCAGGACCTGCAAACGTCACTGCCACATCATTTTCGGTGCGGCTGAATATCTGCACAAGACCAATAATGAGTACCACAAGGAAAAAAGCACCTACAATAACTACCCATTTATAGTGATACCAGAAATTGTCAAGCTTTGAGAGAAGCTTGCTTTTACTCGCAAAGCTCACGCTGTCGCCGTCAAGCTTTTCTTCTGCGATATTTTCTTTATTTTTGTCCATATCTGCGACCCCTTGTGTTGTTTTGGGTCAAAACTCAATTGTCGCCCTTACCTGCTCTGTAAACGTCAAGTATCTTGAGCTCGTAAACTCCCGCGGGTGTTGTCACGCTGACAGTCTGTCCTGCGCGTGCGCCCATAAGCGCACTTCCGACGGGCGAGCGGTCAGAAATCTTGCCCTCAAGAGGATTTGTTTCGTTTGAACCAACGATGCTGTACTTAATCTCCTCGTCCTCCTCGACGTCAAGAACGATTACTGTAGAGCCGAGAGATACTGCCTTTGTGTCGATCTTGGACTCGTCAACGATTACTGCGTTCTCAATAAGAGCCTCAAGCTCCTTTATCTTTGCTTCGTTTTCTGCCTGCTGATTTCTTGCCTCGTCGTACTCGGAGTTCTCGGAAAGGTCACCGAAGGAACGCGCGGTAGCGATAGCCTCCTTGATCTCTTCTCTCTTTACGGACTTGCGGTAGTCAAGCTCGTCTGTAAGCTCCTTGTAGCCCTCGGGCGTATATAACTGCTTCTCTGCCATGATAAATTCTCCTTTAATATATATGTTTGTTTTATTTTTAGCCGTAGCTTTATTTCAAATTTTCAATAGCGCACTGCAACTGATTGTCCTTGTCGTGAGGAATGGGAGATGCGCCGTATTCCTTTGCCTCGTCAGAGAGTTGAACCTCTACGTCAGGCATAATTCCCACGCCGTGATATGAGTTATGGCTCTTTGAAAAATAGAGGCTTGTGGTGAGCTTCAATGCGCCCTTAAGACCGTAGTTGTCAAGGTAATAGGTGCGCTGCATACAGCCCTTTCCGTAGGTCTTGACACCGACTATACTTCCAAGAGAATAATCTCTGACTGTCGCGGTGAAAAGCTCTGCGGCGCTCGCTGTGTTTTCATTTACGAGAACGGCAAGCTTCATACCCTTGTATTTGCCTATATCTGACTTCTTAATGCTGAACTGCTCGTTTGTGCGTTCCTTAACGGTATATTTTTCCGTGACCTTGCCGTCTCTGTCCTCAACAGTCATTACAAGGTCGCCTTCATCAAGAAAGTAAGACACTACCGAAACGATTGACTCAACGTATCCGCCGGGGTTATTTCTGAGGTCTATGACGAAATACTCGCAACCGGCTGCCTTGAGGCTGTCTACCGCCTCGCAGAACTGCGGGGGGGTTGTATAGTCAAAATTAGTTATGGTGATGATACCAACCTTCTCGTCAGTCTCACACACCTTGCCCTTAACGGACATATTAACTACCTTTCTGCGCTCTATATTATACTCTATAGGCTCATACTCGCCTGCTTCATTCTTTCTGTGGACAATGAACTTTGCCTTTGTTCCCACCTTGCCTGCAAGCTTATCAAGCGCTGCGTCATATCCGAGGTCGGTCACACTCTGCGCGTCCTCTCCGATACCGATATGCGTTATCATATCTCCTACAAGTATTCCCGCTTCCTCCGCCGAGGAGTTTTCATACACGGAAACTATCTGTATCGCGCTAACCGTCTTTCCATTGAGTGCAAATGTGCTTTCCACAACGCCAACACCTACTCCGACAAACTCGCCCGTCATATCCTGAGTAAGAGACTCAAGCTCATCCTCTGAATAATACTCTGCATAAATATCTCCGCTGAAGTCTATATATGCGTCAATCAGATGCTCGCCAAAGTCCTTATCGGCAATTCCGTCGTAAGAATATTCGCGGAAGAATTTGTCAAGCGCAATAACATCCTTTACGTATTCGGGGGTATCCTTGCCCACGCCCTGTGTCATATGTCTTGAGCAAATGCCAAAGGTTATCATTATGCAGAACAGTCCAACTGCCGCTGCAAGAATAATCGCTGTTCCAAGTGAGAGTGTACGAGACTTTTTGCCCGTGCTGTTTTTTGAGGGAACAAACGTTGTCACTCCCTCGGGGAGAATAAGCTCGTAGCCGCTTGACTCAAGCGCATAGGAGAGCTTTCTCTCTATCTCATCTTTAGATATTGTCTTGTCCTTTACTGAAAAGCAAACGCTGGATGTCTCTGCCGAAGCCTCAACGCTCTCGACATCAATACACGATCTTACAATGGAGCAAATTTTTTCTTCATCCTGACCTGTCGTTATTCTCGACACGGTATAGGTATATTTTTCCATTAAACCACCAAACCTTTCGCTTTGTTTTCGTGTCATATCTATAACACAATATCAAGCGAAACGCCTAAAGGTGTGTGGACGTTTCGCTTGACAGATAGGATTATATTATCCCGATTTATTTAATTTTATTACTCTAAATCAATATTTTGTAGGCTTGGAGGAAAGATATTTCTTAACCATGAGCGCAACCTTG
>JAZOUO010000076.1:0-38622 GCA_045658225.1 Eubacteriales bacterium
ACAAGCTATAACGCACCTATCCTGCCACAAAAAGCAGTGCAGACTTTCGCAGTCCACGCCGTCCATATCCTGACAGATTATATTCTGCTCCAAAAGGAACACCTGCGAGCGCGACTTGAGTATCTCGTAAAGCTCGTAAACTGTCAGCTCGTCAAATTTTTTTGATATAAAATTCATTGTTTTTCTCCGAAATAATTACATCTTACCCGTCATAGCCCTATCAAGTGCCGCCTCTGCCGCCGCGTTGTCGGGGCAGTCGATAAGAATATGCTTGCAGTCGCCCTCGCCCTCATAAAAGGCAGTCACTCCGCGCTCGTCAACCGTGACTTTGCCGCGGCGGTTGTCGGTAAACACGCCGTCACCGCAGCCGTAAACTGCGTAAAATGCGGAAATGGGGTCCCAGCTATTGCGCTTGCCGTTTACGTGGTATATGTAGGATTCGCGCACGGGGCTGTCGGGCTCGGTCTCAATTACAGACGTGCCCGAGAATATAACGTCGCCCACGGTAAAGTGCGATATTGCGATAGGCGCGGGGCATTTTTCAAATACCAATCTTGCCGTTCTTATGTCGGTTCTCAGATTATATTCACCGGGAAGCTCGGGCATCTTAAGTTGCATATTGCCGTCAAGGAAAAGTCCGCCCATAAGCGAGACAAGTCCAACCTGCTCGCGAACAAGCTCAAGTCCCGTCTTGTCGGATATATCGTCACCCTGACTTTCGAGCAGTCTGCCGAAATTTATGCAAGAGCCTATGACCATAAGCGTAATCTTCTCACCCGTGTTATTTGCAAGTGTTCTGCGGAGAAGTCTTACCGCGTCCTCGGGCTTCTTTGTGCCGTCCGGGAGATATTCACTGCCAAAGGTCTCCGCGGTGTGCTTGCCGTAATTGCCGAGTATCATCTCCATCGTCACGTCGCCTGTGGGAGCGACAGACGTCTGTCCGATAGGAACGGTATGTCCATAATAGCGGTTTATCGCGTCCGCGCAAGCGGGCGCCCACGGGTCTGCGGTGCTGACACTTACGCAAAGAAGCTCGCAAAGTCCCGCGTTCACACCCTGATGTATTATAGCGAGCGCGCCTGTGTCGTCGCAGTCGCCGCCAATGTCTGTGTCAAAAATGATTTTTTTCATGGTTTTGTTCCTTTCGTGTATGTTATCGTATTTATGTTCTGCGTAGTAATTTATCACCCAAAAACCTCTGCCGCGGCGATAATTTTGAGTATTTCCTCATCAATTTTGTCTCTGCCGTAAGCGTCAATAAATCGGTCGCGGTATTTGTCCGTGCCGAGATTGAACCACAGCGTCCAAATGCCCCAGAATATGTCAATATGTCTGTCGCCCACCCCGCCATTGCCAACGTCCACAAAGCCCGAAAGCCTCCAACCGTCAAGCATAATGTTTGGCAAACAGTAGTCTCCGTGTATTAAAACGTCATTTTTAAGCGCAGACTTGCCCTCGCAGAGCGCACTCCACGCCTGCTCGGCAGACGCATAGCCAAAGCTGTCAGGAAAATGCGACTTATCGTAATTGCCGTTCACGTAATTTTTCTCGACAAGCGCGAGATATTCTGCCGTTCTATCTGGCACGGGGCAGTCCGACGCGTCAATTTCGTGCAAGCTTCGCAACACAGTCGCTATTGTATCACAAAGCTTCTCGGGATTTGAGAGATAATCCGCGTGCGTGCAGTCCTCGCCTATAACACGCGAGGTCAAAAGCCAATCATACTCGCCCGACACATAATTCAGCACCTCGGCGCCAATACTCAATTTGCAAAAATACGCCGTCATTTGCGCCTCTTTTTCAAGCGAGCCGCGCGCCGACTTTTTCAGGAAATATCCGCCATCGCGGTCTATAAAGTACACTCTCGCCTCGGGCGAGCATGAGCTGTCGTATATATCCGCGCCCAAGACCAGCCGTTCAATGTCGCTCGGCAGGTCAGGCAGCGGAGTTTTAAGTAGTGTTTTTTTCATAATTCCTATGGTAGGGCGGGGGTTTGCTCCCGCCGTTTTGTTGCCATATTTCTTTGTTTACTGCGTGAGCAAGCCGATTTGCTTGCAAATCAGCCGCCCTACAAATTGGCGGTTATTTTTGTGTAAGACAAACAACACTCTCAACGCGGTTCAAGACTCCAAAAGGTATAAAAACCGGTCAAAAACGGGGATTGTAAAGGCAAAATATATTTCACCCTCTTTGATGTATATTTAGTAGCGGCTCAGATACCGCATCTGGTAACTTAATTAAAGTGTATTGTAGTCCGTCATCTTCGGCAAAATCAGAATCGTACACATAGTATAATTCATCGTTGAAAATTAAAAACCAATGACTCTCCACATATATTAAATTCTCTTTGCAAACAAGCTTTATTTCAAATTCTTCTGCATCCTCCAAAACGATTTGTTCTTGATGCAATGAAGATATATCCAAATCCCCAAAATATTGTATAGCCTCTTTTTCATCGTCAGACAACTTAAACTCTCGCCCCTCCCAATCGTCATAATACCCGTCTAAATTGGCTATATCCGTATAATATGTAATTACGTGTTCCCGTTCTTCGACAGGGCAAAACAGCAAACCAAACTCATCACTTACGAGATTAAAGTCTTGATTGTTGTTAATCGCATAGTAATTGCCACACTGTGAACCGTTCAAAAAACCAACCGTTTTATATGTAAAAATCGGGTTAGAAATAGCATTGTTATCATATACTTGGAAATCTAAAACCTCGTAAACTACTCCATCAGCGGTAAATCTTGTGTCTTGGTATCCGTTTTCGTCTATCACAACCTCGGTTTCCACAAAACCGTCAGGCGGCATTGTGTTAACAATCACAATAAACGAGAAAAAGCCAACGGGTATCAAGGTGATTGGAATGCTAATTGATAATACAATAGCAAAGACAACGGTTAAAACCTTTGAAATCGGCTTGCCCTTTTTCCTTTTTTTGCGACTAATTATTAGCCCGATAGCCCCTGCGACAAGTCCAATCCTTCCTACTATTAATAAAAAAACGAAAAATATTATTGCTGCTATTGCTCCCATAAAATTTTCCCTTTCGATATGTTATACTAAACTGCTGTAAATGAGAGTTTTTAGTTTCGCTCGAAATCATTATTTGTCCCAACGCAAAGTCGGAGCATTTTTTGTTTTTGAACACCGTTTTTGGAATTTTTACTTAAGAATCACTCAAAAATGCCCGTTTTAGGGTCAAAATCGCTTATTTTCGTGATAGACAAACGACACTCTCAACGTGGGTCATAAGACCAAAAGGTATAAAAATCGGCGAAAAACAGGGGTTGTGAAGCCAAAAGGTATATTTTTATTTCACAGATATATCTTCAAATGTTATGAAGAAAACATATCTTTTGCCTTTTGCATCCTCTACTTCCACTTCTAACAAAAAACGATTATCCGGCAAGCGAGTTAACTTATCGCCCATCCACCAAGGTTTTTCTACCATGTTTATATCAATTTCACTCTTCAAGGAATAATTATAAAACTCAATTTTTTTGATTTTTGTCATTGCCCCTACTGAATTTAGATTGATTTCTAAACAGTTATATCGCGGAGTTTGGCTTTTCCAATCAGTAGGCAATTTCATTTCGGAAAAAGATAAAATTTCCGCATCATGCAGACCGTATATCCAATACCATTCTGGAAACTCGGAATAATACTCTTCAAGTTTGGACATTCTTTTTTTCATATCTGCTACTCCTTTTCTTCGATATGTTAACCATTACTGCTGTAAAGTGAACTTTTGAGTCTTGCTCAAAAGTAACATTTGTCTCTACTCAAAACCGGAGCGATTTTTTAGCTTGAACACCGTTTTTTGAAATTCTACCCCAAAATCACTCAAAAATGCTTGTTTTTGCCTATTTCAAGCCGATTTTGCTTCATTTTCTCGTGATACAAACCACACTCTCGACGTGCCCCGTGCCCGGAAACAAGTCCACAGGTGTGACCTTGCCTATCTCGTACCCCAAATTTCTGAAATACGCACAATCTCTTGCAAGCGTGTCGGGGCCGCAGGAGACGTAAACAATTTTGTTAACGCCGATATTTGAAAGGTAGTCCATAAGTTCAGGCGTCGTTCCCTTACGCGGTGGGTCTATCACTACGACGTCGGGGGTAAAGTCGCCGAGGGTTTTCTTTGCATTGGCGAGCAGACCGCCCGTGTCGGACGCGTCGCCGCAGAAAAAGTGAGCGTTCTGTATTCCGTTTATCTCTACATTTTTCTTGGCGCACTCGACAGCCTCGGGCACTATCTCAATACCTACGAGCATTTTTGTCTGTTTTGCCATTGAAAGCCCGATAGTTCCCGCACCGCAGTAAAGGTCCGCGAGAATGTCATTCCCCGTCAGTCCCGCGCGTTCAGCCGCAAGTCCGTAGAGCAGCTCCGCCGCATCGTGATTTACCTGATAAAACGAGCCTGCGGATATCTGGAATTCAAGCCCGCAAAGTCTATCTACAATATAATCTCTCCCGCCTATGCACTCAAATTTGTCGCCAAGAATGACGTTTGTATTTTTCTTATTAATATTGAGCATAACCGAGGCAATTCGAGGGAATTTCGCAGTCACTTCTCTTGCAAAAATCTCGGCTTTGGGGAGCTTGTCGGCGTTGATGACAAGGCATAGCATGATCTCGCCCGTCTGTTTGCCCTCGCGGATATAAATGTGGCGCAAGATTCCTTTACAGGTCTCCTCGTCGTACGCGGAAATGCCGTTTTTATCGACAAAATCAAGTGTGAAAGCGACGATCTCCGAGAATATCTCGGGCTGGAGCATACACTTGTCCGCAGGGATAAGCGTGTGAGTTTTCGCCGCAAAAAATCCTGCCTTTATGCCGTTTTTGGTCTGACGCACGGGGTACTGCGCCTTGTTTCTGTATCCCGAGGTCTGCCCTGTTGTGCGAGTGTTTTCCACCTCAACCTCGGGCAGTCCTGCCTTGCGAAAGACGCTTTTTACGTAATCTCTTTTTATTTCAAGCTCGTGCTGATATTTGAGGTTGCGATAGCAACAGCCACCACAGGACGCAGGCGCATCGCAAAGCGGTGCAGGGTCGCGCTTGTCCGACGGCTGAATTATCTGTTCAAGCCGCGCGACAAGGTAGTTCTTTGTGACCTTTATGACCTTGCCCTGCACTCTGTCGCCCACGACCGCCCCCGTTATGAACACCGTCATACCGTCGTGAGTATGAGCAATTCCCGCACCGAGATTGTTCATATCGGTTATGTCAAGCGTGAGTATGTCGTTCTTTTTTATATTGCTCATTTATATATAATATTCCTTTTTATTCTCAAGGCAAAGACAGCCAAGTCTGCCACCGCGGGCAACACCGCAGTCAATGTCAATAGAGTTGTTGCCATAGAATATTCTATCCTCGCCGCCGTTGTCCGACATTGTGGGGTTGTGTCCGACGATAATTATTTTATCATCGTAATATTTCTTTGTCAGGTCAAGCGCCTCGCCGAAAAAGTCCTCGGGCTCAAGTGTGTCAAGGTCAATATGGGGTGTAAAGTTTGCAATACCTGCGTGGACGAGCAGATAGTCAACTCCGCCGACTGTGATTTCCTCATAAAGCGCCATATCCGAAAGGTAATCTATAACTCCCTCGCGCATGTCCTCGTCAAGCTCGCGGAACGCAGCAAGAGTCACAGCTCCGCCGTCTGCCGACCATTCTGTCATCTCGGAGATAAACTCCGCACTCGGTCTCTCGCCACTCTCGAGCATCTTTGAAAAGCCCGAAAGCATTCTCACGGCGCGAAAATCGTGTTCGCCGACAACACAATAAACGTTATATCTCATGCTTATGTCCTCTATAAGCTCCATTGAGCCCTCGCCGTAGTCCACAATGTCGCCGAGGATATACATTATGTCCGTGTCTTTAAATTTTATTGTTTCGAGAAGCGCCTTAAAGCTCTCGTAATCTCCGTGAATATTTGATACTACGTATGTCATTTTTTGCTCCTTTTATATAACTTCCACTCTGTCGGAGAAGAAAGTCTCAATGTCCGCGTCGGGACAAAGAGCCTTCGCTTGCTCGGATAAAAATTCCGTGACGGGATATTCGGTGTAAAAATGTCCCGCGCAGACGAGGTTCATATCATACTCGCCCGCTGATATGGTCTGATGATATTTCAGCTCGCCCGTAAGGTATGTATCGGCTCCCTCAGCCTTGCCGACGTATATATCCTCGCCGCCCGAGCCGCCGATAAGTGCGATTTTCTTTGCCTTCTTGCCACAAGGCGAAAGTGTCACACAAGGCGCGCCAAGCGCAAATTTTACAAGTCGCGCAAACCCGTCCGCGTCCATCTCATCGGGCAGCTCGCCTACGCGGACAATGCCCTCGTCGCCAACAGTCTCAACATTCTCAAGACCGAGCTTTGCGGCAAGTATATCGTTCACGCCGCCCGAAACCGCGTCAAGTCGGGTGTGGAAGGTCATTACCGATATATTGTTCTTGATAAGCTTTATAACACGCTCGCCGTTGGGGTTTTCAATATTCACGTCTCCAACCCCCTTGAAAAACAGGGGATGATGGGCAAGGATGACGTCAACCTTGTCTTTTATAGCCTTGTCAATGACCTCGTCGGTCACGTCAAGCGATATAAGCACGCGCTTGATTTCCGTCTCGACGTCGGGACAGACCTCAAGTCCGTCGTGGTCCCATTCGCACGAAAGCTCACGCGGTATTATTTTGCAAAGCTCTTTGTAAAATTCAAGTATTTTCATTTTCTTTCTCCGTCAATATATTTTGTAAGCTCAACTATGAGCTTGTCCTCGTGCGAGCAATCCAGCCCGCCGAGAAGTCTGCCCTGCCGTTTTGTTTCAAGCATATAAAGCAGTCTTTTGATATATGTATCCGTACCGTCGGGTCTGCGCTCAAGATTGAGCTTTCCGATATAATGCTCCGCCTCGGACAGGGTGCGGCAAGTGCCGTCAAACTCCGCGACAAGTATTCTGTAAATTCTGTCGTCGCGCTCGCCGTCGCACACGATAGTTTCGTCCACTATCTCAAAGCCCTGCTCGCACAGATAACGAGAAAGTATCTCTCCGTGTGTCATTGGCTGGAGTATAAGACGGATTTTTTTATCCCTCACCCACGGTGCGCGGTCAATTATTTTCATAATAAGCTCGCCGCCCATTCCAAGTATCGTGATACAGTCGGGCGAGAAGCTCTCCACTCCGTCAAGTCCGTCGGCGCGCTGGGCAACAACCTTATCCGAGACACCGTATGATATTATATTTTTCCTCGCCGCGTCAACGGGGCCTGCGTTTATATCCGACGCAAGCGCGCGAATGGCTACCCCCGTCTGCACGAGGTGTATTGGCAGATACGCATGGTCACTGCCTATATCCGCGACTGTCGCCCCCTGCGGCACAAAGCCTGCCGCCGCAAAAAGTCGCTTGTCAAGTATGTATTTCTGCATAATTCCACCGAACAATGTGTATTTCAAAGAAAAAGGGGTCGGCGGCGGACGAATGTCAAGCCGCCGGCCCTATGACCGATTACTTATTTCCAAGATAAGCGTTTATCTTTGCTACGAGCGCGTCGGGGTCTGTTCCGTGCACCGCGCAAGCCTCCTCGATAGACTCGCCGCGAGATGCGGGGCATCCGAGACAGTGCATACCTATCTCAAAGAAAAACTCCGCTGTTCCCGTGTCATAATCAAGAATATCGCCGATAATGGATTTCTTTGTCACTACCATTCTGTTCTCCTTTCCGAAATTGAAGTCAATTTCGTTTTGATATAATTATACAATAACATTATAATAAATTTACATATAAAAGTCAAGGGCTGCGCCCTTCTTTTTTCTTCCGTCAACACTAATATTTCCCCGTGTGACACCTCCAAAACGGCTTTTTTCAATTTTGTGAAATTTTTTCTTGCAAATGCGTAAAACTTATGATATAATATAACAGTTAAATGTAAAATGGAAAATTATGACTTAATTACAGGAGGATTACCCACGTGATAATCGCACTTGAAGATGCAAAATATAAGCTTATTGCTCTCCGCACGGACGTCAAGGAGCTTGAGCAGGCTCTCCGCATTGGTGACTTGAAGCAAAAGGCAGAGGAGCTTGAGGCACAAACGCTTGACCCGAATTTCTGGAACAATCCGAGCGCAGCAAATAAAATAACTCAGGAGATAAAGCAGTCCCGCGACACAATAGAAAGATATGAAAAGCTCTGCTCACGACTTGAGGACGCAATCGCCCTCGCCGAGATGGCTATTGAGGAAAACGACGAGGACAGCGTTGAGGAGGTCGTCAGCGAGCTCGCAGAGATAGAAGAAGAGGCAGAAAAAGAAAGAATTTCCGTGCTTTTGTGCGGTCAGTATGACAAGAGCAACGCCATAGTTTCCTTCCACCCTGGTGCAGGCGGCACAGAGGCGCAGGACTGGGCACAGATGCTCTATAGAATGATAACCCGCTGGGCAGAAAAGTCAGGCTTCAAGGTAAAGCTTATCGACTGGCTTGACGGCGACGCGGCAGGAATAAAGTCCGCGACCATCACGGTTGAGGGACTCAACGCATACGGTTATCTCAAGAGTGAGAACGGTGTTCACAGACTTGTCCGTGTCTCCCCCTTTGACGCTGCGGGCAGACGCCAGACGTCCTTTGCGTCCATCGAGGTAATGCCCGAGTTCGACGAGGTTGACGACATAGTTCTCAAGGAAGAAGACCTTGAAATAACCGCGCACCGTTCGTCAGGCGCGGGAGGACAGCACATCAACAAGACCGACTCGGCTATCCGTATAGTTCACAAGCCTACGGGAATAGTTGTCGGCTGTCAGACCGAGAGAAGCCAACTTCAGAACAAGGAAACAGCGCTTAAGATGCTCAAGGCAAAGCTTATGGAGATAAAGCTCCGCGAGCGACTTGACACTATTGAGGAGATTCAGGGCAACAAGACCAACATCGAGTGGGGCTCGCAGATACGCTCGTACGTATTTATGCCCTACACGCTCGCAAAGGACACGCGCACAGGCTACGAGGACGGAAATATCCAGTCTGTTATGGACGGAAATATCGACGGCTTTATCAACGCATACCTCAAGATGAATTCGGCGAATAATTGATTATATTAACGCAAAAAATCCTTCCCGTCGGGAAGGATTTTTTTGTTTATCCAGTTATCTTCAAGCTGAATGCGGGCGCGGGGAGATTGTTTCCACCGCGGAGGGTCGCGTTTTCGGGTGTGACTATTGAAAAATACGCGTAATTGACGCGCGCAATATCGCCGGCGCATGCGCCCTCAGGCAGCTCGACCGTCACTCTGCAACGGCTGCTTATAGTTGCCTTGCAGGGAGTTTGAGCGTCGCGCTCGCCTATCGAGAAGCCTTGCACTTCGCGCTCAAGACTGCTCACGGGGTCAAGCCCGCTTGTGCAAAGTCCTGCCGACACGTTTATAAAATCAATCTCAATCTTGCTCTTATCTGCGGAAAGTCTTGCAGATATAGGCATAGGCGAGGACACCTCGCTCTCCTTGCCAACTCCGTACTCGCGCGCAAGAATAAGCGCTGAAAGTCTTTCGGCAAGCTCAAGCTTGCGGGGGGAGTGCGCCCAGTCCTCATAGCCCTCGGGCGAGCCGAGGTCCATTGAGACGGAAAGTGTGGAATTGGGGATAAGCCTGAGTGCGTCAAGCTGCTTTACGCGCACAATGTCAAGCCACGGGAAGAACCGCTTACCCTCCTCACGATAGCTTGATATCTGCACGTTATAAAACGGAAAGTCCCTGCCAAATCTCATTCGCTCGTCGGCAACGAGAGTGGCAAGCTCAATATCGTATTTGGGAGCAAGGTTAGGGTCACAACCCTCGCTCTCGCCCTGAAAATACATCATTCCCTTGAAGGCAAGCTTCAAGAACGGATGTATGAGCGTGTTATAGTAGCCCGACATACGCACGTTATTGCCGTACGAATAGCCCAGCTCGGCAGCTAAAGCCTCGGGGACAAGCTCGCGTATGCACGCGCCACCCGCGCACATCATAACAAGACCAAGGGGCACGTCGGTCTTTTTTATCATCTCACGCCCGAAATAGTAGCCAAGCGCCGAGAATGACAATGACGCCGCCTCGTCGGGACGCTTCCAGCACCACTCGGGATTTATCACGTCGGGCTGGGGCTCTTCGCAATACTGCTGGTTCATATATACGTACGCCTGCGTTTGTGAAAACAGACGAAAGTTGTCACCGTCATAAAAATCCACGCTTGGCGTGAGCGCCATACAGGGCGCAAGGTTAAGCTCGGCATTCGACTGACCGCCGATAAACCATACGTCACCAACGAGTATATCCTCAAATATTACCTCGTGACCGAGGTCGTCATATATTTTCATTGTCTGCGGCTCGTAAACGCAGAGGTGAGGCAAAAAGCGGAGCGTCCATGTGTTGTTCTCGCCAACCGTGGTAAAGCTTCCCTCTCCCATAAACTCGCCCTTGACGGTACTGCCGACCGCAGTCGAAAATCCCCATATCAGAATAGGCTGTTCTCTTTGGAGAACCATGTGGGATGAGAACACGCCCGAGACCTTAAACTCGGGACAGACCCATGTATTTTTTATATTTTCGTTTGCAAGTTTTTTCTCGCTTGTCGGAAGCGCGGGGGATGTGTTTGACATGACTGTAATTCCTTTTTGGAGTTTTGTTAGTTTGATTATAGCATTTTGAGAGTAGTATTGTCAATATTTTTGTGTGACTTTCTGCCAACAGCAGCAGAAAGTCACCAAAGAATGCCATTCAAGGAGAGGTTGTGTCTTAATTTTTCTCCCGAAAAATTTGTTTTCGCAAGCGAAAACAACAGACGACTCCCCCTCTCCTTGAAAATCCTCTCCCCCTGCGAGTTTGCAGAGCAAACTCGTTTATAATGGTGGCGAGATTCTATCACTTAAAATAAACCCCACCGTTTCTGATTACGGCGGGGTAGTCTCTGTTTATTTTTGGGGAAGTTTTTTGAAAGGGGTGCGGGGGGA
Source organism: Eubacteriales bacterium (assembly GCA_045658225.1). Lineage (GTDB taxonomy): Bacteria > Bacillota > Clostridia > Oscillospirales > CAG-272 > SVTX01. Next base: position 10,977 of record JAZOUO010000076.1, read on the forward strand.
ACTTTTTTGAAAAAAAGTTCCCCCCGCATATCCTATTCAATTCAACTCAACAATGCGCGGTCGTTTGCAAATTCTGCGCCCGAAGCCTTTGAGAAGGCGTCAAGAAGCATATCAACTGTGAGGTTTTTCTTTTCCTCACCGCTGATGTCGAGAATTATTTTACCCGCGTTCATCATTATAAGTCTGTTTCCGTGGGTTATAGCGTCACGCATATTGTGAGTGACCATAAGAGTTGTAAGATTATTTTCACGCACAAGTCTGTCGGTTATTTCAAGCACCTTAGCCGCAGTCTTAGGGTCAAGGGCCGCAGTGTGCTCGTCCAGAAGCAAAAGCTGAGGCTTTCTCATTGTTGCCATAAGAAGTGTGACCGCCTGACGCTGACCGCCTGAGAACTGTCCCATTTTGGTCGAAAGTCTGTTTTCAAGTCCGAGGTCAAGCTCGCGGAGTATCTCTCTGTATCTTATTCTGTCGCTTCTCTTGAGCGCCCAGCCAAGTCCCCTGACAGTGCCACGACACTCTGCGATTGCAAGGTTGTCCTCAAGCCACATATCCGTCGCAGTACCCATTCTGGGGTCCTGAAAAACACGTCCTATATATTTTGCTCTTTTGTGCTCGGGGAGCTTTGTCACGTCAACGCCGCCTATTTTTATGTGTCCGCCGTCCACGGGATATACACCTGCCACAAGATTGAGCATCGTGGACTTACCTGCGCCGTTTCCACCGATGACAGTCACGAAATCGCCCTCGTTGAGAGTGAGTGAAAGTCCTTCAAATACGGTCTTTTCATTTGCTGTACCAACGTTAAAGGTTTTGGAGATGTTTGATATTTCAAGCATTCTTGTGTCCCTCCTTTTTCTTGGCTCTTGAGAAATATGTCTTTTTGATATAGGGCAAGCCGAGGAAGAGTGCCACTACAATAGCGGAAAGCATCTTGAAGTATTCTGTGGGCAGACCTATAAAGATTACCGTTTGATATACGAACCAATAAATGATACCACCGCAAAGCACGCATATCTGCTTCACAACGTAGGGGGTGTTAAAGCGGGCGCAAAGTGCCTCGCCTATAACTATCGCCGCAAGTCCGTAAACTATCGCACCGCGTCCCATATCAACCGACGCGCCGCCCTGCTGCTGAACGAGAAGCGAACCCGCAAGAGCAACCACACCGTTGGAAATAGCAAGACCTACTACCTTTGTAAGATTTGTGTTTATTCCCTGCGCGCGACTCATATTGAGGTTGTTTCCCGTCGCTCTTACCGCCGCACCGAATTTGGTGCCGAGGAAGAGATACAGCGCAAGTATAACTACCGCGCAAAACGCGGCAAGTATGCCAAGCGTGACAAATATTTTTCCGTTTGATACAGCGACGTCCGAGGAGATAAGGAGCTTATCGCCGAATTTAAGTCGGGGCAAACCGAGGTTTGCCTTTCCACCAAGTATAAGAAGATTAGCGGACCAGAGCATAAGCTGTGTCAAAATTCCCGAAAGTATTGCGGGAATACCCAAAAATACGTGTATAAGACCCGTCACCGTTCCCGCGAGAATTCCCGCCAGAAGCGCACAGAGCATCGCTACCCAAATATTTACTCCTTTTGTGACAAGCACGGCACATACCGCCGCGCCCGTTGCGATCGAGCCGTCAACCGTGAGGTCTGCGACGTCAAGAATTTTATACGTCATATATACGCCGACCGCCATCAAGCCCCACACAAGACCCTGCGCCGCCGCGCCGGGCAACGTGCCAAGCCAAGACATAATATCCATCTGTTCAGATTTCCTTTCGTGATTTCTTTACCAAGGAAAAATCCTTGGTAAAATTAACAATTTGTGCCTTACCCTGCGGTAAAGCACAAATTCTGTTATTTTAATTTGAATTATCCGATAGCTACGTAGCCCTTAGCTTCAAGAGCAGCTGTATCAATGCCGAGCTGCGCGCACTTTTCGGGGTTATACATCTTTGTAAAGTTAGCAGCACTCTGAATAGGCATCTCGGAAATGTTTGCCTCACCAGTAAGAATCTTAACCGCCATCTTACCCGTAGCCACACCAAGCTCGTAGTAGTCGATAGAAAGCGTTGCAACTCCGCAACCCGAACAAATGCCCGACTCACCTGCGATAACGGGGGTGTCGCCTACTGCTCCGTCAATAACGTCAGGAGAGTTTGCCGCCAGGTTATCTGTGGGAACGTAAAGGACGTCTGCCCATGCTGCAGCCGCAGCGGAAACAGAGCCCATTTCTGTAGCGTCTGTATATCCAAACTTCTGACACTCAATATTCTTGCCCTCAAGGTATTCCTTTACAACGGATACCTGATACTCGGAGTTAGGCTCGGACGCGCAGTAAAGAAGTCCGACCTTCTTTGTTTCGGGGAAAAGCTCAAGAATTATATCTGCCTGCTTGTCAAGGGGAGCGAGGTCGGTAGTTCCCGATACGTTGCCGCCAATAGTTCCGTTGAAGGAGTCAAGCTGGAGAGCTGTCATATAGTCGGTAATGGAGGTTCCAAGAACGGGGATATCAGACGTACCGTTTACAGCCGCCTGAAGCGCCGCCGTAGCATTACCGAGAATAAGGTCTACCTTCTTGTTTACAAGGTCGTTTACTATTGTAGTACAAACGGAAGGCTCGCCATTTGCATTGCTTTCAATAAACTCAACGTTATCTTCTCCAAGCTCTGCAACTATTGCGTCTTTAAATCCCTTTGTTGCCGCATCAAGAGCGGGATGCTGAACAAGCTGACAAATTCCTATGGTATATTTTCCGTCGTCCTTTGTCTGATCGCAGGAAGCGAACACAAGCGTCATGCTTGCTATCATACAAAGAACAAGTGTGAGCGAAATAAGCTTTTTGAGTTTCATAACCGTGTCTCCGTGTTCAAAAGATTTTACAATACATTTTACTTTAGTTAAGTAAAAGATACATCAATTATATCACTACGCCCCTACGTTGTCAATAAAATTCTGCAATTTTTATGCGTCCTCCCTGCAAAAAACAAAATTTTGGACGGTGTTCACAAAAAACACCGTCCAAAAGCACTTAATTCATTTTATCCTTTGGCTATATCGACAATGATGTCAACGCACTTGTCAATTCCTATTTTTGCCGAGTCCAGAGAAACATCGTAATTTTCGCAAAGTCCCCAGTCGCGCATAGTAAAGGAGCGATAGAAAACCTTTCTCTTTGTATCCTTATCCCTGAGTCTGTCCTCTATCTTTTTGTCCGTCTCTCCGTAGAGCTTTACGACTCTCTCGGCACGGCTCTTGATGTCTGCGCGAATAAACACGTGCAAACAATCAGCTCTGTCACGAAGTATGTAGTCAGCTCCGCGTCCAACAATAACGCAGTTGCCCTCGTCGGCAATCGCCTTGATAACGTTCGACTGCGCTATCTGTACCTGATTTGCGAAGGAAAGTCCACCGTATGCATCCCCTCCCGCGTTGACTGCGATAGAGTACAAAAAGCTATTTCTGTGAGTGGCATACTCGTCGTATTTTTCAACTATCTCCTTGGAAAGCCCACTCTGCTCGGCGACCTGCATAATGATCTCCTGATCATAAAACTTGTATCCAAGTCTCTCTGCGACCGCGCGACCTATGCTTCTGCCTCCGCTTCCAAATTCACGGCTTATTGTAATGATTGTTTTTGACATACAAGTTCCCTCCAATGCGTGAAAATACTCATCTGTAATTATATTTTAGCATATATATATTATCTTGTCAATGAGTTGACGGTATATCTTGTGTATTTTTTTGACATAAGTGTGTTGACAAAACCACAGTTTAGTGATATTATTATATGAACATAATTTCAAGGAGGTAGCAAAATGCAGAGTGAGAGAAAAATAATTCTTCCCTTTAATTTGGGATTTATGATAACCGCATCGGTATTTGCATTATCGGCTTTAGTATTCCTTGTGATAGCTATTGCACTGTCGCATGCCTTTCTTATTTCTCTGTCGGTGGCATTGTTCATTGCCGCAGCGTCTATAATGATACAGAATAAACGAATACTCCTTGAAAACAACGTCATCACCGTGCAGCACTTTCTTGGCATTATAAAAGATATGCGAGTCACACCTGTTGAATGCGGCTTCTTTGTAAATGAAAGCGCCCCTCTTCAAAAGCCCGTTTATCTTGACAAGCGAATAATACGCACAGACATTCCCACAGACGCAAAAAAATATATTTATATATCCGAGTATGTGCTCTCAAAACAAGAGCAGGAGGGCTCACAGTATATCCACGGCGAGCCTTTGCTCATACTGCCCCACTCAAAGGAGCTGTACCATACACTAGTCAAAATGTTCGAATTTAACTGCGAGCCGTTTGACGAATAAAATCTTTTTAAAAAACTAATTTCAGAGGATACTAATGGGAATAACCGAGCTTTTTATAACCGCGTTAGCACTTGCGATGGATGCCTTTGCGATCTCTATCTGCAAAGGTCTCTCGGCAGGCAGGGCAACTCTTAAAAACACCGTCACCGTCGGTCTTTATTTCGGCGGATTTCAGGCAATAATGCCGCTTATCGGCTATCTGCTGGGAAGAACGTTCTCGTCTCTTATATCAAACGTCGCCCCTCTCGTAGCATTTGCACTGCTACTTATAATAGGTATAAATATGATACGCGAGTCCTTTGGTTGCGATGAATGCACGGATGCAGATTTTTCCTTTAAGGCAATGTTCCCCTTGGCAATCGCCACAAGCATTGACGCGCTTGCGGTAGGAGTCAGTTTCTCAATGCTTGAGAACACAAACATTGTTTTGGCAATAGCACTGATAGGAATTATAACATTTATTATGTGTGTAATAGGCGTTAAGATCGGCGCAGTTTTCGGAGCGAAGTTTCAGCACCTCGCAGAACGCGCAGGCGGTATCGTGCTTATAGTCTTAAGCCTTAAAATTCTGCTTGAATATATTTTTGAAAAGGCGCTTGCCGCCGACGGACTTATAGACGTCTTCAAGCTGTTGTTTGAAAGAATTTTTTCGTAAATAAACATAGAAAGGTTGCCACAAGGCAACCTCTTTTTGTATAACACAAAAAAAGCGAGGCTTCGACAATATACATCGCCCTAGCTTTTCTTTTTGTCGAAAACTTTTTTTCGTCGAAAACGGACAGGTAAAATCAAAGCGGCTCGTTTTGGCTCGCAGAGTGTTTTTCCTTGTGTACAAAGGGTTTTTTATGTCAATGAGTTTTTGTTGACTGTATGCATACGTCTTGATATAATTGGTTCACCAATAAAAAACGAAAGGACGTTTAAAAATGAAAAAACACACCCTTACAGCTTTACTTGCAGGTGTTCTTGCATTGATGCTTATCCTATCAATGAGCGCTTGCAACAAGAAGAAGGAAGAGAACGAGATCCCCACAAATACTCTTGAGACGCCTACATACCTTGAAGGCGAGACTCCCTCCGATAACAGTTCTGGAGAGCTTCCCAGTGAAAATTCAAATGACTCCCCCACCGAAGCCCCCACGGATGCTCCAACAGAGCAGCCTACGGAACAGCCCACTGAGGCTCCCACAGAGCCCGAACCGTCACTTGAGTACAAGTCATTTGGGAACGGCACATGCTCGGTAGTCGGAATTGGTGACATTGACGACCTTTACGTCGTAATTCCCGAAAAGAGTCCCGAGGGCGACGTTGTCACAACAATCGAGACAGGCGCGTTCAAGGGCAACTCTGACATTACAGTCGTTCAGATATCCTCTACCGTGTACTCCATAGGAGATATGGCATTTGCTGACTGCAAGAGTCTCGTCCACATAGCCGTTGACGAGAAAAATGCGCACTATAAGGACGTTGACGGTGTTCTGTTTGATATAGCTCAAACCACTCTCATCTGTTATCCTGCAGCTAAGGCAGCGACCTCACTCCTCCTCCCCGAGACCATAACTACCATAAGCAATATGGCCCTTTACGGGTGTGACAACCTTAAAATGATAAAATTTGACGGCACGGTAGAGCAATGGGCAAGTATAACAATCGGAGAAAAGAACTATGGATTGTTTACCGCTTCGTTGTTCTTTGGTGAATAAACAATAAACACTCTTGACGGCAAGCTGAACTCGTGATATACTTTATGTGTAAAACAAATTGATGGTGAGGTATATCTTATGTACGGAAAAAACACTTGGCTTATTCCCGACGGCTTTATGAGCAGCACCGTAAAGGGTGATTACGTCAGTCACGAGGCTGTTTGCGTGCTCAATCTCTCGGGTGAGACTGCAAAAATAAAGCTTACAATCTTCTTTGAGGATGCAGAGCCCATTCGTAATTTCGAGGCAGAATGCGCACACGAACGTACGCACCATATTCGTCTGGATAAAATCAAGAATTCCGACGGTGTTTCTATACCCAAGGAAAAGCCCTACGCGGTTCTGGTAGAAAGCGATAGACCTATCGTTGTACAGGCTTCGCGTCTTGACGTCTCCCAGCCTGAATATTCGCTGATGACAACCATTGCATATTAATAATCATTGTTTTTTAAAAGGCACGGCATGCCCCGAAAGAGATGTGCCGTGCCTTTGTTTTAAGCGGATAAGATTCAATTGTCAAAATCATTAAAACTTTTTGTTTATTTTGGTTATATTTCCAAAAAACACAGCTTGCAAAAACCAATGCTGCAAAAAGTCTTGAATTCTCTCTTCATCTATGATACAATGAATTATACTAAAAGCTTGTAGCAAAGGAGAACGGCTATGAAAAAAATAATTGCTCTTATATTGGCTTTAGTTCTTTTGTTATCGATGGCGGGATGTACTACCGCAGATAATAACAATAAAAACATAAAAGAGCCGGGCACTGAAGAGCAAAACACCGAAGAACTCGGCACCGAGGAGCTAAATACTGAGGAACAAAACACCGAGGAACAAAACACCGAGGAGCAAAACACCGAGGAGCAAAACACCGAGGAGCAAAACACCGAGGAACAAAACACCGAGGAACAAAACACCGAGGAGCAAAACACCGAGGAACGAAACACCGAGGAGCAAAACACTGAGGAACGAAACACCGAGGAGCTCGGCACTGAGAATCCAGGCACCGAAGATCCTGAAACTCAAGATCCCGATGCTCAAGAGCACGTTCACAATTTTACGCTTTCCGAGTCCGAATCAACTCCTGCAGAATGTCTTACAACCGGAGTTGAGGTAAAGATCTGTAGCTGCGGAGAAAGGCAGGAACAGAAACTTGGGGCTCTCGGCCACAACATGCGGATTATTTCGGAGGTCCAGCCGGACTGCACACATCCCGGTTCAATCGAATATATGTGCTCCAGATGTAGCAAGAAGACTCAACGCAGCATTGATCCTCTAGGCCACAAATACGAGGATGCTCCCTCCGAGTCATCTAGAGTTATCCGTTGCACGAATGCGGGCTGCGCAAGCTGCATATGGGGCGAGTCCAACAACAAGCACAAGGAAATTCTCACATTCAGCTTTACAAAAGATGACGAAGCTGCCATTGACGCAAGGTATAATGAAGTTCTTGCGATGCTTGAGGCTGCGGCTAAATATGATCCTTTACTTCACGGCAATACCCAGGATGGCGAACTTGCAGATGAATACCTCGCTGTCTACGAGATTTACGCTCAACTTTATGAGCTGCTTGAGTACGCTATTTCCCAGAGGCAGCTCGCCGAAATCGCTTATTACTGTGACATGGATAACAGCGAGCTTGAAGAGACATATTCGTATATGTTGGATTATCATACTGCCATTATAGCTAAATTCTACTCCCTTTCCCGTCCATTTTACGATTCTTGCTACCGTGATTTCTATTACTACGGTATGACTGAGGAAGAAATCAACGCATTTCTGTTTGATTCCGATGCGATGTCCAACCCCGAGTATACGGCTCTCAAAGAGAGAAATAATGCTATAGAGGTTGAGTTCCTTGCGCTTTCCGATTCCCAGAACAGTGATGACCTTCCTATTCTTTATGCAGAGTTTGTCGAGAACAACAACAGAATGGCAGAAATTATGGGCTACGACAACTATCTGGAATACGCATATGAGAGCGTTTACGGCAGGGATTATACTTATCAGGATGCATCGCAGATTGCCACTTATGTGAAAACCCACCTCTCACCCGCGTTTACCAATATTTACAACAAGTGGAACACTATGACAGGATACACCGACGAGGATCTGGAGAAATACTATAACCAGGTGTACTATCCGTTCTTTGAAAATCTTGAGGGTAATACCCTTGTAAATGATTATATAGACATTATGGAATTCACCTCGAATCCCGACAAAAACATCTCCTTCTCTGATGAATTCAACAAGCTTATGGGAGACGGTAATATGTTCAGAGGTGATTATGAGGGCGCGTTTGTCACTTCTATTTATTCCGCAAATCTTCCGATTGCATATTTTGGACAGGGCTACGACAACCCCTTCACCATAGTTCATGAATTCGGACACTTTATGAATGAGATATACAGCGCAGAAATGTCCGATTGGCTTAGTCAGTCCTATGACCTTCTTGAAATGCACTCTCAAGGCAACGAAATTCTTTATATGTGCTATCTGAAAGACAATGCGGATATGTCCGAGATGGCATATGCTCTTGTTGAGACATATTCACTTGTAAATATGTTATACGCTGTAATGGCAGGCATGACTATTGATACCTTTGAGCAGGCGGTATATCTTAATGAATATGACGGCTCTGCTGCTGAGATTATTATGGCTGACGGTAATATCACATACGACGAGTATGATCTTCTTTATACCAGTATTTGCACAGATTACGGCGTTGAGGACGTAATTGACGGCTACTGGAGATACGGCATGACCATTACCTCTCCCTGCTACTACGTTTCATACAGCGTTTCCGCGATTTCCGTTCTTCAGCTTTACGAGATGGCAAACACAAAGAGCTTTGACATAGCTAAAAACGCATATCTTAAGCTCTTCACCTACATTGACGAGAACCCCGAAATGACAATGGAAGATATCCTTGACTATGCAGGAATGCTCTCTTTTAACGACGAACAGCTTTACATAAATATTAAGGACTATATGTCTTCAATTTACAAATAAATAAAAGACTGCCTCTGATTGAGGCAGTCTTTTATTTACCATCTCTTGAACTCAGAAAGCTCAAGTCCCTCGTTATTTTCCAGCGCAAAGTTTATCGACCATGTACCCGGGAATATCAAGAGGTCATTACCTCTTACGTCACGGACGTGTCTTGTGTCTCCCGCAAAGCGAAGCTTTGATATCTCAACGGGGGATTTCTCCACGTATCTTATCTGCTCGTGAGGAAGATCCATTTTGGAATATCCGACACCGTATTCACTCTGCATTCTGAACTTCAATACGTCAAACTGAAGCATACCGACAACGCCAACGATAACTCTCTCCATACCCGCGTCGGGAATAAAGAATATCTGTATCGCGCCCTCCTCGGCTATCTGCTCCATTCCCTTTTGGAACTGTTTGCGCTTCATGGAGTCTATCTGCTCAATTACCGCAAAATGCTCGGGAGCAAAGGTAGGTATTCCCTTGAATTTTACCTTGAGCGATGGGTCAGCAATGGTGTCGCCTATAGAGAAAATGCCGGGGTCAAACACACCGATAATATCTCCCGCATACGCCTCGTCAATAACTGCTCTCTCCTGAGCCATCATCTGCTGAGGTTGCGAGAGCTTTATCATCTTGCCTTGACGCATATGCATATATTCTTTTGATCGCTCAAACTTGCCCGAGCAGATACGCATAAACGCAATTCTGTCGCGGTGAGCCTTGTTCATATTCGCCTGAATCTTGAACACGAACGCGGAGAACTTTTCGTCAAACGGGCTGACCTCTCCCTCAACCGCTTCTCTTGCAAGCGGGGGTGTAGTCATCTTAAGAAAGCTCTCAAGAAAGGGCTCAATACCGAAGTTGTTGAGTGCTGAGCCGAAAAATACGGGCGAAAGCTTGCCGCATCTGACTTTTTCAAGATCAAAGTCAAAGCACGCGCCGTCAAGAAGCTCCACGTGTTCAACGAGGGTCTCACGCAGGTCGTCTCCTATAAGGCTGTCCAGCTTGTCCGTGTCCGTAATGTCGCACTCAATCGCGCGGAGTCTTTCTCTGCCACCGTGGAAGTTGTCAAATGTCAATATTGCCTTTTTCTCGCGGTCGTAAACACCCTTGAACGTCTGTCCGCAGGAGATAGGCCAGTTCATAGGGTAGGTTCCTATGCCAAACTCTGTCTCAAGCTCGTCCATTAAGTCAAACGGATCCTGCGCCTCGCGGTCAAGCTTATTTATAAATGTAAATATCGGTATGTTTCTTGCCGCGACGACATGGAAAAGCTTACGCGTCTGCGGCTCGATACCCTTGGCCGCGTCAATGACCATTACCACAGAGTCCGCCGCCATAAGCGTACGGTAGGTGTCCTCGGAGAAGTCTTGATGTCCGGGGGTGTCAAGGATATTTATACAATATCCCTCGTATTCAAACTGCATAACCGACGACGTCACGGAAATTCCTCTCTGCTTTTCAAGCTCCATCCAGTCGGATACCGCGTGCTTGTCTCCCTGCTTGCCCTTTACCGAGCCCGCAGACTGAATAGCGCCGCCGTAAAGCAAAAACTTTTCAGTAAGTGTAGTCTTACCCGCGTCAGGGTGCGAGATTATCGCAAATGTTCGTCTTCTCTCTATTTCGTTTCTAAAATCTGCCACTTTTTCCCTCTAAAAATAATCAGTAATCAGGGGAAACCTTAATTTAGTTTCCCCTGTCATTTTATAATGTTTCTTTTTTATTTTCCCCCGCATTTGCAATTATTAGTCGCAAATGTCATAGGACATACGGTAAAGTCTTTCTATCTTTGCCTGTCTGTAAGCACAAAGAGATTTCATCTCCGCAATAGCATCCGGGCTGAATCGGCGGAGATCGCCGTCCTCAAGCTCACCCTTATACATACGATCAAGCATAAGCGCATAATTGATATCAACGCTAACGATACGTCCCTGACGCACACACATTACCACATTGCTCTTGCCCTCAAGCAAGCAGGAAACCGCGTTTGCTCCCATCTGAGTTGCAGTAAGACGGTCTCGAAGTGTGGGCGAGCCACCGCGGACAACGTGTCCGAGTCTCGCAAATCTTGTGTCAATATCGCTGTTTGCCTTGAGTTTTTCAACAAATCTTTCGCTAAAGTGATCGCCGTATTTTTTGGACAAGCCCTCGCTGAATACACATACAAGACCTCTCTTGCCATTGGCTCTTGCATTCTTAAGCTTTGCTATAGCGAAGTCCTCATCAAATTCCACCTCGGGAATAGCAATAGCCATAGCTCCTGCAGAAATACCTGCGTAAAGCGCGATCATACCGCAGTCGCGCCCCATTACCTCAACGACGTTGCATCTCGCATGAGATTCGCAGGTCTCGCGCAAGCTGTCCACAAGTCCAAGAACTGTATTCATAGCAGTATCAAAACCTATGGTGTATTCTGTTGCGGTAATGTCATTATCTATTGTACAGGGTACTCCTATTGAGGGAATACCGTTGTTTGTAAGTGCGGTTGCTCCTCTGAATGTGCCATCGCCACCCAACGCCACTATCGCGTCAATATTATTCTCGCGGCAAGTCTTTATTGCCTTTGCCATACCCTCATCGGTCTTGAATTCAGGACAACGAGATGAATACAGTATAGTTCCGCCCGTTGTGATTATATTTGACACCTCGCGGGTGTCAAGATTGGTGAGATATCCGTTAATAAGTCCGTTATATCCCTCCTGTATGCCTACGACCTCAATGCCCTCAGACATTGCCTTTCTTGCCGCTGATCTTATTGCCGCATTCATGCCGGGGGCGTCTCCACCCGAGGAAAGAATGCCTATTCTCTTAAACTTTGCCATTGTGATAACCTTTCGATATGTATAAATGCTCAACCAATATATTCTAATATATTTTTCTCGTCAAATCAAGAGCTTTTTCAAAAAAATTTGTCAAAACTCGCAATTTAATTGGGAATTATATTCTCTACCCAACGTTATTATATGATTTTCTCTATCATTGCGAATATGATATGTGCCGCTGTTCTGCGTATCTCTGATCTGCCAAGCTCACAGTCGAGCGAAAGACGCAGAGCGTGCGTCTCTTTTTGAGTCGATACTGCTATATATACTGTGCCTACGGGGTTGGTTTCCGTGCCGCCGTCAGGTCCTGCAACTCCTGTCACCGATACGCCTATGTCCGATGAAAAATTTTCTCGCACGCGCTCCGCCATCTCAACAGCAGTTTCCGCACTGACCTCGGTATATTTATTTATAGTCTGCTCCGATACACCAAGTATATTTATCTTTATGTCGTTTGTATAACTTATAACACCACCAAGATACACCGCAGACACGCCCGATATGTCGGTCAAAAGCTTACCTACAAGTCCTCCCGTACAGGACTCCGCGGTCGCAAGCGTGAGATTTTTTCTTTTGAGCTCTGACACAAAACCCTCAAGCCTTTGCTCGCCCATAACACAAACAAGCTCGGAGGCTGTTTTATCAAGACTGACGCTCTTGTATTTTTCCATTGTCAATCGTCCTTTTTGATGTGAATATCCATCTGCTGATAAGGAACTCGTATTCCCTCTTTCTCAAGGCTATTGTAAAAGTCCTCAAGCAGATTGAAATTTAATGTCCAGTAGTCCTCGGTCTTGCACCATACTCTGACTTTAAGAATTATACCGTGATCTCCCATTTCCGTCATTCTTATAAAGGGTGAAGGATCGGTAAGTATTTCCTCGTGTCTGTCAAGAACGCTTCTTACTATTCCCTTAGCCACATCAAGATCTGTACCGTATGCCATATCAAGACATATTTCCAGACGTCTGGTAGATTTTGCGGAATAGTTAGTAAGCACATTTGATGCTACGTTTCCATTGGGTATAACTACCTTTTTGTTGTCGGGAGTGCAAAGAGTGGTATAGAATATTCCAAGCTCTGTCACAGTTCCGCCTACACCTTCGGACTCGATATAATCTCCCTCCTTAAAAGGACGGAAAACAAGCAACATAATTCCCGACGCAAGATTTGCAAGTGTACCCTGAACCGCAAGGGAGATAGCAAGTCCAACACTGCCTATTGCGGCAACTATTGACGCCATATTTACTCCAAGAGCTGCAACGATAAGCACAGCGAGTATTACATACACGGAAATCTTTACAAACGCAATCAAAAAACCGTGAACGGTATCGTCCATTTTTTCAAAAACTCGTCCGTGCTTAACTCTCTTTATTACGAACTTAGCAAGCAAGCTACCTATTATCAAAATAATTGTTGCCGCCACAATTCTCCATGCTACCTCCACTATTTTCGGAAACAGCACTGTACTCCAAAATTCTTCCCAAGTCATTTTATATTCTCCTTTAATTTTAACTAATATTTACAAGCCTATTATAGCACATTTTTCTCATTATGTAAATACAGAATTATAACAATTTTGTATTGAAATTACGGCATACTTGCTGTATAATGGAAACAACTAATATAAGGGGGGATTTTGTGAAGAGTTGCAGCTTATGTCCTAAAAACTGTCTTGTTGACCGCAATAAAACTTGCGGCTTTTGCGGTGTTCCCGAGGATATATATATTTCAAAAATTATGCTTCATCAGTGGGAAGAACCCTGCATATGCGGTAGCATGGGTGCGGGCACGATATTCTTTTCAGGGTGCAATCTGCACTGCGTCTATTGCCAGAATTGCCAAATAAGTCAAGGAAAGCATGGCGAAAAGTTCTCCTCAGAACAGTTGAAAAAGGCAATGTATACCCTCGCCGAGCAAGGCGCGTCGTGTATAGAATTCGTGACCCCTACGCACTACACAGATAAACTCGCAAAAATTCTTGAAGATATCAAGCCACAGGTTAATATCCCGATTGTCTGGAACAGCAGTGGGTATGAAAAGGTCGAAACGCTGAAGCTGCTTGATGGACTTATTGATATCTATATGCCCGACCTCAAGTATTTTTCGGGAGAGCTTTCGGGTAAATATTCTCATGCGAGGAATTATTTCCCCATTGCCATAGATGCGATAAAGGAAATGCTCTCGCAAGTAGGCACTCCGAGATTTGACGATAACGGCAAACTACTGTCGGGGGTTATAGTACGACATCTCGTGCTTCCCGATTGCCGCAGAGACTCAATAGAGATTCTCACCCGTCTTGCCGAAACTGTCGGTACGCAAAACGTGGTGCTCAGTCTTATGAGCCAATATACGCCCGACTTTTATGTGCAGTATCATTTCGACAAAGCTTATAAAAATCTCACCCGAAAAATCACGTCATTTGAATACAATAGCGTGCTGAAAAAGGCGCAGGAGCTGGGCTTTGAAGGATATTTTCAGGACGTGTCGTCGGCAAGCTCCAAATATACCCCCGAATTTTAAATCTGCAAGGATATTTTCAAAAATTTTCAAGCCCTTTCTGTCAAGTTAAAATACATAATTCGACACCCCCGCGGTAGAAACCGCGGGGGTTCTTATTTTTCTTTGGCGTTGTTGCCGGAAAGTCACACAAAACAAAAAATTCACACAACTTTCACTTGACAATATATATATACGGTGCTATAATAAAAAACAGTTAACGTGTTAATTATTAAAATGTTAATTTTATTAAACGAACATTAAGAATATTACGAAAGGAGACATAAAAAATGGAAAAAGCTTGCGTCATCAACACAGATAAAACAACTCCCCGCCAAGCTATCCACCTACTCATTCAAACAAACCTTACTCACAAACGTATAATCGAGAAACGTACGTCCGTCACCGACCTTCACCGTTCGCAACACCGCATCCTTATGTATATATCCAAATACGACAATATACCCTCTCAAAAGGAGATAGCCGAGCATTTTGAAATAAGCCCGGCCGCTGTCGCGGTCACGCTCAAAAAGCTTGAAGCTGCAGGATATATCGAGCGCACCCGCGGAGCCGACGGTGATACACGTCAAAATACCATAAGCATAACCGAAAAAGGTCGCCGCGAAATCACCGACACGCGAGAATTTTTCGATTACGTTGACAATACTATGTTTTGTGACTTTACCGACGAGGAAATTGCCGCCTTCGTCTCGCTTCTCAAAAAGGCAAACTGCAACCTTCGTTCCATAGACACACTATGCAAAGACTAAACATATCCGCAATACTCACAGAAAGGAAATCTTACCTTGAAAAAATGGCTCAAGTACGTTAAACCGTACACACTTTATTTTATACTCGGCCCACTATGTATGATAGTCGAGGTCATCGGAGAAATTCTTATGCCTCTGTTCCTCGGAAACATCATTCAGGCATACTCCGACGGCACACTCACAACAGGCTATAGCCTCGGAACTATGGGCGCAATGATAGCCGTTGCCCTTATGATGATGCTCGGAGGAGTCGGTGGCTCGTATTTCGGCGCTAAGGCTTCCGTCAACTTTGCCGCAGACGTGCGTAATGACGTCTATCGCAAGGTGCAGGAATTCAGCTTTGCAAATATAGACAAATTCTCAACAGGCTCGCTCGTCACGAGACTTACAAACGACGTCACACAGGTTCAGAATTTCGTCAACATGATGCTCCGTATGATGCTGCGTTCCCCCGGAATGCTCATCGGCGCTCTTATTATGGCAATACGTCTCTCCCCCTCACTCTCGGTCGTACTCGCAATAATCATACCCGTAATGCTGTTCTTTATTCTTCTAATAATCAAGACGGGCTTTCCGCGCTTCGGTATCGTGCAAAAGAAGATAGATAAGCTAAACTCCACCGTTCAGGAAAATATAACAAACGTGCGCGTTGTTAAATCTTTTGTACGCGAGGAAACCGAAAACCAGAAATTCTCAGAGGCTAACGCAGACCTCAAAAATTCGGGGATGTCTGCTATGAAGGTCATGATATTTATGTCGCCCGTAATGACTATATTTATGAACGTGGCTACCGTATCTGTAATCTGGTTTGGAAGCCAGCTCGCTATCAAGAATATGGGGGTTGACGGTGGATTCAACGTCGGTAATCTCTCGTCATTTATCCTCTACGTATCTCAAATATTGTTCTCTCTTATGATGGTGACTGTAATGCTTATGATGTCCTCAAGAGCACTCGCCTCTGCAAAGAGAATACAGGAGGTACTTGGAGAAGACGTTGATATTAAAAACACTGATAATGCTGACGAGAATGCTGTCGTCACAGATGGAAACATTGAGTTCAAAAACGTCACCTTCCGCTACTACAAAAACAGCGAGGACGCAGTCCTTGACAACATAAATTTCACGATTGAGGCAGGCTCGACGGTTGGTATCATAGGCTCGACAGGCTGTGGAAAAACCACGCTTGTGTCTATGATAGCCCGCCTTTATGATGTGGACTCGGGCGAGGTGCTTGTTGACGGCAGAAACGTCAAAGATTACACCCTCTACAATCTCCGCGAGGGAGTTGGAATGGTGCTCCAGAAGAACGTCCTCTTTGCAGGAACTATTGAAGAAAATCTCCGTTGGGGCGACGAGAACGCAACCGACGAGGAGCTTTATACCGCGGCAGAGCACGCGCAGGCGGATAAGTTCGTCAAAAACTTTACGCTTGGATACGACACAGAGCTGGGTCAGGGCGGTGTCAACGTCTCAGGCGGTCAGAAGCAGAGACTTTGTATTGCCAGAGCGCTCCTCAAAAAGCCCAAAATTCTCGTGCTTGACGACTCCACCTCGGCAGTCGACACGGCAACCGAGCAGCAGATAAGACGCGCATTCCGCGAGGAGCTTGCAGGCTCGACAAAGATAATAATCGCGCAGAGAATTTCTTCCGTCAAGGACGCCGATATGATAATCGTTATGGACGACGGCAGAATAACAGGTATTGGAACTCACGACAGTCTGCTTGAAAGCAACACCGAATATCAGGAGATTTATTACTCCCAGAACGACAGAAAGGCAGGTGCGTGATATGGCAAGAAATCTTGAAGAGCTCCGAAAGCAGTATAACAGCACCTCCACACAAAAGGGTATGGGTAGAGGTCCGGGTGGTCCCGGCGGTCCCGGCAGAGGCGGTCCTCGCGGTGCTATGGGCGGCAAACCTAAAAAAATAGGCCCTACCGTCAAGCGCATACTCTCATATATCGGCAAATATAAGATACTTTTACTTGTCGTATTCCTCTTTATGATAGTGAATACGCTGACATCTCTTATCGGCGGATATATGACAAGACCTATCATCAACCACCTATTCGACTACGTAGGAGAATCAAATGCCGACTCTGCAAGTCAGGGCGTGCTTTACGTTCTAGCTGACAATGCAATAGAGGGCTTCCGTGGATTTGCAAGCCCGCTTATTGAAAGATTAGTTGAAAATACGACCGCCTCGGATATAATGTCTTATATCGCCGCGGCGCTCATCCTTCTCGTTTCCATCTACCTTATCGGTGTGGTGACAAACTACCTTCAGGCGAGAATAATGCTCAAAATCTCTCAGAGCTCTATTGAAAAGATAAGAAACGACCTTTTCCGTAAGCTCCAGACGCTTCCCGTGCGCTACTTTGACACGCACCCAACGGGCGAGGTCATGTCCCGCTTTACAAACGACGTTGACAACATCGACATTATGCTCAACAACTCTCTGACAAGCATAGTTTCGGGTATTATCTCCCTTATCGGTACGTTTGTGTTTATGGTGACAACTAATATCTGGCTGACGCTTATCACAGTCTGCTTTATCCCGATATTCTTCTTTGGCGGACAGGCGATAGCCAAAGCATCGCGTAAATATTACTCAGGTCAGCAGGCGGCTCTCGGCGCGGCTAACGGATATATCGAGGAGACCGTTGCGGGTCAGAAGGTAATAAAGGTATTTAACCACGAGCCCACGTGTATCGAGGAGTTTGAGCTTCTCAACGAGGATCTTCGCGACAAGCAGTTTAAATCTCAATTCTTTGGCGGTATTATGGGCCCGATTATGGGTAATACGAGCCAGATAAGCTATGCTGTCACAATAGGTGTTGGCGGAATACTGATGTGCACTGGCAGACTTGACCCCGGCGCACTTCAGCTTTTCGCGCAATATTCGAAGCAGTTCAGTATGCCCATAAATAACATTTCACAGCAGACAGCGACCATCTTCTCTGCCCTCGCGGGTGCGGAGCGCGTGTTTGCGGTTATGGATGAGCTTCCCGAAATGCCCGACGGTGACGATGCGATAATAATGCCCGATATGAAGGGCGAGGTCGTGTTCACAAACGTCACATTCGGCTACAATTCCGACAAGGTAATACTCAAAAACCTCTCGCTCTACGCAAAGGCAGGTCAAAAAATCGCTTTTGTAGGCTCAACAGGCGCGGGCAAGACCACAGTCACAAACCTGCTCTCGCGTTTCTACGACATAAACGAGGGCACTATCACCATTGACGGCGTCAACATCAAGGACATCAAACGAGATGTCCTCCGTTCAAATATCGCTATGGTGCTTCAGGACACGCATCTGTTCACGGGAACGGTAATGGAAAATATCCGCTACGGACGTCTTGACGCGACAGACGAGGAAGTCATCGCGGCGGCAAAGACGGCAAGCGCGCACAGCTTTATTATGCGTCTTTCGGACGGCTACAACACGCTTCTTGAGGGCGACGGCGCAAACCTTTCACAAGGTCAGCGTCAGCTTCTCAATATTGCCCGCGCGGCGCTCTCAAAGGCACCCATTCTCGTGCTTGACGAGGCGACAAGCTCGGTAGATACAAGAACCGAGCGTCACATCGAGCGCGGCATGGACAGACTGATGAAGGACAGAACCACGTTCGTCATCGCTCACCGTCTCTCAACCGTTCGCAACTCAAACGCCATAATGGTACTTGAGGCGGGCGAGATAATCGAGCGCGGAACTCACGAGCAGCTCCTTGAGCTCGGCGGCAGATACTACGAGCTTTACACGGGTAAAAAAGAGCTTGACTGATTTTCAAATACAAAAATCCTTGCGGGTGACCGCAAGGATTTTTTGTATGTTTATGCGTTATAATTCCGTGTTATTCGCAGATGCAATCCTCCCAAGAGGTAGCGCCGCAGTCGCAGGACCACTCGTATTCACAGACGCAATCCTCCCAAGATTCCGCGCCGCAGTCGCAGGACCATTCTACGTCACAAATGCAGTCCTCCCAAGAGCTTGCTCCGCAATCGCAGGACCATTCCACTTCACAAATGCAGTCTTCCCAAGAGCTTGCTCCGCAATCGCAAGACCATTCCACTTCACAAATGCAATCCTCCCAAGAGCTTGCTCCGCAATCGCAAGACCATTCTTCCTCGACCATCTCCTCGTATGCGTCCGCATCCTCGGGAGCAGTTATCTCAAGCTCACCCTCGGAATAGTACGTATAGGTATAAGTGACCGTAGAAGTAGCCTCAATCGTTATTCCTAATAATTCATATGATACCTCAGTAATTCCATTCATGGTAGCAAATCTACCTTGCTCGTCAAGTGTGATCTCAAGCATCATCTCACTGATCATTCCAATCATTTCATCTTTGGCTTCATCGGTAAGATCGCTTAAAACGTAGGTCGTGCTGCCGTCGTCGTTATGCACTACCTCTACGGTAAGGAACATCTCTATTCCTTCCTCGTACATATACATGCTGCGCATCGCTGCAATCTCCTCAAGCACCTCTTCCTCGGTATATGCGACCTTTTCCTTTACTTCGTCACCCTCGTAGCCGTAATGGTTGTACAAAAATCCTCCAACAATCACGTAATTATCGAAAGATCCGTCCGCCCATGTCGTCTCGGTCTTATAGCTGTTGCCCGCAAAAATTGTCTTTTCAACGGAGTTTTCCTGCATATCCTCATTGTCGCTGGTCGTTATCGTGCTTCCATCAACTGTAAAATAAAGACTGTTAGCAAGCTTCTCGTCCGCCGCAAGCAACGCCCCCTCAACCGCCTCGCGGTCAACTGTGGACTCGGTGGGTTGCTCCGTAGGAACGTTCGTGGGCGCTTCGGTGGGTGCTGCCGTAGGTGCTTCGGTAGGCGCAGACGTGGGCGCTTCGGTAGGCGCAGACGTGGGCGCTTCTGTAGGAGCAGATGTAGGCGCTTCTGTAGGAGCAGACGTAGGTGCTTCTGTAGGAGCAGATGTAGGCGTTTCGGTGGGTGACTCTTTATCACACGCCACAAATACGCAAAGTGCAAGCGCGCAGATAATTACCAATGCAAAAATTCTTTTCATTTGTTCTTACCCTTAACAAAAGTTAAGTCCTTTCCATCTTTAATTCTGAAATCCTACTTATAATATTGCAGAAATTTCATTTGTATTACATATATTATAACCTATTTCAGATTAAAAGTCAATAGTGTCGGACAAAATTCTATATAATATTTTTATGGAATCCGACCGCAAAGAATAAAGGGAGAATTATATGTATCGCAGAATACGTGATCTACGCGAGGACAAGGACTTGACACAGATGCAAGTCGCAAAAATGCTGAAAATGTCACAAACGGGCTATTCAAAATACGAGACGGGAGAAAATGACATTCCAACCTCTATACTCATAAAGCTCGCTATTTTTTACGACACCAGCATTGACTATCTTCTGAATCAGACCGACGAAAAGAAAAGATACCCTAAATAAAGACGACAGCGTATGCTGTCGTCTTTATTTTTTTACACCAGCTTTTCAATAAGCTCTCTGAACTCCTCTCTTTCGGGGTAGTCCGAAAGGTCAAGAGCATTAAGATCCTCAAGCACGTCAGCGAGAGTCATCTCTCCGATATACTGACTCTTGTGGAGTATCATACAGGTCTCAATGACACAAGTGAGGAATCTTGTATCTTCGGTTTCTTCTTCGCACGACATACCTATAGAGTATTCATTAAGAAGGCTTATAGGCTCACCGGGGTTCTTATATCTTACAGAAAGACCAACAAGATGGCGTGTTTGCGCTAAAACTCCCTCTTGGAACTTTATCTCGTAGCAAACAGTCACCTGATGTCCCGCGCCGACCTCGCCTGCGTCCTTTGTATCGTCCTCAAAATCCTCGTTGTCGAGAACTCTGTTCTCGTAGCCTATAAGTCTGTATTCGGCTATATATTCAGGATCAAATGTGAGCTGAAGCTTTACGTCCTCCGCTACCGTGTAGAGAGTGCCGAGAAGGTCTGAGCCAAGCACGCGCTCTGCCTCACTCTCGCCGTCGATATAGTAATATACGCCGTTGCCGTTGTCGGCTATCGCTTCCATCTTCGCGTCTCGGTAATTGCCCGTACCAAAGCCAAGGACAGAGATATAAACACCCTGATCTCTCTTATCCGATATATATTTTTCAAGCTGATCTGCCGAGGTTATGCCGACGTTAAGGTCGCCGTCAGACGCCATGATTATTCTGTTGTTTCCACCCTCGATATAATGCTTTTCGGCTATTCTGTAAGCCTCGGTAAGTCCCGCCTCGCCGTTTGTCGAGCCGCTTGCCGTAAGGTTATTTATAGCCTGCATTATCATCTCGTCCTTGTCGCCCGAGCAGCCGTCAAGCACAACTGCCTCTCTGCCCGAGTAAGTGACTATGGAGATAACGTCATTCTCGTCAAGACTTCCTACAAGATATGAGAAAGCGGTCTTAAGAAGCGGGAGCTTGTCTTTCGACTGCATAGAGCCCGAAACGTCTATGAGAAACACAAGATTGTTGCCTGCGCTCTGCACAGCATTCTCTGCCTGCAGAGTCAGTCGGAGCAGCATTGATTCATCATTCCACGGACACGGAACTATTGACGTCGTCACGCCGAAAAGCTCGCCATCCTTGGGCTGACTTACGTTATACTTAAAATAATTTATAAACTCCTCGGTTCTGAAAGACGTACCCGAGCCTATAAGCTCTGCGAGCGAATATGCTGAATTTATAAGCTTGCGGAAATACGTATATGATGCGGTATCAACGTCTGCCGAGAAGGTAGATATATTCTCCTCCATTGTGGATATAAATTTGTTTTCGACAAACACGGGGCCTGTAATTTCTTGATTTCCGCCGGGAGTCACAGCATCGGGATTTATTGTCACTTCGCCAGTTATTCCCTCATCCATTTCATAGGAATAATTGGGGTTTCCACTCGGAACGGTTGGCAAGCCTGTGGAGTCGTCATACAACCCGCCGTCACCCACTGACCCCGTAGCATTCTCCTCCTGATCAAAACCCGCAAGATTATCATTCTTTGCCGAGCAGGACGCAAGCGACAAAAGCATTATAGTCGCCAAAAGCCCGCATAAAATTTTAATTCTGTTTTTCATAGCCGTAATTCCTTTCCTAAAATCACTGAATTATAGCCGAAATATAAGATATGAAGTCTGTCGTGGGATATATCTCCGCGCAGTAATCAAATACGTAGCTACCCACGTTTCCGCTTGTGTTCTTGAGATATGGAGAAACCACGTGCCCATCGCTTGTCACTATCCAGACCATACACTCAAGCTCTGGCGAGGTCTGTCCGACCTCCTCGCCGTATCCGAGCTTTTTCTGAAGTTCGGTAAGCTGAGCCGACGTCAATGAGCTTACGTAATACTCACTCTCACCCGCGTACTGCCAGACGATATACGCGTTTCCGTCTCTGTAGGGTATCTCGCTTTCTGCGGAAAGCTTTGTGAAATCTCCGCCTTTGACGTCTGACATCACCGCATCAAGCGTGAGAGGCGCGCCTTCATCTGCGGGGGGCTCGTCACCTGGGGCATTATTGGGAGCGTTGTTCTGCGCGTTATCAAAGATACTGTTGAGTCCCGACGATACTCTCTGAAGCATTACGGCAGAGCTTAAAACGAATACTACCGAAAGCGCGATGCACGCGGCGATAAGCATAAATCTCGGTGCTCGGCGCGCAGGTCTGTACGAGATTGCCTCTGAAAGCATATCGTCGTCTATCTCGCCAATCTCGTCGAGTAAATACTCGGCTTTTTTCAATTTGTCACTCACAGCATCCCCTCCTTCTCCAAATACTCCTTAAGGCTTTTTCTAATACGGAAAAGCGTTGTCTTTACCTTTGGCACGCTGATATTCATTTGCTCGGATATCTGATCTATCGAGTGAGAATAAAAATATCTGCGCACAAACATCACCCGCTTTTCCTTGTCAAGCGAATACAAAAAGCTGTCTAAAGCTTCCTTGAGCCGTCCGTTTTCATATTCGCTCTCAACACTCTCCGAGGACGGAATACAGTCCGTCAGCTCAAGAGTGAGATTGTCAAGCCCTCCTCTTTTTTGTCTGTGATTTGCTCGGAATCTGTCAATGGAAATACGTCTCGTTATTTTTGAGAGAAACGCACCGAGATTGTCAGGTCTCGCCGTGGGCATGGCGTTCCATGCGTCAATATACGTGTCATTGACGCATTCCTCGGCATCCTCCCGTGATGAGAGCAGCGCAAAAGAAAGCGAATTCAGCATTCGTCCGTACTTTCTGTCGGACTCCGCTATCGCGCCCTCGTTTCTCTCCCAATACATATCCACGATTCTGTAATCTTCCACTGTACTGTCCTTCCGATAACTGTCGACTCATATTTCGGCACAGGGGTCTGTCCCCCCTTCACCCTATAAGTCGACGGATTTTTATTCAGGTTACACTTTTTTCAAATTTTTCTGGGATATTTATCCCTTGTCTTAATTATATCACAAACACCGCAGGGACACAACATCCCCACGGTGTTTTCATTATTTATTATCTCACTCTCTCACCGAGAGGTGTGTCTTTGTCAAGGAATACGACGCGAACAGTCTCCTCGCCCGATGCGAGAATCATACCGTTTGACTCAATTCCGCAAAGCGTTGCGGGCTTGAGATTAGCTACGATTATGACCTTTTTGCCGACAAGCTGGTCGGGCTCGTACCACTTTGCGATTCCCGATACGACCTGTCTCTGCTCGTAGCCAAGGTCAACTTTGAGCTTGAGAAGCTTTTTAGCCTTCGGCACCTTTTCACACTCGATTATCTTTGCAGTGCGAAGCTCAACACCCATAAAGTCCTCAATGCCGATAAGGGCGCATCCTTCAGGCTTTTCAGGAATTGCGTTTGCCTTTGCCGCAGCTTCTGCTGCAGCTTTCTTTGCCGCCATTTCAGCCTCAAGCTCTGCAAGCATCTTTGCCTCGTCAACTCTTGCAAACAGCACTCTGGACTCGCCTACCGACTGTCCTGCAACCATACCGCCGAAGCAGTCAAGCGAGCCTACCGTCTCAAATCCAACCTTATCTGTGCCGAGTCTCTGGAGAATTTCGGTTGCGGAGTCTGGGATAATGGGGGTGAGCATTACTGCACCCCAACGGATAGTTTCAAGGAGATTGTAAAGAACTGTGCCAAGTCTTTCGGTCTTGGTCTCATCCTTTGCAAGCACCCAAGGAGTCGTCTCATCTATATACTTGTTTGCTCTGTTGAACATAGCAAATACGCAGTCAAGCGCGTCTGCGATATGGTAAGAGTCCATATTCTTAATATAGCCGTTGTATGCTTCTATACAAGCCACACGGAGCTCGTCGTCAAGTGCTTCGGGCGCTGTGGGAGCCTGAATAACACTGCCGAAATATTTCTTCTGCATGTCAAGAGTTCTCTTGAACAGATTACCCATGTTGTTTACAAGGTCGGTGTTGAAACGCTTTATGACAGTCTCATAAGTGATAGAGCCGTCGTTTGCGTAGGGCATTTCGGAAAGTGCGTAGTATCTCACACCGTCAACTCCAAAGCGGTCTGCAACCTCGTCTGCGTAAATTACGTTTCCGCGCGACTTTGACATCTTGTCCGTGCCGAAGTTAAACCAAGGGTGACCAAATATCTTTTTGGGAAGCGGTATATCAAGCGCCATAAGGAATATAGGCCAATAGATAGTGTGGAAACGAAGAATGTCCTTTCCTATCACGTGCACGTCTGCAGGCCAATATTTTCTGAACTGCTCGGACTGCTCCTCAAACGACTTGTCGGGGTCATAGCCTATCGCCGTGATGTAGTTGGTGAGTGCGTCAAGCCAAACGTAAGTCACGTGCTTATTATCAAACTCAACGGGTATTCCCCACGTGAACGAGGTTCTCGATACGCAAAGGTCCTGAAGTCCTGCCTTGAGGAAGTTGTTGACCATTTCCTTTTTTCTGGACTCGGGCTCGATAAACTCGGGGTGAGTGTCGATATGCTCCATAAGTCTGTCCGCATACTTGCTCATCTTGAAGAAGTACGCCTCCTCGGATGCCTTCTGCACCTCGCGTCCGCAGTCGGGACACTTGCCGCCCTCTGCCTGCGTGTCGGTAAAGAATGACTCGCAGGGGGTACAGTACCAGCCCTCGTACGTGCTCTTGTATATGTCGCCCTGATTGTAGAATTTCGTAAATATCTTCTGAACGGCCGCCTCGTGATAATCGTCTGTTGTGCGGATAAAGTAGTCGTGGCTGGAGTTCATCTTGTTCCATACGCCCTTTATCTCGTCCGCTACGCCGTCAACGTAAGCCTTGGGAGTTATTCCCGCCTCATTTGCAAGATTTTCTATCTTCTGTCCGTGCTCGTCTGTACCCGTGCAGAAGAATACGTCATATCCTCTCGCTCTCTTATATCTTGCTATCGCGTCGGTAGCTATTACCTCGTAGGTGTTGCCAAAGTGAGGCTTTCTTGACGCATAGGCAATCGCTGTCGTTATATAGAACTTTTCTCTGTTTCCCATATTTATGACCGCCTTTCTTTTTGCTTCATTTTATTATATGTATTATAAATCAGTGAAAATTCGCAGCAAGTCTTACTGCGTTGTTTTTTTGACAAAATAGCCAATACAGATTTATTATAACAAATATTCCTTAATTTTACAATAGGTAAATTAAAATATTCCTGTTTTATTTGTTTTTTTGCCTTTTTTTGAAAAACCTGTGCATATACTCAAAGAGCAATCAGGCAATTTTTTACTTTTTTGAGTTGTTTTGGAGACAAATATTATACTCCCGGAATGCGCTTTTGTGCAAAATGACAACACTTTTGAAAATTGTAATTTTTTGGGTTTTTAGTATTAAATTGTAAAATTGTGCCCCGTGTTTGTAAATAATTCCCTTTTTTTGATTGTTTGGATTGGGTGACACGTTATTTTTTTATCAGTTTTTTTGATAAAAAATTGACAGTCTCGAAAAATTGAAAAATAAGGCAAAAATCGTGAAATTATTTTGTAGGAATTAACACCTATTTTTCTCTCCCAAGCCCTTGCAATTTTGAAGGAAATTTGCTATAATGTTACATGTAGACGAATAAGATTCGCAAAACAATTTTCTTTTGGAGGAAACCTATGAAAATTCTGGTTATCAATGCCGGAAGCAGCTCTCTCAAGTATCAACTATTTGATATGGAGACCGGCGCAGTTCTTGCCAAGGGTCTTTGCGAGAAAATAGGTCTTTCGGGCGCAATAACACACAAGCGTCCCGAAAAAGAAACCTACGAATCTGACTACCCGATGCCCTCTCACAATGAGGCTATTGCTCTCGTTCTTAAGCTTCTCACAGACCCCGAATTCGGTGTAATTGAAAGCGTTGACGAGATAAGCGCGGTAGGTCACAGATTTGCTCACGGAGGAAAGCTGACCAAGTCCTGCATTCTCGGCGAAGAGGAACTCAAGTATATTGAGTCCATTATCCCCATCAACCCCCTTCACGGCCCCCCTGCTCTCAAGGGTGTAGCTGCTTGTAAGGCTATACTTTCAGACAAGCCTATGGTCGGCGTATTTGATACGTCCTTCTACTCGGGATTTGACAAAAAATCTTATATTTACGCTCTCCCCTACGAGTGGTACGAAAAGTACGGTGTTCGCCGTTACGGCTTCCACGGTACCTCCCACCGATTTGGTTCAGCAAAGGCATGCGAATTCCTCGGGCTTGATTACAACAGCACAAAGATAGTTTCCTGCCATATCGGCTCGGGCTCATCCATCACCGCGGTTGACTGTGGCAAGGCTGTTGATACCTCTCTCGGCTTCACACCTCAGGAAGGTCTTCCTATGGGTACAAGATGCGGTTCTATCGACCCCTCTATCGTTCCCTACATTATTGAGCAAACGGGCATGAGTGCGGCAGAGGTGAACGACATTATGAATAAGAAGTCGGGCCTTCTCGGCGTTTCGGGCGTATCCAACGACGCGCGTGACGTATGGGCAGCTGCAAACGCAGGCAATGAGCGTGCACAGCTCGCTATGGATCTTCTCGTTCACAACGCAAAGAAGATAATCGGCTCTTACGTGGCTGAAATGAACGGCATCGACGTCCTCATCTTCACCGCAGGTCTTGGCGAGAACGACCGCAAGACCCGTCAGCTTATTGCGGAGAATATGGAATTCTTCGGAATCAAGCTCGATGTTGACGCGAACATGAACGGCCCCAGAGGCGAAAATATCGTCATCAGCACCCCCGACTCCAAGGTAAAGGTAGTCGTTATTCCCACGGACGAGGAATATATGATAGCTTCCGACACCTACGACCTCGTAAAATAATTTTGAATCAATCGCGGCTCGCTTGTGCGAGCAGGTCGCTTTTGCGAGTGGGTCGCTTTGAGATAAAAAAGAAAAAATTTAAATCTGAAAGGATATAAGAAAATGGCACAGTCACCTTTTGAAATCAAAAAAGAAATCTGCGACATTGGTAAGAGAATTTACGATCACGGCTTTGTTGCAGCAAACGACGGAAACATTTCCGTAAAAGTTGGTCCTAACGAGTACTACTGCACACCTACA
>JAZOUO010000077.1:0-26119 GCA_045658225.1 Eubacteriales bacterium
ACGGCAGAGAAATAAACGACGTTCTTGATTACAGATTTCATTTAACTGACAGCAAAATTACGCTCAGATGCAGTCGGGACGGCGATGAATATTTTGTCGAGATAAGAAAGCAGCAGTACGACGACATAGGACTTGAGTTTGAAATTCCCTTGATGGATAAAAAGCACTCCTGCGAGAACAAGTGCATTTTCTGCTTTATCGACCAGCTCCCCAAGGGAATGAGAAAGACGCTTTATTTTAAGGACGACGACTCGCGCCTGTCATTCCTTCACGGAAACTACATCACGCTCACAAATCTCCACGACTCCGACATCGACCGCATAATAGAGATGCACATCTCCCCCGTAAACATTTCGGTGCACACCACAAACCCCGAGCTCCGCGTCAGGATGATGCACAACAAACGCGCGGGCGAGGTGCTGTCCTATATGAGAAGGCTTGCGGATGCGGGAATATCTCTTTGCGGACAGATAGTGCTTTGCAAGGGAATAAACGACGGCGACGAATTACTCCGTTCGATGCACGATTTGTCCGAGCTTTTCCCCGCTATGCAGAGTGTGTCAATAGTCCCCGCGGGACTTACACGCTACCGCGAAAAATTATTCCCGCTTGAGCAGTACACAAAGGACGAGGCTTGTGCGGTGATTGATATGGTGGATAAGTTCGTCGCCGAGTGTAAGGATAAATACGGCGCGAGAATGTTCTTCTGTGCGGACGAGCTTTATCTGCGTGCCGAGAGGGAGTTGCCCGACGAGGACTACTACGAGGGATACTCGCAGATAGAAAACGGCGTTGGTATGATAACCTCGCTTGCCACCGAGTTTAACGACGAGATGAATATCCTTGATGAATATCTGGAAAACTACGAAGCCCCCCGCAAAATATCCATAGCGACGGGTGTTGCGTCGTATGACACCATAAAGAAAATGGCGGTAAGACTTGAAGCCGAGGTTGACGGACTTGAGATAAACGTATATAAGATAATCAACCACTTTTTTGGAGAGAGCATTACCGTTGCGGGACTGCTCACAGGCAAGGACATCTCCGAACAGCTTGAGGGGCTTGACCTTGGCGAGCTGTTGATATTCCCGTCAAACGCGCTCCGCGCTGGTGAGGACATATTCCTTGACGATATGACACCCACACAGCTCTCCGAGGTAATCGGCGTACCCGTAGCACCCTCGGGCGAGTCGGGAGCCGACTTTATAAGACAGGCGCTTGAGAGATAAGTCAAGCCAAATTGCAATTATCCTAACCGAAAGGATGGTATAAATAATGTCAAAACCTATTATAGCTATTGTCGGACGTCCTAACGTCGGCAAAAGCACACTTTTTAACAAGCTTATAGGCGAGCGCCGTTCCATAGTTGAGGACGTACCCGGCGTCACGCGTGACCGTATCTATGGCGAGACCGAATGGTGCGGCAAAAAATTCATAGTCATAGACACGGGAGGAATTGAGCCCAAGAGCGACGATATCATTCTCTCGCAGATGAAGTTTCAGGCACAGGTGGCTATTGAGGACGCTGACGTTATCGTGTTTATGTGTGACGTGCGTACGGGACTGACCGCAAACGACCGTGACATCGCAATAATGCTCAAAAAAAGCGGAAAGCCCATTGTTCCTTGTATCAACAAGTGTGACAGCGTGGGACATCTGCCTTACGAGTTCTACGAATTTTACGAGCTTGGCTTTGAGACCGAGCCTGTTGCAGTCTCGTCGGTTCACGGCTCTGGCACGGGCGACCTTCTTGACGCGTGCATTGATGCGATAGGAGATTGGGACTACACCGAGGAGGAGGACGACTCCGTCAAGGTGGCAGTCATAGGAAAGCCTAATGCGGGCAAGTCCTCTATCATAAACAAGATGCTCGGCGAGCAGAGACTTATAGTGTCCAACATCGCAGGCACGACGCGAGATGCGGTTGACACAAAGCTCGAAAACCAATACGGAAAATTTACTATGATTGACACCGCGGGTATCCGCCGTCAGTCCAAGATAAACGACAATATCGAGAAGTACAGTGTGCTCCGCGCGCACATGGCGGTAGAGCGTGCAGACGTCTGCCTTATTATGATAGACGCGGGCACGGGCATTACCGAGCAGGACGAAAAGATTGCGGGAATTGCTCACGAGTCGGGCAAGGCGTCCATAATCGTCGTTAACAAATGGGACTCTATCGAGAAGGACAACTCCACCGTAAACGAGTTCACGCGCAAGATACGTGAGTCGCTCGCATATATGCCCTACGCACCCATAATTTTCGTTTCCGCAAAGACGGGACAGAGAATAGGCGACCTTTTCGAGAGAATACTGTACGTTCAGAATCAGTCCAATATGAGAATATCCACGGGTATGCTCAACGACGTGCTTGGCGAGGCGACTATGAGAACACAGCCCCCCACGGACAAGGGCAAGAGACTCAAGATATACTATATGACGCAGATAAGCGTTGCTCCCCCTACCTTCGTTATCTTCTGTAATAACGCCGAGCTGTTCCACTTCTCGTATCAGAGATATATTGAGAACTGCTTGCGCGAGACGTTCGGCTTTACAGGAACTCCCATAAAGCTGATAATCAGAGAGCGCGGAGAAAATAACGCTTAACGGAGGGATTATGAAAAATAAGCTTACCCCTACGGAAAGACTTGTCCGAATCGGCTCTGTTATGGTAGCTTTAGCGATAATAGGTATCTGTTTTGCCATAGCGAGAGTTGAGGACATTATAATAAAGATTGCGATAATTGCTTTCTCGGGAATGCTCATATTCATAGGAGGACTGTTTATCGCAAGTGTTGTTTATCTGAAGCACCATGAAACGCACAAGAAAAATTATATTCTGTACGACAAAAAAACAAAATCAGATATATCTCTCGAGCAAGTAAATTTTGAGCTTGTAAGAGGCAAGTTGCTTGACTATATGTCTGTGTTCAGACGCGGAAAGCAGCTTTACGTCGGCGAGCTTTTTATAGACACCCCTTGGACTATAGAGGGAATGAAAACTCTTGTCTGCTACGAGCTTTTGTACGAGCTTGCCACAAAGAAGGATATTGTAGGCTGCAAGAATTTCCTTGGCTATGGGGCGGAGTGCTCGGGTATATTCTCAAAATATCTTATAGAAAATAAAGATTTTGATTTATCCGCAAATGTTGCAAAATATTTTACTGAATATGCGCAGAATAAGGATGCGGCAAAGGAGTTTTGCGAGTATATAGATACTCAGAAGGTGCATATCGAAAAAAGAGTAGTTGAGTTCGTAAAGGCAAATCCCGAAAAATTTATGATGTAATTTCACCCAAAAAGGAGTGATTATATGTTTATAGACAGCATTAAAATATACGTCAAGGCGGGCGACGGCGGCAATGGAGCCGTGTCCTTCAGACGTGAAAAATACGTAGCGGCGGGCGGCCCTGACGGCGGTGACGGCGGCAACGGCGGAAACATAATATTCCGCGTGGACGTAGGCTCAAATACACTGCTTGCGTTCAGATACAAAAGAAAATTTGTGGCGCAGAACGGCGAGAACGGCAAGGGCGGCAAGTTTCACGGCAAGACAGCCGATGACATTTATATAATGGTGCCCCCCGGAACGCTTATAAAAGACCCCGAGACCCATAAGATAATCCACGATATGTCGCAGGATGACGGTGCAGATTTTGTCTGCTGCAAGGGCGGACGCGGCGGCTGGGGAAACAAGCATTTTGCGACCCCCACAAGACAAGTTCCCATGTTTGCAAAGAGTGGCATGAAGGGACAGGAGAGAGAAGTGTTGCTTGAGCTTAAAATGCTCGCGGACGTTGGAATTATAGGTATGCCCAGCGTTGGAAAATCCTCGCTCTTGTCGGTCATTTCCTCGGCAAAGCCAAAGATAGCGGACTACCACTTTACCACACTCTCACCCAACCTTGGAGTAGTTTCCACGGGCGGCGAGACTGGATTTGTTGCAGCGGATATTCCGGGACTTATTGAGGGCGCGGCGGACGGCGCGGGACTTGGTCACGCATTCCTTCGTCACGTTGACAGATGCAGACTGCTGCTTCACGTGGTTGATATTTCCTGCTTTGAGGGCAGAAATCCCATTGACGACGTAAAGGCGATAAACTACGAGCTTGAGAGATACTCTCCCGAGCTTGCGACACGCCCCCAGATGATAGTCGCAAACAAGGTGGACTCGCTTGACGAAAGTATAGTGGATGTCAAGGCGTTTGAGGATTTCGTTGACGAAAACGGCTGGGAAATGATGTACGTCTCGGCATACACGGGCGAAAATCTTGACGAGCTTGTAGAGAGAGTTGCAGACAGACTAAAGCTGTTGCCCCCTATGATAGTTTACGAGTCCGAGTATGACGACTCCGACGCATACGTTGGCGGCGGCAAGGATACCGAGATCAGACGCGAGGGCGCGAAGTTCATAGTCGAGGGAGATTGGCTCTTTAACCTTGTAGGTCAGGTCAACTTTGAAAACTATGAGTCACTTGAGTTCTTCCAGAAGGTGCTTAAAAAGAGTGGTGTATTTGATGAGCTTGAGGCTCGCGGCTGCCGCGACGGAGACACGGTCGTTATTTACGACTTTGAATTTGACTACATTAAATAAGCGAGGTTTGGTATGAATATCTGGCATGACATAAACCCTAAATTTATAACCCCTACAGATTTTACTGCGGTAATTGAGATATCAAAGGGAAGCAACTGTAAATACGAGCTTGACAAGGAGACGGGAATGCTGCGTCTTGACCGAATACTTTACACGGCGACGCACTATCCTGCAAACTATGGATTTATCCCGCGTACATATGCTGACGACGGAGACCCGTTGGACGTATTAGTTCTTTGCTCCGAGCCGATAACTCCTATGACGCTTGTGCAGGTGTACCCCATCGGTGCTATGCGAATGATAGACGGCGGCAAGCTTGACGACAAGATATTTGCTATTCCCGTGTCCGACCCGACTTATCACGGCATAAAGTCTATTGACGAGCTGCCCGCGCACATTTTTGCTGAAATACAGCATTTCTTTACGGTATATAAACAGCTTGAGCACAAGGAGACTGCAGTTAAGGAGTTTTTCAACTACGACGAAGCGCAGCAGATGATTGCAGAGGCTATGGAGATGTACGATAAGCTTTACGGAAGCAAGTAAAATAAAAATAAAATCCCGACGTGTCCCGTCGGGATTTCCTATTGACATTTCCAAAAAACCGTGATAAAATGAAAATGCCAAATCAATTCAATCTTTTTTTAGTATGGGTATAACTATACCTTTTTTTGCAATACAATTCAATAGGATGATGAATTTGATAAAATGCAGATTCTTGTTCATTTATTGGGTTGTATTGTCTAATATTGAATTGGTTTGGCGACTAATCGGAGTCTGCGTTTTTGTGCGACGGCTTCGGTCGTCGCACTTTTTATTTTAGGGGTAAATAAAATGAAAATAGCAATCATAGGCTCGCGAGGTCTTCACGAGAGTGATCTCGAAAATTATCTTCCCGAAAACGTGACAGAGATAGTTTCGGGCGGCGCAAAGGGAATAGACAGAGACGCAGAGCAGTATGCCCAAAGCAATCACATTAAAATAACCGTGTTTTTACCCAAATATAACCGCTACGGCAGGGGCGCGCCAATTGTGCGAAACAAACAGATAGTAGATTACGCCGATGAGGTTATAGCATTCTGGGACGGCAAGTCAAGAGGAACGTTGAGCGTCATTGAATATTGTAAAAAGCACGGCAAGAATATTACGGTTATAAGAAAATAAGATTGGTTATCACAAATAAAAACATAGCGGAAGGCATTTGCCTTCCGCTATTATTTTTAATTGGAATCTTCCTCGTTGGATTCCTCGGTTGTGTTGTCTTCAACGGTGTTATCCTCAATGGGATTCTCCCCGTCGGTCTGATCTTCTGCCTGCGTTTCAGTTTCAGCCTCAGCCTGCTCTGCCGCCTCAATAGCCGCAAGTCTTTCCCACTCGGCAAGGTTTGCCGCGGCGCTTGCGCGCTTCTTTTCCTCAACTATTTCTTCTATCTGTTCAATAGTGGGGGACTCGGTCTCCATAACTGCCTTGAACTGATCGCCGTCCATAAGCTCATTTTTAACAAGAAATTCTGCGATAAAGTCAAGCTTATCTCTGTGCTCGGCGAGAAGCTTTTTGGAGAGCTCATAAGCGTCTGAGATGATGCGGTGTATTTCGTTGTCGATTGCCGCCGCGGTTGCGTCGGAATAATCCTGCGAGGTTGAGAAATCTCTGCCGAGGAACACCTCGGACTGATTGTTGCCAAAGCAGCGTGTACCAAGCACGTCAGACATACCGAGACGCATAACCATCTTCTTTGCGGTTGCTGTTGCGCGTTCAATGTCGTTTGACGCGCCGCCCGAGACGTCGCCATATACTATTTCCTCAGCGGCACGTCCGCCGAGAAGCATAGAAATATTCTTGTTAAGCTCGCTCTTATACTCGCTGTATTTGTCCTCAACGGGCGGATTGAGCGTATAGCCAAGCGCTCTGCCGCTGGGGATGACGGATATCTGCTGAACGGGGTCGAGGTCGAGATAGTATGCTATCATTGCGTGACCTGCCTCGTGGTATGCGGTGTGCTTCTTTTCGGACTCCTTCATAGCGCGAGCCTTTTTCTTGGGGCCTGCTATGACCTTGATAAATGCGTCCTCAATATCCTCCATACCGATAAGGCTCTTGCCGCGTCTTGTTGCGAGAAGTGCCGCCTCGTTAAGAAGATTTGCGAGGTCTGCGCCTGTAAAGCCAACTGTCATCTTGGAAACTGCCTTGAGGTCAACGGAGGGCTCGAGAGGTTTGTTGCGGGAGTGAACCTTGAGTATCTCGGTTCTGCCGTTTATGTCGGGATAATTTACTGTTATCTGTCTGTCGAAACGACCGGGACGGAGAAGCGCTGGGTCAAGAATATCGGGGCGGTTTGTTGCCGCGATAACTATAATACCCTCGTGCGAGCCAAAGCCGTCCATTTCAACGAGAAGCTGGTTGAGTGTCTGTTCACGCTCGTCGTGACCGCCGCCGAGACCTGCGCCTCTGTGACGTCCGACTGCGTCTATCTCATCGATGAAGATTATTGCCGCAGGAGTCTTTCTTGCGTTTTCAAAAAGGTCACGGACACGTGACGCACCAACGCCGACGTACATTTCCACGAAATCCGAGCCCGAGATAGAGAAGAAGGGAACGCCTGCCTCTCCTGCCACTGCCTTTGCAAGCAGAGTCTTACCCGTACCGGGAGGGCCCATTAAGAGAACACCGTGAGGTATCTTTGCGCCAAGCTTTGCAAAAGCGGCGGGATTTTTGAGGAATTCAACAATTTCCTCAAGCTCTTCCTTTTCCTCGTCTGCTCCTGCGACGTCCGCGAAGGTCACTCTGTTCTTGTCGTCGGGAACTGCCATTTTTGCGCGGGATTTAGCAAAGCCGCCCATCTTGCCGCCGCCACCCGCGCCGGAAAGCTGACGTGTCATAATAACGTACATTACTATAAGAGCAACTACAACAAGTATCAAGGGCAGATAAGAAAGCCAAGCGGCGTGCTGCTTTTGCGGAATATATTCGACCTCAGTGAGCGTGCCGTCGGTTATCTGAGTCTTGATTTCTTCGCCAAGGTCGTTGTAGAATATGCCAACGTCTGCAAGTCTGTATTTAATAGCCTTGCCGTCCTTGAGCTCAAGTGTCAGGTCGTTGTTATAATCAAGTGAAAATTTGACGACCTCTTGATTCGTGAAATATCTTACTATATCGTCGTAGGTTATTTTGTCCTTGTTTCCCGTCTGCTTGAAAATAAGCGCGCAGACCACAATCAGAACGGCAATAAGCACGACGTAAAAGAGAATATGCTTTAGGTTCTTCTTCATTCAATTCCTCCGAAAGTCTCAGCATTGAGACTGAATTACGTATTTATTATAATAGTACAATGTTAAGCAGATGTTAAGGTAAATTTTATGTGACGGTTTTGCGAATTTTTGAAAACTTATCTGCAAAATTTGTCAGGAATAGACCTTGGGATCAAGTATTCCTATGTAAGGAAGGTTTCTGTATTTTTCCGCATAGTCAAGTCCGTAGCCTACGACGAACTCGTCCGGGATGACCTGGCCGCAGTAATCGGGAACAAACTCGACCTCACGGCGAGAGGGCTTGTCGAGAAGAGTACAGGTTTTGACACTTTCAGCGCATCTTGCGCGAAGAAGCTGTGTGAGACGGGCGAGCGTGCGTCCGCTGTCCACGATGTCCTCAATTACGAGGATGTCGTAATTCTCAAGGTTATCTATTTTGAGGTCAAGCTGTACCTTTATCTCGCCCGACTGCTTTGTTCCCGCACCGTACGAGGATACCTTCATAAACTCAACAGACATAGGCAGAGGAATCTTTCTCATAAGATCGCTTGCGAAGTTTATCGAGCCCTTAAGGATTACTATCATCATAAGAGGCTTTGTTGAATTTTTGTAGTCCTCGGTGATTTTTTCTGCGAGGGTTGTGGTGATGTTGTCGATTTCTTCCTTTGTGATAAGTATAGTTGAGATATCCTTGTTCATTGTACTGTCCTTTCGGCTTTATAGATGGAAATTTTGATTTTGTAGTCGGATTTTGCGAGGACTCTGTCGCACACGGCGCACAGAGGGGCGTATATTATTTCGCCCTGCTCAGTTATGATTGGCAGACTGTCTCTCTCACGGAGAGGGATTTTTTTGTCGCACATAATCTTTTTGAGTTTTTTTGTCATTTTACCTGAATAGATTGTGTCGCCTTCGCATCGCGAGCGAGCGTACAGAGAAGATATTGCGGTATTTTTGATTTTAGCAGAGGTATATAATTTGTAATTTTGCCCGTCGATATTCAGGAGGGGTGGAGCTTCGGTGTCCGATAAACAGACTGCGAAGTCGGTACCTTCTATTTTATTGATGCCGTATTCAAGCTTTATTTCATAGCTTTGCGTGACGGATAGGCTTTGCTTTTCAAAAACAATGTAGCACTGCTCTATTTTGGCAGTTATGCTGTCGGGCAGGGAGACTGAAGAGTGGGGTATCGCCTTTTGGGTAAGCTCAATAAGAGCGTTGAGGTGCACGGCTTCAAGCGACGCACCCGACACCCTTGCAAATCCCATACACAGTATTCTGCGGCGAATAGCTATGTGCAGGGAGTTGAATGATTTGAGGGGTATCTGCCCATTGTCAAACGAGTCGTAAACAGACTTTGCCTCTGAATTTATATAGTCCGTGTCTTCGGCGATTGCCGCTGACAGTCTTTGGGAGGATTCCTGCGGGTTGCCGAAAATATCCACAAGCTCGGGAATGATTTTCGAGCGTATTCTGTTTCTTGTGTATTCCGTCTCGAAATTTGTACTGTCGGTGACAAATTCAAGAGAATTGTCGACGCAGTATGTGATAATTTCCGATTTGGTCAGAGAGAGCAGGGGGCGGAAGATGATGCCATCACACTCGGGAAACTCTCGCAGTGGAGGTATTCCCGAAATTCCCTGCGCGCCGCATCCGCGGCAGAGGTTGAATATCTGTGTTTCGAGGTTGTCGTCGGCGTTATGCGCGGTGAGCAGCACTTTTATGTTCTGCTCGCGCATTACTTTTGCAAAGAAGTCGTACCGCACCCGTCTTGCGACTGTTTCCTGACTTTCTCCTTGCTCTTTTGCAAGGGCGGGGATGTCTGCGTTCAAAACGAAAAGCTCAACGCCGAGCTTTTTGCAAAGCTCTCGGCAAAAGGTTTCGTCGCGCATAGCCTCGTTATTATATTCTGTTGTTCGTATGTTGTGGTTGACGTGCGCCGCGCAGAGCCGAAAATCTGATTTTTCCCGACAGACGCACATCATATAAAGTAATGCCGTTGAATCCGCGCCGCCTGACAGAGCCACGAGAACGGAATTCTTCTCGCTCGCGCCAATCGCTTTATGCGGATCTCGGAATTTTTGAGGTAATTTATTCATTTGTACGTCCTTTGGGAGTGTTGTGATAAATAAAGATTTTTACTGCGGAGTAATATCGGGATTTGCAAGCTCGCGGAAACGGGTATATCTGCCCGTCCAGCCGACCTTGACTGTTTCTGTTGAACCGTGACGGTTCTTTGCAACTATGACCTCTGCGACGTTCTGCTCGGACTCGGAGGGAACGTTGTCCTTGCCCTCGGCGTCCTTATAATACTCGTCGCGGTAGAGGAATATTACTACATCTGCATCCTGCTCGATAGAGCCCGAATCACGAAGCTCGGAGAGCATAGGACGCTTTGACTGACGGCTGTCAGCCGCACGGTTAAGCTGAGCGCAGCAAATGACAGGAACACCAAGCTCCTTTGCCATTATCTTCATAGCTCTGGATATTTCACCGACCTCTTGCGCGCGGTTGTCGACGCGGCGGTCAGACTGCATAAGCTGGAGATAGTCGATAACCACAAGACCGAGATTGTCAATACGGCGGAGCTTCGCCTTCATAGCGGTGATGCCGATGCCGGGGGTATCGTCTATAAGTATATCACAGCCCGCGAGCTGACCCGCGCACTCTGCGATGTGATCCCAATCCTGAGCGTTCAATTCGCCCGTGCGGAGCGAGTGGCTGTCGATGAGCGCCTCGCTGGAGATGACTCTGTTTACAAGCTGCTCTGCCGACATTTCAAGAGAGAAGATACAAACCTTTTTCTTTGTCTGCTTTGCGACGTTGGTCGCTATGTTAAGACAGAATGACGTCTTACCCATGCCGGGACGCGCGCCCACGATAATGAGGTCGGACTTGCCCATGCCTGCAAGCACGCGGTCGAGAGATTTAAATCCTGTTGATGTGCCCTTGCTTGCCTCGGGGTTGTGGTTGAGGTCGTGAAGATGGGCGTAGACGTCAGTTATTACCTCTCGTATGTGACGGAAGTTCTTTGTTTCCTTGCCCTGAGTTATCTGGTAGAGTCTGTTCTGCGCCGCTTCAAGCACGAAGGAGACTTCGTCCTGCTCGGAGTATGCCGCATCCGAGACTTCGGAGCACATATCTATAAGCTGACGGAGAACAGACTTGTCCTTAACTATCTTT
Organism: Eubacteriales bacterium; assembly: GCA_045658225.1. Lineage (GTDB taxonomy): Bacteria > Bacillota > Clostridia > Oscillospirales > CAG-272 > SVTX01. The sequence continues at coordinate 11,026 of JAZOUO010000077.1, forward strand.
GCATAGTCCTTGACGTTGAGAGCGTTGGGGACGGTCTGCGCGATGACCTTTATATATTCCTCACCGCCCGACTTTGAGTATATTCCTTTTTTTACGAGCGTGTCAATAAGTGTGACAACGTCTATCTGGCTGTTGGTAATAAACAGCTCGTGCATAGCGAGGTATATCTGCTTATGCTCTTCAATGTAAAAATCCTCGGCGGTTATCATATCCGCTACGAGATTGAGGGAGGCGGGGTCTGTAAGCACCGAGCCGAGAAGTGACTGCTCGGCTATTGCCGAAAACGGCAATTTTCTTATGATATCGTCTGCCATTGTCTTACCTTTCTCAAAAGTATTTTACGCTTCTGTGATCTTGATGTTGAGCTTTGCGCTGACCTCGGTGTAAAGCTTGATGTCTGCCTTGTAGTCGCCGTAGGACTTGATCATTTCATTCAGAGTTATCTTTCGCTTATCAATCTCAATGCCGTACTGCTTTGCGAGCTGGTCTGCCACGTCCTTGGAGGTGATAGAGCCGTAGAGTCTGCCGTCTCCGCCGGGTGCTTTTATAACCAGAAGCAGAGCTTCAATTTTTTCAGCGAGCGCCTTTGCCGCCTTTTTTTCTTCCTGAATTTTGAAGTTCTTTGCGTCTTCCTTGTTCTTTGCATCGGCTATTGCCTTAGCTCCTGCTTCAATCGCGAGCTTGCGAGGGAAGAGGAAGTTGCGCGCGTAGCCGTCGGATACGTTAATTATCTGATCCTTTTTGCCTTGACCTTTGACGTCGGCGAGAAGTAATACTTTCATTTTTTGTTCCTTTCGTGCTGTGTTATGTTATGTGACTTATCAGTCTTCTTTTTCTTTCTTGTGGTCGTAGCGGTAGTAGTCGTCTATTGCGCCGAGAAGAAGCTCGCGCGCTCCGTTTATGGTGGAGTTTTGTATCTGCGCTCCTGCCATATTGAAGTGACCGCCACCCTTGAGACGCTCAAGTATGAGCTGGACGTTTATATTGCCCGTGGAACGACCCGAGATGACTATGTCCTCTCCTATGCGAACCATAGCAAACGCCGCGTCAATTCCCTTGGCGGAAAGAAGCTTGTCTGCTACCTTGGAGACGATAATTCTGTCGGACTGCTTGCCAACTCTGTCATCTGGCATCCAGCTTATAGCGATATTCTTGTCCCTGCCGTATATCTTGGCGGTGGACTCAAATTCGCCCGTGAGGAGTATTTCCTCAAGGTCGTCTTTAAACATTTCCTTTGCGACCTCGGTGTGAGCGCCGCGTGTATAGAGGTAATGCGAGAGCGCAAAGGTCTGCGCGCCCGTGTTTCTTGTAAAGTTCTGGGTGTCAAGCATTATACCCGACAAAAGCAGGGTAGCCTCCTCCTTAACAAGCGTGTCTGAAAAGCGGCTCTGCTGGAGGATTTCCGCGACTATCTCGCTTGCTGACGAGCGAGTCGTCTCTATGTACTGAAGGAAAGGGGTGAACTCGAGCGCGTCTGCAAGTCTGTGGTGGTCTATGACAGCAATGTTCTTTACTGTGCGCGCCAGGTCGGGACATTCGTATATTCTTATATTGTTAACGTCGGTTATAAGCAGGAGGGTGTCTGGGGTGACGAGGTCGAGCGCGGCGTCCTTGCCGATAAAGACTCCGTCGTATATATCAAGCCCCGCAAGTCCTGCACTGCAGAGATTGAATTCGTTTGTATTTTTGTTTACGACTATGTTGACAGCGGGCTTTTCATCGCTCTGACCAAATTGCGAATCGATTGCGGAGAAGCAGAATCTCGCAAGTCCTATACAAGACGCGATAGAGTCGAAGTCGGGATTGCAGTGTCCCATAATAAGAATATTAGAGGATTTTATTATGCTTTGATACAGCAAGTCGCCGCTGACACGCGAAACAACGGAGGTGTTATTTTCCATTGTCTTATGAGTTCCGCCGAAGAATATGTAGCTTTCTCCGTTTTTGATGGCGACCTGGTTTCCGCCTCTGCCTATTGCCATGGACAGAGCCGCCATCGCGAAGTCTTCCTTTTCGGCAAGAGTATCGCCCTGTGCGGATATTCCCATTGACACTGTGACGGGGAAAGTGTTGTCACCAATTTTCAAGGACATTATTTTCCTTTGTATTGAGAACTCGTCTGCCATTTGCGAGTCAAGTGATTTCTTGGGGAAAATAGCAACGTATTTGCTCTTTTCGTATTCTCGCATAAAACCGTTCATCTCCTCCACCCATTTTTCAAGCAAAAGCTCGACCTGGGCGGATGCTGTACGGTAGTCGGCGCGGATATACTGTGTGAGCTCCTGGAGGTTGTCTATTGTGATGTAGGCGACCACGGTGGACTCACGTTCGGTTTCCTCGCGAAGCTCAAGCAGAGTGTTGACGTCATTGAACAGAACAAAGTAAAATTCTTTTTCCTGCATCATCATGGCATAGCTGCGAACGGCGTATCGTCTTCCGTCGGAGAGTCTTATCACGGGAGTCTGCTCAAGAGGGGCTTCCTCGGGAAGATCAAAAATAGGAGAGCTGTGATATACCTGCCTGTTTTCGCTTCTGGACGCTATACTCTTTATGTGCAACGGACATATTTCCGAGAAGTCAATGCCGCTGACGGCGCTCTTGTGACCGAGAATGTCCTGAAGCGCTCCGTTCATTACCTTGACCTTGCCATCAGATCCGACAAGCGCATAAGGAACGTCGATGACGTATCTAAACATATCATATATTTCTGTGTCCGAGAGGTCGGCTTGCGTTCTTGCTTCCTTGAGCTTTTTGTATTTGAGAGAATAGAAAACACATATGCTTCCCGCGGATGCCGCATAGAAAATGGTTATGAGAAGTGTAGTGTAAAATCTTACGCTCGCGTTTTTTATTCCTGGAACAAGACAAAGCCCCACGCACATGGCAAGCAATATCAACGCCTCGGTGACGCAGAATATAAACTGCGGACGCATATCAAGGTCGTATCTGTCTGCGCGTCTGCTTTGAGTTGATGTCTGGCGAGGCAGGCGGGTTTTTGAGCCAAAGTAGTTGTTTTTCATATCAGATACCTTTCCGTAGAATTGGAGTTGGTTGCTGTTTTAAGATTGATTTTTGGAGTAGTGTGTTTTTGCCCATTGATCTATGGACGTGATTATAATATAGAACGCGCCTATTGCCGCAACGATATAAAGCGCGTATGAGGACAAGGTAAAAAACGCAACAAGCAACAAAAGAATAGCGAAAAATCCAAATCCGCGAAGCTTTTTAACGATCATTGCGAAGGATTTAACTCCGACGATAAAGAGTCCGGGCAGAAGAATCATACAAAGGTTTCCCGAAACCACTCCAAGCATACTCGGTCTGCCTGCCACGTCTGTTGTGAGCGACAGTATATATGAGAGCACGAAAGCTGACGCCGCATAAATGCTCATGCTTATTTTAGTAGTCTTATCGGTTATAAGCAGGTCGTAGTCTGTGCTTTGGTATATCAAAAGCTGCAGGGTGTGCGACAGATATATTACTGCAAAGGTCACGACAGTGATAAGTGCCGGAAGCATATTGAATGTCTGCGTAATAAGCAGGTCAATATAGTCGGCTATTTCCTCGCTGCTGACCAGCTCAAACATTTCGCCCTCAACCTCAAATGAGAGATTTTTCAGGTAGCTTGAAAGTCCGCTGCGGATATTTCCTATATCGGTTTGAATTGCTGCGTAGCTCAGCTTGCCGTTAAGGTGCAGAAGCAATGCGACAACACCCGCAAGCAGCGCGAGGAATGTTAGTGACGAGGCAAGGATGATACTCTTGCGCTCTGTGTTTTTTCTTTGAAGTATTCCCTGAATTATTGCTGCAGGGAGAGGAGATATTGCTAAAAGCGAGACTACACAGTCTCCTGTCATTCCAAGTGCGCCTATATAAGACACGACAGTGAGCAATACAAGAAAGGGATAGAGCTTTTTGCTGCAGATAGAGGAGAGATATGCGCCTATTGTAAATATCAAAACTATCGCTGCCGCTGCCGCGGGCAGAATGGGAGAGAGTGTGAGATAATACAGGGACAGTATTACGACTGTGCAGCTTATGGCGTACATAAGTCTTTTGATTATCATAAACAGAAAGGCTATGCTGCCGCCAATTATAAGATATGCGGTAATTGTAAAATATACGGGAGACTGCTCATGCCCTATAGAGAGGGCTGCGCAAGGGAGGAAGACGCAGCAGACTGCGAGCAGAAATACGAAAATTATAATTTTCTGCAAGGGGTATATTTCGTCAAGTCTTTTTTGATTGCTCATTATCTGCTCCTTTCCCTAGTGCTTTTACACGAAACATTTTCACATTATATCATTATATCATATAATTGTGTTTTTGTAAACATAAAAAGTGATGTTTTTTTGAAAAGACTCACAATTTTTGGAGAAAATATTACAAAACCCAGAGCACAGGCAACATTTTTATTGATATATATTAAAAAAGTGAAGATTTTTTTAAAAAAGTATTGCAATCTCAAAAAAAGTGTGCTATAATGCGTATGGTAATATCAGGTATTATGGAGTGGGTGCGAAATCCACTCTAAAGTTTTATTTGGAGAAAATTGATTTTTATGAAAATTTCAGGAAATAAGAATGTAGCTTCTGCAGTGCGCGAGCTTATCTCTCCTATGGCGGAGGAGATGGGATATTATATATGGGATGTTGAGTTCGTAAAGGAAGGCGCGGACAAATATCTTCGTATCACCATTGACAACGAGGAGGGAATTACTATTGAGGACTGTGAGAAGTTCCACAGAGCGATAGACCCTGTGCTCGACGATGCAGACCCCATAAGCGAAGCGTATATTCTTGAGGTCTCCTCTCCTGGCATTGAGCGAGAGCTCAAGTGCGACGATCACATATTCGCTTGTGTAGATTGGGACGTTGAGGTAAAGCTTTACGCACCAAAAAACGGAACCAAGGTGTTTCGCGGAGTGCTTCTCGGAATGGACGAGAGCCTTGAGAGTGTTGTTATCTCTCAGAATGGCGAGGAAATCGCGTTCAAAAAGAGCGAGATAGCCAAGCTTTCGACGTATTTTGACTTCGGAAGCCTTAAGTAATGTAAAAAATTTAGAAACATATCATAATAGATTGAAAGGATATTAAAATGAACACAGAGTTTTTTAACGCGCTCGAGCTCCTTGAAAAGGAAAAGGGTATTCCCCAGGCGTACATGTTTGAAAAGATTGAGGCTGCGCTTGCAAGCGCTCTCAAGAAGGAGTACGGCAACAACACCAACGTAAGAGTGCATATAGACCCTGCAAAGAAGGATCTCCGCGTATATCAGCAGAAGGAGGTCGTTGAGGAGGTTGAGGATCCTACGTCCCAGATCTCTCTCGCAGACGCAAAGGCAATAAGCAAAAGACACAAGCTCGGCGGTGTAGTTGAGTTTGAGATAAAGACAAAGACGCTCCGCCGTCTTTCCGCGGGTGCGGCAAAGTCGGTTATCATTCAGGGTATCCGCGAGGGTGAGCACAAGGCGATGCAGGAGGCTTACGAGTCCAAGAGAGGCGAGATCATCACGGCTACCGTGCTTAAGGTGGACAGCGAGACGGGCAACGTTGTAGTTGACACGGGCACGGGCAGAGCAGTTCTTCTCCACGGTGAGCAGATCCCCGGCGAGACCTTTGAGGTTGGCGAAAAGATCAAGGTGTTCATTCAGGAGGTAAACAAGGAGACCAGAGGTCCTCTTGTCACTCTTTCCAGAGTACACCCCGGATTTGTCCGCAGAATATTCGAGCTTGAGATCCCCGAGATCACAGACGGTATAGTTATTATTAAGGGCGTTTCCAGAGAAGCGGGCTCAAGAACCAAGATATCCGTTTACTCCCGCGACGAGAGTGTTGACGCGATAGGCGCGTGCATCGGTAATCACGGTATGAGAATAGACAGCATACTCTCCGAGCTCGGCGGCGAGAAGATAGACATTATCCAGTATAACGAGATCCCTGAGGAGTACGTTGCGGAGGCGCTTTCTCCCGCAACCGTTATCTCCGCAGAGATGGACGGAGAGAAGCTTTGCAGAGTAGTAGTTCCCGCAGATCAGCTCTCGCTTGCTATTGGTAAGGAGGGACAGAACGTCCGTCTTGCCGCAAGACTTACAGGTCTTAAGATAGACATCACCGCAGAGGGCTACGAAAAGAAGACTATTATCTGATAGCAGGTGTAATATGGAGCAGAAGGTAAGAAAGATACCCGTACGTCAGTGCCTTGGCTGCAACGAGCACAAGCCGAAGAAGGAAATGCTTCGCGTGCTAAGAACTCCCGAGGGAGAAATAACGCTTGACTTTACGGGAAAGAAATCCGGCAGAGGCGCGTATATATGTCCTAAGGCATCCTGCCTTAAACGTGCGCGCAAAAGCCGCAGAATAGACCGCGCGCTTGAATGTAATATTCCCGAGGAAGTCTATGACGCTATGGAAAAGGCGCTTGCGGAGCAGTTCGGAGAATAAAAAATCGGAGTGATTTCAGATGGAAAAGAATGAAAAAAATCTTCTGGGCATGATAGGTATCTGTCGCTCGGCAGGGGCAACAATAATAGGCGTGCCTATGATATGTGACGAGCTTCGCCGCAGGGGAGAGGGTTATCCAAATATAATCGTCCTTGAAGCGTCGGACACATCCGAAAACACTCACAAAAAAATAACAGACAAATGTAATTTTTATAAGGTGAAACACGTAAGGCTTACCTGCGACTGCGAAAGACTTGGCAGGGCGGTAGGCAAGAGTGCCGTTGCGGCTGTGGCTGTAATGGGAGAAAATTTTTGCCGTGCGGTTGAGGGAAAGCTCTCGCACGACAGCGAGTAAACAATCAAACGGTAAAATTTCAAAAACAGAGCAACGCAACAATCACGAATGAAAGGCAGAGAATAATTTATGGCAAAACCGCAATTTAAGGCTAATCAACTTGCAAAGGATCTTGAGCTTAAGAGCAAGGAGATCGTCGATATAATGTCGGAAAAAGGCATTGAGGTAAAGGCGCAGAAAGCGCTCGAGCCTCGTGAGTTCGACATTCTTTTCGACGCGCTCACGTCCAAGTACCAGGTTGAGGGTATTGACGATTATATCGACGGCATTACCTATATCCCCTCAAAGCTTGTAAAGGAAGAAACCAAGGTGGAACCCAAGGTAGAGTCCAAGGCAGAGCCTGAGGTTAAGCCCGAGACAAAGAAGTTGGAGAACAAGCCTGCGGTATCTACAAAGACCGAAAATAAGGAAGAAAAGAAGGAGACCAAGGCGGAAGCTACGCCCGAAGTCAAGGCAAAGCCTGCGGTTGAACCCAAGGCAGAGGTTAAAGCTGAACCCAAGGTTGAGCCCAAGGCAGAGCCCAAGACTCAGCCCGCAAAGCCCGCAGTTAACAAGATAGACAGAGCAGAGGCTATAGCTCGTGCGGCAGCGATTGAGAGAGCCGCGCAGGAGAAGGCTCAGCAGCGTTCGGACAGATCAGAAAAGCCTTATGGTGACAGACCTCAGAGATCTCAGGGAGACAGACCCCAGAGACCTCAGGGCGCGCCACAGAACGATAGATTTGCAAAGCCCCAGGGTGCACCTCAGGGCGATAGATTTGCAAAGCCTCAGCAGAATGACAGATTCTCAAAGGCGCCCGATTTCTCGCAGAGCAGACCTGATCAGAAGAGACGTGATGACCGCAAGTCTCAGAGACCTCAGCAGGGCTTTGGCGGCAGACCGGGAATGGATAAGGATGATTATATTCCTTCTGCTCCCAAGGAAAAGTTCCAACCTCAGATAATAACAAGAGCGCAGAGCCAGAAGGGTGAGAGCATATCCAAGAAGGGTGCGGCAAAGACTGTGGACATCAGAGGCTCCTCTGTTGACCTTTCCAAGTACGACGAGAAGCTTGATACCTTTGTGCAGGAAAACGAGCGTGACCTTCGAGGCACAAATAACCAGAAGCTCAAAAAGCAGCAGAATCAGACAAGACAGGAAAATTCGTTCAAGCAGAAGGGCAAGGGAGCAAAGGGTCAGAAACCCGCGCAGAAGCAGCCCCCCGTAAAGCAGGTGCTTAACGTTCAGATCCCTGACGAGATTATGGTCAGCGATCTTGCAGCTATGCTTAAGATAACGGTTGGAGATCTTATAAAGAGACTGTTTATGCTCGGCATGATGGTGACGGCAAACCAGACTATAGACTACGATACCGCAGCAATAGTTGCTGACGAGCTTGGCGCGATTGTTTCCAAGGAATTAGTTGTCACAATAGAAGAAAAATTGTTTGACGAGGCAGAGGACACCGAGGATCAGCTTATTACCCGTGCGCCCGTCGTGTGCGTAATGGGTCACGTTGACCACGGTAAGACGTCACTTCTCGACGCGATAAGACACACAAGTGTCACACGCGGTGAGGCGGGCGGTATTACCCAGCATATCGGTGCATACAGAGTTAAGGCGCAGGGACAGGACATCACATTCCTTGACACCCCCGGACACGAGGCGTTCACGGCTATGAGAGCGAGAGGCGCACAGTCCACGGATATTGCAATCCTCGTTGTTGCGGCTGACGACGGAATCATGCCCCAGACGGTTGAGGCTATAAATCACGCAAAGGCTGCGGGAATTGACATTATCGTAGCGATAAATAAGATGGATAAGCCCACTGCTAATCCCGACGCGGTAAAGCAGGAGCTTACAAAATATGATCTCGTTCCTGAGGAGTGGGGCGGAGACGTTATATGCGTTCCCGTATCTGCGCTTCGCGGAGACGGTATAGAGGAGCTGCTTGAAAACGTACTGCTTGTAGCAGAGGTCAAGGAACTTAAGGCTAACCCCAACAGACGCGCAAAGGGTCTGGTTATCGAGGCAAAGCTCGACAAGGGTCGCGGACCCGTAGCGTCAGTGCTCGTACAGAACGGTACTCTCCACAACGGAGATATAGTTATCGCGGGTACAGCAGTTGGACGTGTCAGAGCTATGACAGACCACAATGGTAAGGCGCAGAAGACTGCAGGACCATCTGTTCCTGTTGAGATCATCGGTCTTTCCGAGGTTCCGCTTGCAGGTGACGAGTTTGCGGCAGTTGCAGACGAGAGAATGGCAAGAGAGCTTGCGGATCAGAGAAGAAGTCAGGCAAAAGAAGAGGTGTTCAAGGCAAATGCCAGAGCAAACCTCAACGACCTGTTTGCGCAGATTTCCGACGGCGTGAAGGAGCTTAACATCATCATCAAGGCAGACGTTGGCGGCTCTGCCGAGGCGGTTAAGGCATCGCTTCTCAAGCTCTCCAATGATGAGGTCAAGGTTAGAGTTCTTCACTCTGCGGCGGGCGGTATTACCGAGGGTGACGTGACGTTTGCGGCTGCTTCCAATGCTATTATCGTAGGCTTTAACGTTCGTCCCGACAAGGCGGCTATCGACTCTGCCGAGAGACAGAACGTTGATATAAGAACGTACAGAGTAATCTACCAGTGCATCGAGGAGATCGAGGCGGCTATGAAGGGTATGCTTGCGCCCACATTCCGTGAGAACTTGCTCGGTCACGCAGAGGTACGTCAGACAATCCGTGTTCCCGGTGTTGGAACGATTGCGGGCTCTTACGTGCTTGACGGTAAGATAACCCGAGCAGCTCAGATAAGAGTAGTTCGTGACGGTATAGTAATTTTCGAGGATAAGATTTCCTCGCTCAAGAGATTTAAGGATGACGTCAAGGAGGTCGCACAGGGATACGAGTGCGGTATCGGACTTGACAAGTTCAATGACATTAAGGTGTCCGATATACTCGAGGCTTTCGTAATGGAAGAGGTCGAGAGAGACTGATTTAAGTCTAAATTTTCGTTGGGGGAAACCAAAAGTCTCCCCCAACGAGGGATTCTAAGAAAGGACGGGTGACGATATGCTCCGTGAAAAATCCTGTGGCGCATTGGTACTGCGAAATCAGAAGCAGGAAGACGGCAAGAAAAACACGTACATACTTATGATACGTCATACAGGCGGCGGACACCGATCCTTCCCCAAGGGACACGTTGAAAAAGGCGAGACCGAGAGAATGACGGCAGAGCGAGAAGTACGTGAGGAGACATCGGTGAGAATACATATTAGCGAGAGCTTCCGTGAGTCTGTTCATTACAAGCCACGTCCAAATTCCACAAAGGAAGTTATTTATTTTCTGGCGTTCACAAAGCAGTCCGAGATCGAGGCTCGCGAGGGCGAGATAGCCGAGGTTGAATGGGTGCCGATAGAACAGGCGAGAGAGGCGCTTACGCATGATAACGATAAGAGAGTGTTCGACGCAGCAATAGAATATCTTCGCGAACGCAAGCTCGGAGGATTTTAAAAGGAACAGGGAAGATGATTTCTTTGTTCCTTTTTTTATATTGACTTTTGTGGATAAATAGGTTAAAATTATTAGGAATACACCAAAAGGATGATTTTAATGAAAACTGCTATAATTTTTGACCTTGACGGCACGATACTTGACACGCTTGAGGACTTGTATTTGTCTGTCAATCAGACGGTGAGATATTTCGGCTTCCCCGAAAGGACTAAAGACGAGGTGCAATCGTTTGTTGGCAACGGCATGCCAAAGCTTATAGAGCGTTCGCTCCCAAAGAACGTATCCCGCAAGGTCTTTGACGCGGCATTGGAATACTTCAAAAAATATTATAACGGTCACAGCACCGACCATACTTGTCCGTATGAAAACATACCCGCCGCGCTATGCGAGCTTAAGGACCGAGGCTATGTTCTCGGTGTGCTGACCAACAAGGCACATACTGCGACGATTCCTTTGTGTGAAAAATACTTTTCAGGGGTTTTTGATATTGTTCTCGGGCAGACGGAGAGCTTTCCGACAAAGCCTCATTCCGCGGGGATGGAGTATATCAAGAGTCAGCTTGGCGCAGACAAAATGATATACGTCGGAGACTCCGAGGTGGATATACAGACCGCAAAGAATGCAAGTGTTCCTTGTGTCAGCGTGAGTTGGGGATTTAAGACGAGAGAATTTTTGTTAGATCACAAAGCAGATATGGTGGCGGAAAATGTTTCTGAAATGCTTGAATTTATATACGAAACAAGCCAAAACTAAGGAGAATATATGCTTCCGATAGAATTTAAGGAAAGAATGAAAGCTTTACTCGGCGACGAGGCGCAGAAATTTTTTGACGAGCTTGAGTTTGGCGAGGCCGCGCGTTCGTTCCGAGTGAATATAAATAAGATTTCGGTCGAGGATTTTGAAAAGATAAACAGCCTTGACGCGCAGAAAATGCCTCACGTCCCCGACGGATATTACACAAATGAGGAAAAGCCGGGAAACACCGCGGCGCACCATTCGGGTATGATATATATGCAGGACCCGGGGGCTATGTCCTCTGTTTGCGCGGTGGATATAGAAAAAGGGTGGAAAATCCTTGATTCTTGCGCCGCGCCGGGCGGTAAGTCATCGCAGCTCTCGGCTTACACAGGAGAGGAAGGACTTGTGGTGTCAAATGAGTACGTCTCAAAGCGTGCAACAATCTTGCAGGGAAACCTTGAAAGGATGGGGTGTCGCTCGTCGGTCGTCTTGAATTTTGACGCGAGAGAGCTTTGTAATACCTATTTTGAGTATTTTGACCTCGTGGTGTGCGACGCGCCTTGCTCGGGCGAGGGAATGTTCCGCAAGAACGACCTTGCAATATCCGAGTGGAGTCCCCAGAACGTGAGAATGTGCGCCGAAAGACAGAAAAGCATAATTGACAGTATAGAAAAATGTGTCGCGGAGGGTGGGTTTTTGCTTTATTCCACCTGCACGTACTCACTTGAGGAGAACGAGATGCTCGTGGACGAGTTTTTGTGCACTCATGCAAACTTTGAGCTTATATCTGTCAAGGAAAATATACGCCGAATTACAGCCGACGGAATAAATTTTGACGGCGCGCATACGGACCTGTCGCACTGCCGCAGATTTTATCCTCACGTGTGCAAGGGAGAAGGGCAGTTTATCGCGCTTATGAAAAAGCTTTCTCCGTCTGAGCCGCCAAAGGCGGTTGCCAACTCTGCAAAAAACAGTAAAAAACAGCCCATAAAGACCCAGCGCGAGAGCGCGGAGGAGAGGGAAGCGTTGAAGGTTGCGGGTGAATTTCTCAAAACTCACCTGACAAAAATGCCGAATAAGCAACTGACCTACAAGGGCGGTATGGTGCGCCTTTGCCCCGACTGCCCGACTCCCGAATACAATGTGCTTATGAGGGGCGTTTGCGTAGGCGAGGTTGTAAAGGGCAGACTTGTGCCGCATCATCAGCTTTTCTCGGCATACGGTAGTGATTTCAAAAACAAGATAGCGCTTGCCTCGACAGATTCTCGCGTCGCGGATTATATAAAAGGAATGGAAATAGATATTTCCGACCTGCCTGACGTGTCCGACGGCTACGCCGCGCTTATGGTTGACGGATGCGCCCTCGGTGGAGTAAAGGTCAGCGGCGGCAGAGCAAAAAACCACTACCCCAAGGGACTTAGGAGCAATAATCTTTAACTTTATAATTTACCCCCGCCGTCACGGCGGGGCTTTTTTGTGCATTTTTCGCTAAATTTGAGCTTTTTTTCGGTTGCCTAAAAATTATTCCAAAATTTTCAAAAAACTTTTCAAAAACACTTGACAAGCTTGACAAACAGTGATATAATTATAAACTGCATTATAATCGCTTGCACTATGGGGTTTTATATGCAAGCCTACCGAAAACGACAAAATTCTCGCATTTTCAAAGGAAAAATTAAGCATTTTGACTGCGAATTTTGAGGGTTTGCCGAGGTCGGTATGATATTTAATTGAATGGAGTGATTGATTTAATGGTCAATGTAAAAGAGCAGAAACTCGGTAAGAATACGAGAATGTCATTCTCAAGCTCAAAGTTCAATCTCGAGTTGCCCAACCTTGTCGAAATTCAGACAAAGTCATTCGATTGGTTTTTGAAGGAAGGACTTCAGGAGGTACTTCGTGACGTTTCTCCTATCACCGACTATTCGGGAAATCTTTCTATCGACTTTATTTCCTATTCGATAGACACAAAGCCTAAGTATCCTGTTGAGGAATGTAAGGAAAGAGACGTAAACTACGCCGCGCCCTTGAAGGTAAACGTAAGACTTACCAACAAGCAGACGGGTGACGTTAAGTATTCCGACATTTACCTTGGCGACTTCCCGATAATGACAGAAACGGGAACGTTTGTTATCAACGGCGCAGAGAGAGTTATAGTTTCCCAGCTCGTTCGTTCGCCCGGTATGTACTACGCATCCGACGTGGACAAGAGCGGTAAGCACATTTACTCCGCCCAGATAATTCCTTACAGAGGCGCATGGCTCGAATACGAGAGCGACACCAACGGTGTGCTTTTCGTACGTATAGATAAAAACCGCAAGCTTCCCATGACCATGCTCATCCGCGCGCTCGGAATTGAGTCCAGAGAAGCAATATATGAGATGTTTGGCGACGACGCAAGACTCGCTATAACTCTTGAGAAGGACGAGTGTGAGGATCTTGCCGCTCGCAACGGCACTACCCCCAGAATCGAGGCGCTCAAGGAGATCTACAAGAAGATCCGTCCCGGTGAGCCCCCGCTCGTAGAGTCCGCAGAACAGCTTATCCACAACTTCTTCTTTGACCCCAGAAGATATGACGTTGCAGCTGTCGGACGTTATAAGTTTGATAAAAAGGTAGCAATACATTCCCGCATAGCTAACCGCAAGCTTGCAGAGGACGTAGTAAGTCCCCTCACAGGCGAGGTTATCTTTGAGGCAGGTCACGTTCTCTCCCACGAGGACGCGCTCACCGTTGAGAGAGCGGCTGTTAACTGCGTAGCTGTTGAGATTGACAACGGCGAAAAGGTTAAGGTTATCTCCAACGCGACCATCGAGCCTGAGTATGTTCTCGGCTTTGACCTTGTTGACTGCGGCGTGACAGAGAAGGCAAGCGTTGCTGTTCTTCTTGACATCGCAGAGCAGTGCGAGGGTGACGTTGACGCTATCAAGGAAATGGCTAAGGCAAGACTTTCCGAGCTTTGCCCCAAGCACATTACAAAGAATGATATCTTCGCATCCATAGGTTATTTCCTCAACCTCGCTCACGGCGTGGGTGTTGTTGACGATATCGACCACCTTGGAAACAGACGCGTACGTTCTGTTGGCGAGCAGCTCCAGAACCAGATGCGCATCGGCTTCTCCAGAATGGATAAGATAATAAAGGAAAGAATGACCACGCAGGACAACGAAAAGCTCACACCTCAGGCGCTCATCAACACACGCCCTGTGGCAACCGCTATCCGTGAGTTCTTCGGCTCGTCACAGCTTTCTCAGTTCATGGACCAGAACAACCCGCTCGCAGAGCTTACACACAAGCGCCGTCTTTCCGCGCTTGGTCCCGGCGGTCTTTCCCGTGACCGCGCGTCGTTTGACGTCCGTGACGTACATTACACACATTACGGCCGTATGTGTCCTATCGAAACCCCCGAAGGTCCTAACATCGGTCTTATATCCTATCTTACAACCTACGCTCGTATAAACAACTACGGCTTTATCGAGGCTCCTTACCGTAAGGTCGCTCACATCACTCACGAGGATGGCACGGTAGAGCATAAGGTGACAGACGAGGTCGTTTACATGACGGCTGACGTTGAGGACAAGTTTATCGTAGCTCAGGGTAATGAGAGAATTGACGACAACGGTCACTTTATAAACAAGAAGGTAATGGCTCGTGACAAGACAGAGATCATTGAGGTAGACGCATCCAGAATTGACTTTATGGACGTATCTCCTAAGATGGTGGTATCTGTTGCTACGGCTATGATCCCCTTCCTTGAGAACGACGACAACTCCCGTGCGCTCATGGGATCGAACATGCAGAAGCAGGCAGTTCCGCTTCTTATTACAGACTCGCCTATCGTTGGTACGGGTATGGAATACAAGGCGGCAGTTGACTCCGGCGTAGTAGTCGTTGCAAAGGCATCGGGTACCGTTGAGAGAGTTGACGCAAACAGCATCACAGTTGTTGGCGAGGACGGACACAAGGACGTTTACCAGCTTCTCAAGTTCAGAAGAAGCAACCAGGGCAACTGCGTAAATCAGAAGCCCCTCGTAAAGCGCGGTCAGAAGATAGAGGCAGGCGAGGTTATCGCTGACGGCTC
>JAZOUO010000078.1:0-3035 GCA_045658225.1 Eubacteriales bacterium
GGTTGGTCTCGGCCACGGAAACCTCGGCGCAATGCTTCTCTCCGAGGAGACAGAGTGCTTCTGCTTCCTCGCAGGTCACGAGTCCTTCGCAGCTGCAGAGGGCGCAATCAAGATCGCTCTTAACGCTAACAAGGTAAGAGTTAAGCCCCTCCGCGTAATCCTCAACGGTCTCGGCAAGGACGCGGCTATGATCATCTCCAGAATCAACGGCTTCACATACGTTCAGACACAGTTTGACCCCTACACCGAGGAGGTTACCGTTGTTAAGGAAACTCCCTACTCCAAGGGTCCCAGAGCTGACGTTAAGTGCTACGGCTCTGACAGCGTTCCCGAGGGCGTTGCTATCATGAGATATGAGAACGTTGGCGTTTCCATCACAGGAAACTCCACTAACCCCACTCGTTTCCAGCACCCCGTTGCAGGAACATATAAGAAGTGGTGCATCGAGAACGGCAGAAAGTACTTCTCCGTTGCATCGGGCGGCGGCACAGGCCGTACACTTCACCCCGATAACATGGCTGCAGGACCTGCTTCCTACGGTATGACGGACACAATGGGTAGAATGCACTCCGACGCACAGTTCGCAGGCTCCTCCTCCGTTCCCGCTCACGTTGAGATGATGGGTCTGATCGGCGCTGGTAACAATCCCATGGTTGGTATGACAGTTGCTGTTGCAGTTGCAATTGAAGAAGCAAGCAAGTAATTGACTTTGCGAAAGATCAACTTGTAAGGTAAATTAAATAAAAAAAGACACATCATTTCGGGCAAAACCGATTTGATGTGTCTTTTTTTACCGAATCAAGCACTCATTTTGTTTCAAAACAAATGCGGTTCTTGATCTCCCTATATAATGAATATATGTATAATGAATGTTTGTGGGAATTACTGACCCATTAGAATCATAAGGATAATCGCAACTACGGCAATTATTCCTCCAATGATTATCATTTTCTTCTTCTTTTTTCTCGCCATCTCCTCTTCTTCTGCTGACTTTAATCTCTCTGCTTCACGGATCTTTCCCAATTTACTATCCGGACTCTCAAAGTCAACAATCTCCTCGCCGAGAAGCATCTCTGTCGAGCCATCCATATATTCAATCTCTATCTCCTTGATCCTAGTCGAACTGATCGTGGGGTTATACCATAGATTCTTCCAATCAACATACGTAACATCTCCGGGCTTAAACGGGCCGGCAAGCTGACATGATACCTCAGACTTCTTTTTTACCGTACAGGATACTATATCATCTACAGGATTATATGGAACGTAAGTAAATGTGATATACTTCATTTCTTTTTCTGTAGCATTGTAAATTTCGTGGAAAACATCCACTCCCCCGGCACTGTTTGGTATTGATACATAAGCCTTAGAAATTTCGATTGCGCTCATCTTTATTTCCTCTTTCCTTATATTATTTGCAACACATAGTGTGCTTTTAGTGTATTATATCACACAAATTTTCATTTGTCAACTATTTTCGTACATTTCGTCAACCATTTTTGCACACAATTGTGATAAACTGAATTCAGACAGGAGGTGCTACAATGGTTGATTTTGGTGCAAATTTAAAAAAATTGAGGCTTGAAGAGGGCTTGACACAACAGCAATTGGCGGACAGGCTTGGCGTTACAAAATCGGTGGTGAGCTATTACGAGCTTCAGGAGCGTTATCCGTCGCCCGAGGTGTTGACTAAATTAGCCTCCATATTCCATGTTTCGACAGACTATCTTTTAGGCATAGAGCACAGCGGCGAATATATAGATCTCTCCGGTCTCTCCGATGATGACATCGTCACCATTAAACGCCTTGTAACCTCCTTGCGACAGAAAAATCTGGAACAATAGTTCACCGAACACAAATAAATAATCAAAGCCCGCGCCGCAGATATTGTCTGCGGCGCGGGTTTTATTAGAAAACAGCGGCGACTTGAACTTTACTTGCTTATATTGTCGTTTTTTCTTGACAAATTTGAGTAAAAAAGATATAATTGCTATATACGTTAGTATTCAAATACACATATTATTTGATACTCAAACTTAACGACGGGAGAAGCTATGAAAACAAGACCTCAAAAATCCTTTTTTAATTCCATTCTGCCTGCCGTGTCCTTTGGCGCGCTGACGGGTGTTCTGACTTCCCTTGTAGTGAATCTGTATAAGGCGTGCGCAAAATACATAATTGCTGCCTCGGAGATAGGCTACCATTTTATCGGCGAAAGGCTTTACCTTATTCCCATCATACTTATCGCCTTTTTGTTGCCCGCATTTTTATTTGCATACATATACAAGCGCATCCCCAACCTGCGAGGCGGTGGAATTCCGACCTCGATCGGTATTCTGCGCGGAATTATTCCGTTTAAGTGGGTGCGAAATCTTATCGGCATTTTCTGTATGTCACTTGTTTCTTTCCTTGTGGGAGTTCCGCTTGGAAACGAAGGTCCGTCCGTGCAGATGGGTGTTGCTATCGGTCGAGGAGGTGTATTTTCCTTTGGCAAGAAGCATCGCGCGTGGGACAGATATTCCATGACAGGCGGCGCCTGCTCGGGATTTGCAACAGCAACGGGAGCGCCAATTTCGGGAATTTTGTTCGCGGTTGAGGAGGCGCACCAGCGTATCTCTCCTATGATACTTATGATTGCCGCAACGTCAGTAATGTTCGCCTCGCTCACGACCGAGATACTTGCTCCCCTCTTGGGTGTCAGCAAGACTCTGTTTCCCTCAATGCAGCTTCCCACACTGTCATTCAAGGACGCGTGGATCCCACTTCTTGTCGGCGTAGTTATGGGATTGTTTGCAGTACTGTTTTTGAGCTATTACCGTATCATTTTCAAGTTTTTCAATAAAACTCTCAACAAGATCCGTCACGGATGGCGCATATTTATCGTGTTTGCGCTAACCTTTGCGGCGGGACTTTGCTCATTCACATTCATATCCACAGGCCACGAGCTTATTCTTGAGCTTGTTAACGGAAAAACCACAATTATAATGCTTATTCTGCTTTTGGTTGTCCGCTCCACGCTCACTCTGTGCGCCAAC
>JAZOUO010000079.1:0-15076 GCA_045658225.1 Eubacteriales bacterium
AAGCTTCCCGCCTTGCCAAAGCCTGCGGCGTTAACAAGGGATACTATCTCGGGGTCCTCGTCGCGAAGAAGCTTTTTAAGCTCATATATGCTTGAATTCTGCGAAAGGTCGGATTCTATTATTCTTGCCTTTGTGTTGAGCTGTGTGGCGGTCTCCTCGAGCTTATCTGCCTTTCGGGACACAAGCCATATCTCGTCGCATTTTTCGATTTTGTCCAAAAGGAGCGCCATTTGCTTGCCAATGCCGGACGATGCGCCTGTGATTATTGATATTCTCATATATACCTCTCAAAAATTATTATTTTACGGCGTAAAGATTTATGTCCCATGCGGGAATGTACGTCATTCTTCTTAAATAGAGTTTGTAATTAGGGTTAAGTTTATGCACAAGCAGTGGGAGTTCGAACAGATCCTCGCTTCTGTGATAAAGCGACACAAGAAGCGCAGGTGCATATTGTTCAATGGTTTTTTGCGAGCCGAGCAGAGCCTCGCGCTCCGAGCCCTCAACGTCGTATTTTATATAGTCAACTCTCTCACCGCAAAGGATATTGTCAAGTGAATTGACGGAAATTTCGGTGGTTTTTTTGCCTCGCGCATTTATTGCATCCGAAAAGTCGGACGAATTTTGCAAAAGTCCCGCATTTCTGTTTCCGCTTTTGTCAAAATACAATGTATCCTCACAACTCCACGCACCTACGTTATATGATTTGATCTCAAATCCTGGATTTTGGAGCGAGGAATAGTATTCATTCAATTTTCTAAAATTGCGCGTGTCGGGCTCAAAGGCGTGTACTGTCTTAAGATTTGGAGAATGGGGAAGAAGCGAGCGTATAGTGTCGCCGGTATATGCGCCGAGGTCTGCATATACCTCAAAGCTTTCTGCGTGTAAAATTTTCTCAAACGTCTCGGTAGGGTCTGACTCACACAAGCGGAGATGAGAAATATCTCCCGATAATTTATATGCAATTATCTCGCGATATATGCGTGCGGACTCATCGTCAGCAAGCAGAGACTCAACCTCGGCGAATTTTTCATAGTTTTTTGCAAAAAACTCCTTTGTGAAAAGTGTGTTTCCAAACACGGGCACGTCGGGAGCGTAAAGCTCGCACTCGTTAGCTATTTTGTAGATGTTTTCAAGCACGTCGGGTAAGGATGAGGCAAAGGATAGCAAAACTATTATATTTTCCGCACCGTATTTTGCTTTGACGTCGCTATACGACAACACGGTCTTTCCATGAAAGCTATGTCCTCGCACAAATCCGTCGCTTGCAAAAAAGTCCTCAACCCGAATGCCGTATTTTTCGCACACGGAAAGTATCTTATCTGCGCCGTTTCCCATACCATACATAATAATATGCTTTGGACTTTGCGAGAGATAAGACCATGGGTCTGTGCAATTTTGGGTGTGGTTGAATATGTTTTCTGTTGACAATTTGTTCATTTTATGCTATACTCTCTTTGAAGTATTATAATTATACTTAATTATAACATTTGATTTATATTTTGTAAAGTATTACGGAGGAAAATAAAATGGATTGCATATTTTGCAGAATAATCGCAGGTGAAATTCCCTCAGCAAAGGTTTATGAGGACGATAAGGTTTACGCATTCAAGGACATAAATCCCCAGGCGCCCGTGCACGTGTTGGTTGTACCCAAGACGCACATTGAGTCGGCAGATTGTGTAAATTCTGATAATTCCGACGCGGTAAAATCCGTGTTTGAGGCTATTCCCAAGGTAGCGCAGGCTTGCGGGCTTGAGAATGGATACCGAGTCATCACAAATGTCGGTGAAGATGGATGCCAGACAGTCAAGCACATACATTTCCATGTTCTCGGCGGCAAAAAGCTCCCCGAAAATATGGGCTAAAAAACACGAAAGGAAAAATGGATATATGAAAACAACACTTATTATAATGGCGGCTGGCATAGGCTCGCGCTATGGCGGCGGTATAAAACAGCTTGCGGAGGTTGGACCTTCGGGAGAGATAATTCTTGACTATTCCATCCACGATGCGCTCAAGGCAGGCTTTAACGACGTAATTTTTATCATAAGACGCGATATAGAAAAGGATTTCCGCGAGGTAATTGGCGACAGAATGGAGAAGATATGCCCTTGCGCGTACGTTTTTCAGGATATTCATGACTTGCCCAGACACATGGTTATGCCCGAGGGCAGAACAAAGCCTTGGGGTACGGGTCACGCAGTTCTTTCTTGCAAGGGTACGCTTAAGAACCCTGCTTGTATCATAAACGCTGACGACTATTACGGCAAGGAAGCATTTGTAAAAATGCACGACTTTATTGTAAATCAGATGGACGTAAACAACACGGAATGTCTTGACATTGCAATGCCCGGCTTTGTACTTAAGAACACCTTGAGCGACAACGGAAGCGTGACTCGAGGCATCTGCGAGGTTGATATGCTCGGACATCTTACCAACATTGACGAAACCAAGAACATATATAAGGACGGCGAGGGCGCGTATAAGCTTGTTGGCGAGGAGAAAATACCCCTTGATCCTAACTCCGCGGTCTCTATGAATATGTGGGCTATCACTCCCGAGTTTGTGAACAGACTTGAGGACGGATTTGCAGCCTTCCTTGAGGCGGGAAATCTTAGCGATAAGAAAGCAGAGTATCTGCTTCCCACAACTATCGGAGATATGTTAAAGGCGGGCACTGCAAAGGTGACTGTGCTTAGCACCAACGACAAGTGGTTTGGCGTGACGTATGCTGAGGACAGAGCAACCGTTGCGGCAGAATTTGACAGACTTGTAAAAGAGGGCGTTTATAAAACACCATTATTTTAAAGTATAAAAAAGAGCGTGAATATCACGCTCTTTTTTGCTATTGGTTTGAAAGTTTTTGAAAGGTAGGGGTGCGGGGAAGGAAAACTTTTTCCAAAAAGTTTTCCTTCCCCGCATTCTCTATATTCAATTACATAATCTCAAAAATCCAGCCCTCAGGCGCGGGAATACTACCCATCTGAATGCCCGTGAGTGTTTCGTAGAGCTTCTTTGTCTTTTCTCCCATATCGGACATGCCCGAGGGGAAGCAAATTTCTTTTCCGTGGTCAACTATCTTGCCTACGGGCGAGATAACTGCCGCCGTTCCGCAAAGTCCGCATTCCTCAAATTCGGGAAGCTCGCTCAGATATACCTCGCGCTCCTCAACGTCCATTCCGAGATATTCCTTTGCAACATAAAGGAGAGAACGGCGTGTGATAGAGGGAAGAATGCTTGACGACTTGGGCGTCACAAGAGTGTTGCCCTTGATAAGAATTATATTCGCGCCGCCTGTTTCCTCGAGCTTTGTGCGGGTCTGGGGGTCGAGATAGATGTTCTCGTCGTAGCCCTGCTCGTGCGCGTCAACTATATTGTAAAGGCTCATCGCGTAGTTAAGACCAGCCTTGATGTGTCCCGTTCCGTGAGGTGCGGCTCTGTCAAGGTCGGAGACGCGAAGGGTGAGGGGACGAACACCGCCCTTGAAATAAGGGCCAACGGGAGTTGCGAAAATTCTGAACTGATACTCGGTTGCGGGCTTTACTCCGATAACAGAGTTTGTACCCATCATAAAGGGACGCAGATAAAGTGTCGCGCCCGAGCCGTAGGGGGGCACGTATGCTGCGTTAGCCGCAACCACTTGCTTTACAGCGTCAATAAACTGCTCTGCGGGGAGCGCGGGCATTTTGAGCTGATTGCAGGAGTCTATCATTCTCTGCGCGTTGAGGTCGGGGCGGAAAGCAACGATTTTACCATCCTTTGTCGTATATGCCTTAAGTCCCTCAAAGCAGGTCTGCGCGTATTGGAAGACGCAAGCGCACTCGTTGAGGGTGATACTTGCCTCGTCGGTCAGTCCACCGTTGTCCCACTTGCCGTCACGGTAGTATGCAACGTATCTTTTGTCGGTCTGAATATATCCAAATCCGATACTATCCCACCTAATGTTTTTCTTTTCCATAATATGCCTCCAAGTAATTATAAATCCTGTCGTTTGGGGCAGCAATTTACTTTGATAAAGTCATTATATCACAGAAAATTTTATCTTTCAATATAATTTTCAAATTTTTCTTGAAAGATTGAGAGATTTATATTATAATTAAAGCAGAAAAACTTTAGGCGGTAAGAAAATGGATATAAAACAAACTCAAAGATTATTTGACGAGGATTCCAAGGCATATAAATTTTTGGCGATTGTGCTTTCCTGCGAGGAGTGTGACGGCAAATATACGGTTGTGCTTGACGGGACACTTTTCTTTCCCGAGGAGGGCGGGCAGACGTCGGACACAGGCACACTCGGTGGATCAAACGTAAGTTATGTATATGAAAAGCAGGGTGTGATTTATCACGAGTGCGACAAGCTGCTATGCGTTGGCGACGAGGTTGAGGGCGAGATAGCCTACGGCGAAAGATTTCGCAAGATGCAGAACCACACGGGAGAGCATATAATCTCGGGAATAGTGCACAAGCTCTACGGCTACGACAACGTAGGATTTCATCTCAACTCAGAGTATATGACCATAGATTTCAATGGGTATTTGACTCGCGAGCAGCTTGACGAGATTGAACTTCTGGCTAACGGAATAATTGTCCGTTGTCTGCCCATCAAGGCTTATTATCCCGAGCAGAGCGAGCTTGAAAGAATGAATTATCGCTCAAAGCTCGACCTTACCGAGAACGTCCGTATCGTGCAGATAGGAGATATTGATATGTGCGCGTGCTGCGCGCCTCACGTGGAGAACACGGGCGAGGTTGGCATTATAAAAATTCTTGACGTTATGCGCTACAAGGGCGGTGTGAGATTGCATGCGCTCTGCGGTCTTGACGCGCTTGAGGACTACGGCAAAAGATACAGTCAGATATATTCTATCTCCACCAAAATCTCGGCAAAGCAAAACGAGGTCGCACAGGGTGTTGACAGATTGATCGCGGAAATAAATACACAAAAGGCAAAAATATCTGATTTGAAGCGCGAGCTTCAGGCATATAAGCTGTCCGAGCTTTCCGAGACGGACGGCAACATCTGTATTTTTGAGGATGACGACGATATGACGTCCATTCGCCATTTCGCTAACGAGGCGGTCAAAAAATGCAGTGGTATGTGCGCTGTGTTCTGCGGAAATGACAACGACGGATACAGATATATTATTATGAGCAGAAAAGTTGACCTCAAGACCCTCGCAAAAGACATAAAAACAGCCCTTGACGGTCGCGGTGGCGGCTCGTCCGAAATGCTCACGGGCAGCTGCAAGGCAGAGAGGAAAGATATAGAAAAATATTTTGGATAATGAAAACAGGCACACATTAAGTGTGCCTGTTTTATGTTAATAAATATCTCTTTTTTTCTTT
Organism: Eubacteriales bacterium; assembly: GCA_045658225.1. Taxonomy (GTDB): domain Bacteria; phylum Bacillota; class Clostridia; order Oscillospirales; family CAG-272; genus SVTX01. The sequence continues at coordinate 5,350 of JAZOUO010000079.1, forward strand.
CTTACAGCGAAGAAAATGCCAAATCCCGCAAGGGTTGCGACTATTACACCGCAGATGACGTAAATTCCCGCGCTTACGCTAATGTCGGATTTAAGCTCCTCCCAAAGCGTGTTGATAAGAAGCAGCTTTTCGCCGCTGAGGTTGCGGTAGGACGAGGTGGGGATAGCGTCCGTGTCGTACATAAGGTCGTATCCGCCGTCCTTTATCTCGTTCATATACTCTATGTATTCCTCGTTCTCGCGTACGACGCGGTTGGGCGAGGCGTAATAGGTATATTCTGCGTTTGCAACTGCGGGGTCCTCGGAGAGCATAAAGTTGATATATCTTTCCGCGATAGTCTTGTTCTGACTGGACTTGGGGATACACATAGCATCGACGTAGAGATTAGTACCTTCCTCGGGGTAGAAAAACTCAAGGTCGTTGTTGTTTTCATACATTGCCATGAAGTCGCCCGCGTAATACGCGGCGATAGCGGCAGAGCCGTTCTCCATTTTGTTGTATATCTCGTCCATAACGTAGCCCTGAAGTATGGGCTTTTGTGCCTTTAGCTTTTCAAGAGCCGCGCGCCAGTCTGCCTCGTTGTCAGAGTTTACAAGGTCAACGTTGCCCATTGAATACTGCGCCGAGCCAAACGCGTCGCGGGAGTTGTTGAACTGCAAAATGTTGCCCGCGTATTTTTCATTCCACATAAGATCCCATGAGCCGATGTCAGCCTCACCTACCATAGTTGTGTTGTAGATAATGCCTATCATACCGTAAAGGTAGGGAACGGAATAGTCGTTGTAGCCGTCCTTATTTTTATCGGGATCATAGTCGGAATTCTGAAATTCTGACAGAATATTCTGCGCGTTGGGGATGTTGTTGTAATCAAGAGGAGCTAAAAGGTCTTCCTTTATCATGCGCTCAATCATATAGTCCGAGGGAACTATAACATCGTAGCTTACCGAGCCCGACGAGATTTTTGCGTACATTGACTCGTTGCTTGAATAAGTTGAATAATTTACCTTTACACGCTGACCGTAGGTCTCAAAATACCAATCCTCAAACATAGCGTTGACGTCAAGCGTGCCCTCGCTGCCGTCGGAGATGTATTCTCCCCAGTTATACACGTAAAGCGTGATCGTGCCGCTATCTCCCTCGGCGGAATTTTTGTCGCACGAGGCAAGAGGGATACATACGGTCAACAGGAGCATGAGAATAAGAATAATAGATACTATTCTTCTCATTTTGCCACCTCCCGTTTATTTTTGCCGCCCGCGAAATTAACCACGATAAGTATCACGAGAATTACGGCTACTATAAGAGAGGAGAGTGCGTACATGCTGAATTTGACGTTGTGCGCAGTCTGGTTATAGACGTAAAGGGGAAGGGTTTGGAAATCGGGGGAGCTTACGAAATGGCTTATTACGAAGTCGTCAAGCGACATTGTAAAGCCAAGCATAAGTCCTGAAACTATACCCGGAACTATCTGGGGAAGCTCGACCTTGAAGAATGCCTTTGCAGACGTGCAGCCAAGGTCCTGCGCTGCTTCAGAGAGTGACTTGTCAAGCTGCTTGAATCGAGGCATTACCGACAGCATAACGTATGGAATGCTAAATGTGACGTGTGCGATAAGCATGGTGCCAAAGCCAAAGAAGCTCTGTGATTTAATGATAGTGGCAACCGCAACGAACAAAAGCATCATTGAAACACCCGTGACTATATCGGGGTTCATCATAGGAATATTGGTTATTGTGTTAACCGCGCCCTTGATATATCTTGAACGCATACGGTGAAGCCCAAGCGCACCGAACGTGCCTATGACCGTTGCTATCACCGCGGAGGACACAGCAAGAATAAGCGAGTTCATAAGTGACGTAAAGGCTTCCTGGTCCTCGAAAAGCTCCTTGTACCACATAAGTGAGAAGCCCGAGAATTCGGAGAGCGATCCCGATTCGTTGAACGAGAAGATTATCAGCACCGCGATAGGTATGTAAAGAAGGAAAAATATTATTCCGATATAGAACTTCGAGAGGAATTTCATTTAAAGATACCTCCTCTCTTTGCCATATCCTCGTCATCGTCGGTAAAGCGGTTCATAATACCAATGGAGAGTATAATGAGTATCATCATTACCAGCGACATAGCCGCACCGACGCCGTAGGTAGAGGTGTTCTGGAAAAGTCGCTCGATGGTATCGCCGACAAGGTCTATCTTGCCCGCGCCGAGCTTCTGGGAAATATAGAACGTGCTTATAGAGGGAACGAATACCATAGTTATTCCCGATACGACGCCCGAGACGGTCAGGGGCATTATGACCTTCGTCATAGTTTGCCAGCCGTTGCAGCCGAGGTCATGCGACGCCTCGATATAACGCTTGTCCAGCTTTGTCATAGACGTAAAGATGGGCAGCACCATATACGGCAAGAAGTCGTATACCATACCGAGAATTACGCCGAAATTAGTTCCTACGATAGGCAGTTTTTCAAGTCCTATCCTGTCAAGAAGGGAATTGAGCAGACCGCCGTTATCGAGCAGCGCCATAAGCGCGTAAGTACGTATAAGAAGATTGCACCACATAGGGAGCATTACCAGCACCATAAGTATCTTTTGCGCGCGCTCCGACTGCTTTGACATAAAGTATGCAAGCGGATAGCCTATAAGAAGGCATATTACAGTCGCAATCAGTGCGAACGCTATAGAGAGTACGAATACGTTGCCGTACTTAGACAGCTCTGTTATGTTGGAAAGAGAAAATCTACCTTCAGCATCGGTCAGAGCAAAATAAAGCACGAACAGCATAGGCGCGGCGATAAACATTATCACCCATACTATATGCGGTACTGCAACTAATTTTTGAAAGACCGAATTTTTTCTCATTCCTCGTCCTCCTCTTCGGGATCGCCGAGGTGATCTATTTCGTCACTGAAGGTGGAATAGTCGCCAAACATACCCGAATACTCGGACTTTTTCATAACGTGTATTGCTTCGGGCTCGATGTGGAGTCCGATGACCTCGTCAACACCTACGAAATCCGACGTTTCAAGCATCCACTTAAAGCCGCCCACGTCAACGATTATCTCATAATAATCGCCCTTGAAGGTCACGGACGAGACAGTTCCCGTAAGCATTCCCTTGTCTGTGGGAACTACGTCAACGTCCTCAGGACGAACGACTATATCAACAAGCTCGCGAGATGCAAAGCCGCTGTCAACGCACGTAAAGGTGTGACCTGAAAATCTTACCTTGTAGTCTGAAAGCATCATTCCGTCAAGAATGTTGGACTCACCGATAAAGTCTGCAACGAATGCATTCTCAGGCTCGTTATATATATCGACGGGGGAACCTATCTGCTGTATCTTGCCCTCTGCCATAACTACGATGACGTCGGACATAGACAACGCTTCCTCCTGATCGTGTGTGACGTAGATAAACGTAATGCCCGTCTGACGCTGAATTCGCTTAAGCTCATTCTGCATATCCTTGCGGAGCTTTAAGTCAAGCGCACCGAGAGGCTCGTCGAGCAAAAGCACCTTGGGGTGATTTACAAGCGCGCGCGCAATAGCAACACGCTGCTGCTGACCGCCCGAGAGGGTAGTGACGCGGCGGCGCTCAAAGCCCTTGAGGTTTACCATGGCGAGCATTTCCTGCACCTTCTCTTTTATCTGCTCCTCGGGCTCTTTCTTCAGACGAAGTCCAAAAGCGACGTTTTCATATACGTTAAGGTGGGGGAACAGCGCGTATTTTTGGAATACGGTATTTACGTTTCGCTCGTAAGGGGGAATATCGTTTATACGTTTTCCGTCAAAAAACACGTCTCCTGTATCAGGGGTCTCAAAACCGCCGATTATACGGAGAGTTGTGGTTTTTCCGCAACCCGAAGGGCCGAGAAAGGTCACGAATTCCTTGTCGTGAATTTCGAGATTGATGTGGTCGAGAACAGTTTCTCCATCAAACGCTTTGGATATGTCCTTAAGACTGATTATGACGTCCTTTTCCATTACACATAAAAACTCCTTTAAAATAATAATTAGCTTTGCGTGTAGCGCAAGCCGAAATTTTTGATGCATCGCTGGAGGGTCAAAAGATCTGTTATAAGCAAATCTTTCTTAGCAAACCATTATTGCAAATTTTTTTGCTAACATGGCTTGAGAATCAAGCTGTTTTGCGGGGATTTTTTGAATGTCGCCATTCCAACCGCTACTTTATTTTATCGACAAAATTCTCGGTTATTTGTCAAAAAAACATAGATAGCATTTTACATTCTAACATAAAACCATCACAATTGCAATAGGCTTTTGAAAATTTATTGCAAAAACCACGAAAAATTATTATTATCTGCAACCATTTGCGCCTGTTTGGAGGTTTTTGGATTTATCTATATAAAACCTCGTTATTTCTCTTGAAATCTCTAAAAAACTCTCATTTGCTCACTTTTTATAACTGCAATTTGCGGGTTGCAATATCCTCTGTGAGCGAGGCTAAAAATTCTATTTGTGCGGTGGTGTTGAATATACCGAAGCTTATTCTCACACCGCCTGTGCCGTATGTACCCAGAGCCCTATGCGCTAACGGCGCGCAGTGATATCCCGTGCGGACGCATACGCCGTTTTTTGAGAGAATCTCACCCACCTCGTCGCAGGGCAGATCTTTTATATTAAAAAGCAATACCGAGCCTGCGGTCTCGTCGTGGATCGTGACGTTGGGAATGCCCTCAAGAAGCTTTTTCGCACGGCTAAAAAGCTTTTGACTGTGCGCCTGTATCTCGCCTGCTTTTTTGGAATTCAAAAACTTCAACCCCTCACAAAGACCAACTATTGTAGGGGTGGACAGAGTTCCAGCCTCGTATTTTTCGGGGGAATAGTCACCCATAAAATACTCCAGTGAGTTGACACCGTTTCCGCCCTCAATAATAGTCGCAGGAGAAATATTCTCACCAAGAAGCATAACACCGCATCCCTGAATCCCGTAAAGTCCCTTGTGCGCGGGTAGGCAGAGAATATCAATATTGCATTTTTTCATATCGATGGGTATATGTCCGCCTGACTGCGCGCCGTCGCAAATAAATATCAATCCCGCGTCGTGACAGTATTTGCCTATTTTTTCTATGGGTAGAGTATATGAGCAGATATTTGAGGTGTGCAGACATGAGATAGCGCGCGTGTCGGGGCGGATTTTTCTGTCTATGTCGTGGATTATCTCATCGTCGGTCTTGCCGTAGGCATCAAAGGTATCGTATTCTATAAGTCCGTCGCGCTGAAGACTCGCCACGGGACGCAGGGTGGCATTATGCTCCATATTGCTGATGAGAATATGTCCGCCACCCTTCATAACTCCCTTGATAGCCATATTCAGAGCGTAGGTGGTGTTGTACGTAAATATCACGTTTTCAGGCAGGCAGGAAAACATATCAGCAAGCAGACACCGACATTCAAAAATTTTCTCCGCACTCTTAAGTGCGAGGGGATTTGAGCCGCGCGAGGAATTTCCGCAAAATGTGCGGATGCACTCGTCAACAGCGTTTGCAACGCAAGTTGGCTTTGGAAAGGTGGTAGCGGCGTTGTCGAGATATATAAGCTTGTTTTTCATAAAAAGCTCCTTTATATGATACGCCCCGTGGCAATTGCCGCGAGGCGCAATTTTTATAAAAACTCTTTTACGGGTATATTTTCTCTTGTGAGAATTGCTTTTACGTTTGACTGCTGAGAACAGTCAAAGCTTACGCCGTACGCGCAGCCTCGACGCGTCTTTGATGAGTTGACCTTGACTACCGACGATGCTATCGCTTGAGCTGCAAGCGCTCTTTGCGCTTTCATCGCAAGCGTCGTAGAGCCGATGTGCGCCGTACAGCCTCCACCCGAAAGAGAACGGGAATAATCTGTCATATATACCTCGCCTTTGTATAGCCGAAGAGGGTCGACGAAGCACCCTTCGGCGTTGTAATTTTAGATGGATTTTGTCAAAGTGAGTCGAAGCAATATACACATCTTGCAAGGCGAGCTTTGGCGAAAGACGCTAAAATGACTCGCCGCGGGGCGTACGAGTTCAACTCTCTTCGGCTATAGCCGTATTGAGAAAATATTTTTCTCAATATCAGTTTATGTCAAGAAAAGGGAGCTCGTCACACATTTCGACAAATTTTTATTGTTCAAATAAAATACTTGATTTTTTGATTTATGTAATGTATAATAAAATGAATGACTATTTTTTATATCAAAAAGGCAGGTGTTTTTTATGTCTATCGAGAGAGTTTCAAAGGAAAATTATTATCTTGACATCGCGCGTACGGTTGCGGAGCGCGGAACTTGTATCCGTCGCAAATTCGGCGCCATAATAGTTAAGGACGACGTTATTATATCCACGGGATATAACGGCGCTCCCAGAGGCAGACAGAACTGTACTGATATGAATATGTGTATGAGAGACAAGCTGGGTATTCCGAGAGGTGAGAGATACGAGCTTTGCCGTTCTGTTCACGCAGAGGCAAACGCTATAATCGCCGCCCCCAGAGACAGAATGCTTGGCTCCACACTTTATATGGTCTGCGTAAATCCCACGGATAACAGTCTTTACGACGGTACGAGCAGTTGTATGATGTGCAAGAGGCTTATTATAAACGCGGGCATTGATACCGTTGTCGTAAGAGACACCGACACCGATTACAGAGTGATAAAGGTTGCCGATTGGATAGAGAACGACGATTCGCTCTCGGGAGTTTTCGGATATTGAGAAAAGGTAGAAATAAATGAGTACTGAAAATAAAAAAGCGAGAATATACCCCGAAAGATTGACGGCAGAAAGCCTTGACGGCGTAGCTGAGATAGAAAAGCTCTGCTTTGGCGCGCAGGCGTGGTCTAAAAACAGTCTTGAGCTTCTCACAAAAGAGGGAATAGGAATGGGAATGGTCTGCCACAAGGACGGCAAGATAGTTGCCTACGGCGGTATGCTTTGCGTTGTGGACGAGGGTCAGATAACCAATATAGCCACCCATCCCGACTATCGCAGACAGGGATACGGCGAGGCTGTGGTTGAGTCGCTCAAAAAGTTTGCAAAAAACAACCGTCTTGACGTTATAACCCTTGAGGTCAGAGAGTCCAACACCGCGGCGATAAAGCTTTACACGTCCTGCGGCTTTAAGGCTGACGGCAAACGTAAGGATTTTTACACGAAGCCCATAGAGAGCGCAGTGCTTATGTCCTGCAAAATCAAATAAAAAGGAAAATTTTCAATGTATATACTTGGAATGGAGTCCTCGTGCGACGAGACAAGCGCGGCCATAATTGAGGCGCACGACGGAATTCTCAAGATCAGATCAAATATAGTAGCCTCGCAGATCGAGACACACCGACTTTATGGCGGCGTAGTTCCCGAGATAGCGAGCAGAGCACATATTGAGGCGGTGTCCTCTATAACAAAAGAGGCGCTTGAGACGGCAGGGATAACTCTGTCAGACGTGGGCTGCGTGGCTGTCACAACGCACCCTGGACTTATCGGAGCACTTTTGGTAGGAGTGAATTTTGCAAAGTCATTGGCGTTTGCAAACAACATCCCGCTTGTTTCGGTAAATCATATTCACGGACATATATCTGCGGCGTATCTGTCGCACACGGATTTAAAGCCCCCGTTTTTGTCGGTGGTAGTGTCTGGAGGTCATACCTGTCTGTATGTCTGCGATGGATATAACGAGTTTTGCGAGATAGGCGGCACGCGTGACGACGCAGCGGGTGAGGCGTTTGACAAGATAGGGCGAGTTATCGGTATGCCTTACCCCGGTGGTGCGGCGCTTGATAAGCTTGCGCATACGGGAGATAGAGGGGCGGTAAAGCTTCCGTCACCTGCGCTCCGCGACAGCCTTGATTTTTCGTTCAGCGGAATTAAGACCGCGGCGCTTAATTATATCAATTCAAATAAGCAGAAGGGCGAGGAGATAAATACCGCAGACCTTGCGGCGTCATATACAGATGCGATAGTGTGCGCTATCGTAAAGCAGGCAGAGGGCGCTCTGAGGCAGACAGGGCTTGACACGCTCGTGCTCTCTGGCGGTGTTGCGGCAAATTCGCATCTGCGCGCGGCTCTTGAAAAAATGTGCGACAAAAACGGCGCAAGATTTATAGTACCTCCCATATCTCTTTGCGGAGATAACGGCGCGATGATAGCTGCGTCGGGATATTTTGAGTATCAAAAAGGTCACTTCGCAGACACATCAACAAATGCATCAGCGTGTGACTAAAAATATTCCGAAAATTTTGCATTTTCAGTATTTTACACAAAAAAATTTACGGTGAGAGAAAAATTCATCGAACAAAAGTTTTCCACCGACTTTTCAACAAACTGTGGAAAACTCGGAAAAACACGCTGAATTTTCTCCTCAAAATGTCGAAAAAAAGCAGATCAGGTCAAATTTAGCTTTGTTTGACAAGGGTTTCTGTGGATAAGTCTGTGGAAACTGTGGATAACTTTTTGGTTGTGGAAAACTTTTTTTCCACAAATTCAAAAGATTTACGAAAAGTTTATTTTTTGAAAAAATCACATTGTCAAGATGTAAAATTGTACAAATTTGTTGTTTTTGATAAGAAATTTACAAAAGAAAAGGAGCGCTTATTATGAGCGAGAATTTTGATAACAAGGAGATGCTCTCAAAAGTTGACGATGGCTTCAAGCCCAACATCTCTCCCGCGGTCATACGCCGTTTGCCCAGATATTACAGATATCTGCGCGAGCTTATCACGCACGGCAGAATGTGAATAAGCTCGGGCGAGCTTGCGAGTATGATGGACGTCACCGCGTCGCAGATAAGACAGGACCTTAACTGCTTTGGTGGCTTCGGTCAGCACGGATACGGCTATAACGTAAACTATCTTTTTGCAAAAATAAGCGAGATACTTGGTGTTGGTGCAGGCTTCCATGCGGTCATTATGGGCGCGGGCGATCTTGGACGCGCGCTTGTAAATCTTTCTATGTTTGAAAAGCGCGGAGTTGACATTATAGGTATGTTCGATTCTGGCGAGGGACTTGTTGGTAAGAGCGTTGCGGGAGTTCGTGTTTACGATATTGACGAGCTTGAAAAGTTCTGCGAAGAGAATATAGTTGATATAGCGGTGCTTACGCTTCCCAAGGAGCAGATAAAACCTGTGTCCGACAGACTTGTCGCATGCGGAATAAAGGGACTTTGGAACTATATGGGCGTTGAGCTTGACTATCCCGAGAGTGATGTTGTGATAGAAAACGTACATCTTGGCGATTCGCTCATGATCCTTAACTATGAGATTTGCCGTACACTTGAAAAGCGCGGCGAGGAGATAGACGAATAATTTTAACGTTGGAGAATATATGCTTATAAAAATAAATTACGGAATTGGAGCAGGTGTGTTTCCCACGTCATGCGCCGAGCAGATAAAGCGCGCGTCACTTTGCGACTTAAAGGTACTTTGGCTTATATGCGCTAAGGGCGGTATGGTTGAGATAAGCGAGCTTTGTGACTTTGCGGGGGCAGGCGAGAGTGAAATTGTGTCCTCCTTGTCATATTGGCGCGGTGCAGGGGTTATTGAGTGCGAAATGCCAAAGTCTGAGTGCAAGGAACAAAAAGTCGCCGAACCGAAAACACAAACCAAAAAGGTAGCCCGCGCGGACGTGCTTCCCGAATACACGTCGGACGAGATCGCAAATATACTCGAAAAGAATACGAAGCTTTCGTCTTTTATCAGCGAGTGCCAGAAGATAATGGGCAAGATGTTCAATATCCACGAGG
>JAZOUO010000080.1:0-54707 GCA_045658225.1 Eubacteriales bacterium
GCGGCTGTCCCGATGTACCCTCTCAGACTGAGGGCGTCCGTACATCATATGTAAATTCACATGGAGGTAGAGAAATGCCGAATATTAAGTCAGCTAAGAAGCGTGTTAAGGTTACTGCCACAAAGACACTTCAGAACAAGATGTTCAAGTCCGCTATGAAGACAGACATCAAGAAGTACAACGCAGCAATCGCTTCCGGTGATATGGAAGCAGCGCAGGCAGCATACAAGGTTGCCGTTAAGAGAATTGACGTTGCCGCATCCAAGGGCATTATTCACAAGAATGCCGCTGCTCATAAGAAGAGCCAGTTCACAAAGGCACTCAACGGACTCAACAAGTAATTCAGAAAACATATAAAAATAGCGGAGCTTGAAGTTTCTCACCCTTCAATCTCCGCCATTTTTATGAGAAAAATCCCAAAAAATCACGTATATTATAAAATAATTGATGGAAAAATCAAAAAAATTGAAAAAAATCCTTGACAAAACATATTTGTCTGTTGTATAATATACGATGTCATTGTATAAAAGCGTAAAACAGCCTCAAAAAATGTGCTGTATGCCAAACGCTTCCGAAAAAAATCAAGGAGGTGCATCAGATGCTCAGAACATACCAGCCCAAAAAGCGTCAGAGAAAAAAGGAGCATGGCTTCAGAAAGAGAATGAAGACATCCGACGGCAGAAACGTTCTCAAGAGACGTCGTGCAAAAGGCAGAAAGAGACTGACCTACTAATACCGATAAAAAAGTTTCGGTACCGTAATTTTACGGATCTTAAAGTTAGAAAAACTCTATCAACATAAAACACCGATGACCTATCATAACAGAGTGCCGCCCATGGCGCGCCTTATATGTACGGCATCGGGGTTTTTTGCTCTGGGGACCCACGGAGAAAAGTTGGGTCAAAAAACAAAAAACACACGGAAGTTTGGCGGAAATACAAGGAGAGATGCGAAATGAAATATCCTGCAATTAAAGAGCATCATCTTTATAACAAGACCTATAAGTCGGGAAAACACTTTTTCGGCAGATTTGTCTGCGTGTACGTGCTGCGAGATCTCCACGCAAAGAGACTTTGCAAGGAACATCCGCAAAAGATATACGTCAACAGACTGGGTCTCTCGGTTACGAAGAAGGTCGGCGGAGCAGTTGCTCGAAGCCGCGCAAAGAGAGTTATTCGCGCGGGGTATTCTTGCGTACAAAAGGACTTAAAAACAGGTTTTCTCATCGTGATAAGCGCGCGCCCCGAAATTTTGGGACAAAAAAGCACCGCAATTGCGAGAGAACTCAGATACGCCTTTTCAAAGCTCGAAATGTTTAAGGAAAATGAAACGGAGCGCAAAAATATCGGCTCCGCACAAAAGAATACGGATATAAAATGAAATATATCTGTATATGGCTAGTTCGCTTTTATCAGAAGTTTTTATCTCCCTTAAAGAAAAAGGGATGCTGCAGATTTTATCCTACCTGCTCGACTTATGCCATTCAGGCGTTTACCCGACGAGGATTTTTGGTGGGAATGATTTTGACCGTGGCGAGAATTTTTCGTTGTCAGCCGTTGTGTCCCGGTGGATACGACCCCGTTCCTATAAGAGGACTGTCTCATCCCAAAAATTCTCTGGGAGAAAAAATTTTCTACACTATACCCGAAAACAACAAGTTTGTTTTTGAATACTACTTACCAATTGACAATGACAATTAAGTCCAAAAAAACAAATGAGAGGACTGTTCAAATGTTAAAAAGAAAGAACATCACAAAAATTATTTTGCTTGCAGTCACACTTGTGCTTTTGCTCTCTATCTTTACAGGATGCGCAAGCAGCTCTGCTATTGACATGAGCAAGAAGCTTGAGGATTGGAAGGCAGATGAAATCACATTTAAATCGGATGATAATTTCGTAGATAAGATACTTTTCTATATAGGTACCTTTATCAGCTGGATCACGAAAATAATGCCCGCGCACAGCTATATCCTTGCGCTCTTTATTTTCGCGATAGTTGTGGAAATAGTTATGCTCCCCTTCTCTATAATCCAGCAGAACAACTCCAAAAAGCAGGCAATGCTTCGTCCCAAGGAAATGGCAATCCGTAAAAAGTATGCGGGACGCAATGACCAGGCTACACAGCAAAAGGTCACTCAGGAAATTCAGGAGCTTTATCAGAAGGAAAAGTTCAACCCCATGAACGGTTGCTTGCCCTTGCTTGTTCAGCTTCCTGTAATTATGGCGCTTTACAGCATAGTTATCCACCCCTTAAAGTACGTTTTGGGAATGGGCGGAACCTTTGTAAACTTCGTCTCCACCTATATGTCCGAGGTTCTTGGTGAAAAGGTTGCAACCAGCGGTACTATCAGCTTTTTGTCCAAGTTTAAGGAAATAGTTCAAGCCAAGGGTGTTGAAGCGTTCGAGGGAATAAAGGACTACTGCGCTAACGGTGAAGCGGTTTACGAAAAGATTGAAGAGCTCGCAGTGGCTGCAGAAAATATGAACTTCAACATCGGTCCTATCAATATGGGATACACTCCCGGATTTACTCCTGCGGACCCCAAGCTCTATTGGCTTCTTGCTATCCCTGTACTGACATTTGTAGTTTACTTCTTCAGCACAAAGATCACGCGTAAGTTTACCTATCAGCCCACACAAAATGAGAACGATGCTCAGGCAGGTTGCTCAAACAAGATGATGGACTGGATGATGCCCTTGATGAGCGTATGGATGACCTTCATCGTTCCTGCAGCGGTAGGTATCTACTGGATGTTCAAGAGCGTGCTCAACGTAGTCAAGCAGATAATCATAAGTAAGGCAATGCCCCTTCCCCAGTTTACCGAGGAGGACTATAAGGCGGCCGAGCGTGAATATATGGGCAAGCAGCCCAAGCGCGTACAGAAGTCCGAAAATGTAGGAAAGGTACGCTCGCTCCACCACATCGACGACGAGGACTACGACGAAAAGGGTAATTATATTGCTAAAACAGAAGATCCTGAGTTTATCGAGGTAAAGCCCGAAGAACCAGAAAAACTTCCCGAGAACAATATGACTAACGGCGCAAGCCTCAAGGACGAGTCCGACAAGTCCGAGGGATTATTCGGCGGACTTTTCAAGAAAAAGGCTAATAAGAGCAAAGACAACACCGACACAACAGAAGAAAAATAATCGACTTATTGGAGTATATCGTGAAAAAAGAAATAGTTATAACAGGAAAAACAATTGACGAGGCAGTTGCTAATGCCGCGGCTCAACTTGGAGTTAACGTTGAGGACATCAAATATGAGGTCATCGACGAGCCCAAGAAGGGTCTGTTCGGTATCGGAGCTTCTCCTGCTAGAATAAACGCAGTCTATACTCTCAAGGGTGAGGACATCGCACTTGAGTTCGTAAAGAAGCTCGTAGCAGACATGCAGCTTAACGTCACGGTTGATATGAAGTACTCCCCCGAAAGAGAGGGAATGCTTATCGACATTCAGGGCGAGGGCGCAGGTATGCTTATCGGTCACCACGGCGACACCCTTGATTCCATTCAGTATCTTGCAAACCTTGCGGCAAACAAGAAGGTTGACGGCGAAAAGAGAGCACACGTAAAGATCACCGTTGACGCGGAAAATTACAGAGCAAAGAGAGAGGAAACTCTCCGCGGTCTTGCCAGAAGAATGGCGGACAAGGTTCTCAAATACAAAAAGAGCGTTATGCTTGAGCCTATGAATCCTTACGAGAGAAGAATAATTCACTCCGAAATTCAGGGTATAGAGGGCGTTTCCACAAATTCTATCGGATCGGAAAATAATCGAAAGATAGTTATCTACCTTGAGGATCAGAAGATCGCAGCTCAGAAAAAGTACAACGAGGACGAGGAATATTGATTTCTCCCCCAAACAAAGCCCCGCAGTTGAGACTGCGGGGCTTTTGTAATCCAACACAAAGTACATTTTTTGTCCTTTTTTAATTTTTCTATTGCAATATTTGTCTTGTAGTGTTATAATCAAATTGATAGCTTAATAATATAAAAATACGTAATTTTAATAGACAGAACGGAGAAAAATATGAGCAGATACAGGACATATTCCTCTCTCTCCTTTTCAGACAGACACAAGGCGGAGGCACATATCGACCTTAACGCGCTTGTATCAAACTACAATAAACTTTGCTCTTATCTTGACGGACAAAGAGCAATATGCGTGGTCAAGGCAGACGCTTACGGTCACGGCGCGCCCGAGTGTGCAAAGGCACTCGCAGACGCGGGATGTGATTTCTTTGCGGTGTCCTCAATTGAGGAGGCGGCGGCAATAAGAGAGATATTCCCTCTCGGACGCGGAAAAAACACAGACATAATAATTCTCGGATATACCTTTCCAAATCAGGCAAAGGATCTTGCCGATGCCGACATAATTCAGACTATCTCATCCGAGCAATATGCTCGCGAACTCAACCGCTACGCTGAAGAAGCGGGCGTTGTCGTGAGAACGCATATCGCGCTTGATACGGGAATGAATCGGATAGGCTTTTGTGTCCACAACGACCGCCAGATAAACGAGGCGGTGGCAGAGATTTACGATATAGGTCAGCTTTCGGGAATAAAAATTGAGGGAATGTTTACTCACTTTGCCGATGCCGACGCGGATTTTGAAAAACGCGAGAAGAAAACAATGCGTCAGTATGACAGATTTGACAAGGTCAGGACACGACTTGAGAAAAAAGGATTTGACACGGGATTCTGCCACGTCTGCAACAGCGCGGCGACTGTAAAATTCCCCGAGTTTCACCTTGACGGAGTAAGGCTTGGCATAATGCTTTATGGTGCTTTGCCATCCGAATACGTTGAATGTCAGCTCTCCCCCGTTATGACCTTCAAAACTATAATATCCCACATACACCTGCTCCCGCCGGGCGAGGAGGTGGGCTACGGCGGAGAGTTTTCATCATACGTTGAGCGAAAAATAGCCACTATTCCAATTGGATACGCCGACGGATTTATGCGCGCGTTCTCGGGAGCACAATTATATATTCATACAAAGGGCGGAGTTGTTCCCGCGCCCGTGGTCGGCAGAGTCTGTATGGACCAATGTATGATAGATATTACCGAAATTGACGCCTGTGAGGGTGACGAGGTGACTGTCTTTGGAGAAGACTCCGACAGACTCCACGCGCTCGCCCAAAAGGCAAAAACCATTGAATACGAGATACTTTGTCTCACATCGTCAAGAGTACCCAGAATATATAAGAAAAAGGACTGAAAAAATGAAAAAGCTTAAAATAATTATCTGTATCTGTCTTATAACAATATGTGTTGGTCTTCTTTCCTCCTGCGGCAAAAAGGGGGATGTTGTGGACTCCAACATAACCTCTGTTGAGCTTAAGGGTAGCGGAGAAAAGATGGAGGTTCGTATAAACGCAAGCTTTACTGACGAGTTCGTCCAGGAGCACAAGGGAGAAAAAATATACCTTATCGCAAAAGACATAGGCGGTAATGCCGAAGCTTACACTCCCCTTGCCGAGACTAAGGTAAAATCCTCTGTAAAATTTGAAATTCCCTTTGAAGAAAATGGAAAGAACCACCTCAACACAGCATTTGTCTGCGCGATAATCGAGGGTGAGGGGAACTCCCGACAGTTTACTCCCGTCACAGACGAGAGATACATACAGAACATATCAAAGCTTGGTAGCGTTGTGTCCCGTCCTTCTGTTTCCACCATCAAGGGATTGGCTGCCGACGACATAGGACACGCGTCTTATCTGGGCGTTGACCATATCTTGCTTGAGGTCAGAATAGACAAGGTGTTGCTTGAGAGCTATCAGGAAAACGCAGTAAGCTTCGTCCGTCAGGGACTTACTTACTATTTCGATGGCGAGCAGATAGAATATTTTGACAAGACTATAAGTGAGTCAACTGCGGCAGGAGTTAGAGTTTATTTGCAGTTTGTACTGGGCGCGCCTGACAATAAAGATTCCAAACAGCCTATCGACTGCCTGTATTTCCCTGCTGTATCCTCGAAGGCGACATATTATATGCCTAATCTCTCGGACAAAAAGGCCGAGGGATATCTTGGTGCACTGTATAGTCTGTTTGCCGACAGATATTCGGGAGCTCATGGCGTGGCTGTTGATTATATAATAGGAAAAAATGTCAACATCGGCGGCACGTGGAATAATGCGGGCAACTGTGAAAATGCCGATGAATACTATCTTGCTTGGGTGAGACTTGCACATAACTGTCTTACCTCGAACGTCTCAAACGGCAGAGTCTACATATCTCTTAACGATGGTTGGAGAGCGCAGTCAGGCGGCTCGCTTGCATATTTGAACGCCTTTAACACCAATGCCAAGGCAACGGGTAATTTTGATTACGGTGTTGCTGTCTCCTATGGAGAAATAAGCGGAGATAGCGTTTGGGCAATCTCTGACGAGCATTCCGAAAATCTCACTCCCGACAGCCTTTCCGAGCTTGGAATTATACTTGAAAGAGACGATTTTAAGTTTGAGAACAACACGAGAAGCGTCATCATAAGCGAATTCGCACTCAAAAACAATAAAAACAGCGAAAACAACAGTACACGCAGAGCCGCGTCCTACGCATACACCTATTACGCGACACAAAAATATGATTTTATAGACGCGCTTATATATTCCTCTTACGAGAACGACACGTGGGGAGTGCTTATGTCGTCGGGCGAGAACACCTCGCTTTGCGACGCATTTGCAATATGCGGGTCAAACAGAATAGGCGAGCTTTCCTATATGGATTCCCTCGTGGGCAATAAATGGATAGCTCTCAAGGGCGAGGATGGCTTTGATGATGTGAGCGTCTATTACGGCTCGGCAACAGAGAGCGCAAAGACCTCAAGCGCAAAGAGACTTTTCAACTTTGACGCAGGTAGCGATTACGGTTTTGTCCCCATGGGCGACGGACACTACGCCTCCCTTTGCGAATATACCAATAGCGACGGAAGCTCCGGAACCTATCTCTCCTTGGGCGGTGGAAATGATAATTGGAGAGTCTTTTGCTCGGGCAATGTTTCAAAAAGTGAGATACCGACATCGAAATATATAGGAATAACTCTTAACACCGAGTCGTCGGGAGAGGAATTTGTTGTAATCATCACAGGCACGTCAAAAAAGACCAAGTCGCCCATAACATACTGTGCAAAAGCGCAGGCGACTAATTCTCCCACAGAGTATTTCTTTGACATATCGGGTTTTGCGGACAAGCTTTTGTCCTCGTCCGACATAAGCTTTGCAATATGTACCCCGACGAGCGAGGGGCAAAACGTGGGCAGTCTGTCTGTATACAAGGTTGCACTGTACGGCTCGTCAGGCACGCAGGTGTGGAAATATATACTTATCGCAGCAATAATCATAGTTCTTGCCGTGGCGTTGTTTGTAGTAATTAAAATAGTAAACAATATGGACAAAAAGAAAAAAAGGTCTGCGCGCAGAAAAACTTCAGGTAAAGTCAAAAAGCACGGCGAAAGTCCTAAAATTCAGGGAGCTGATGAATTCGACGACGATGAGGATTTTGAGCTTGAGACCGAGGACGGTGAAGAATGAAAGCAACGTACGAAAAAATAGTCACGGATTATCATTTCAGAACCGATAACAAAGGAAGTATAACACTTGCCTGCGCGGCGCATCTGCATTATCACGTCGAGATAGCCTATATAGAGGACGGAGAGGTTCAGGCTTTTGTGGACTCGGAGAGCTATTTCTTGTCAGCCGGTGACCTTTTGGTGGTGTTCCCGAACAGAATACACCGATTTGAATGCTCGGGAAAGGAAAAATACAAGTTATTTATAATAAACCCCGACCTTGTTCCCGACCTTGCGCATAAAATAAATCACGAGTCGGCGATAACCCCCGTCATAAAGAATGCAAGGCAAAACAAGCGTCTTATGTCGCTTATAAAAATACTTGGCGAGACGGAAAAAATAGCGGCCAACAAAGACAACGACATCTCAAAGGATGTAGTTATGAAGGGTTATCTCCTAGCGTTCTTTGGCGAGTTGCTTGGTATGATGCCGCTTTCTAAAACCCGTTCAGATGACAGTCACGCGATACGGTCCATACTTGATTATTGCTCGCAGAATTTCAAGCAGGATATTTCCCTGTCCTCGCTTGAGGAGGAGATACATCTGAGTAAATATTATATCTCTCACCTGTTTGGAGACAAGCTGGGAGTTAGCTTTAATGAGTATATAAATTCTCTCCGCGTATCCGAGGCTTGCAGGCATCTGCGTCTAGGAGATATGAGCATTACCCAAATATCCGAGATGTCGGGATTTGGAACTCTGCGCACATTTAACCGCGCTTTTCAAAAGCAAATGGGAATGTCCCCCTCGGAGTACAGAAAAAGCAATAAATACGAGCATTACTCGGCATCTGTTCCGAGTTGATACAAAAACCGCACTTAAATTAAAGTGCGGTTTTTGCCGTTATACATCACATTTTATTATTTTACAGGGCGTTTTGGTTTTTTCGCAATATTTGATAACAGAAAGCGTTCCTTTGGATTTACCGTCCCAAAACGCAATAACTTCATCTGCGTAGTCGACAATTTGCTTGTTCCTCACTATTGGTGCAGCGCGCCCATATTTTTCATATTCGGGCAAAAATTCTATGAGCTTAATTCCCTTTTTGCGCGCAAACGCGGCAGCACACGAGTCAACTCCCTTGGCACCGCCAGAAACAATTTCATCAACCCCGTACTGAATGTAGTTTTGTATGTCCACGTTTATGTTGCGAGAGCCTATAACGGCGACTTTCATAAAAACCCCCCTCCTTTGTTAATAATAGTGTACTTAAATTAAGTATACTTACAACATTATACCACAAAATAATCTTAAAATATACTTAAAATAAGATTTTTTGGAGGAATTTATGAGAAATAAAAATAACAAGCACCTTGGAATTGAAATTGACCCCGAATTGCATTATAAGTTGCACTATATATCAAAATATTACGGACGATCTGCAAACGGAGAAATACTATATCTTATAAGACAGGAAATTAAAAAGTTTGAACAAGCAGAAGGAGAGATAGAATTTCCTATGCCGACAGAAAAATGAAAAGAAGAAAAACCGCGCCTGAATATCAGGCGCAGTTTTTTTTCTTTTAATATTTACTTATTGGCTCAACCTCGATGCCGTCAAGCACCTTGTTTGCGTCAGAAATTATTTTGTCCGTATAAGAGGCAAGCACATAAAAGCTGCCGTAAGCGTTTTCGGGGTTGGATTCCGCTGTGGGCGAATCGAGAGCCTCTATGGTCACGTATGCTCTGCGCTCGGAAATTCTATAAAATCTGTAAACCAGATATTTTTCATTTCCCATGGGATCCTTAGCAAACACAGTCATCTTTAATATACAAGGATTATTGGGGGCTGTATTCCCAAAATCGTCAAGCTGTTTGAGTGCTGCCATTTCCTCTGCGCTCAAGTCACACATTCCCTCAAAGCTTCCGTAAAGTATGCCCGAATAAAGCTGCTGGAAATTATATATCGCGGGATATGTGTTTGTGTTTCCAAGCGAATCGGTTGATGAGAAGGTGTAATTCAGCTCCTTGCCGTTCGCATATACGGATCCGAAATATTTTGAGGATTGAAGCTGGAGCAGTCCGGCATCTCCCGTTTGGGAATCAAGACAAAGCAAGTCTCCCGTAAGACTTATATAAAAGTCTCCTGTGCCCCATACACCGGGAGCCACCTCGTTCTTTGCGGCATCTCTGCGAGTTCCGTTTTCCTTATTATAAAGCTGAAGTTTTTTTGTCTCTTGATTGTATGAGAGTATCTCGCCTGTATTGGCGTAGACTACCTCGTTTGCGCCGTAATCATTTACGTATACGCCGCCGGCTTGAAGCTTACCTGAGTTCTCATCAGCAATATAGACGCTATTGGAAACTGCCGAAATCTGTGCCCACATACCAGTTTCTTTTTCTACAAGCACATAGGAGCCGTCGTATGTCATAAATATATCAGCATCAATCCATTTTCCTGCACTGCCGTACGCTTGATTTAATTTGCCTCCGATTTGCGAATTCTGCAATACGAGGAAGGCATATTGTGAAAATCCATCGGTTATGAAGCATTCTGTGGAATATACAATGTCCATCATATAAGCCTGTGCGGGCGCAAGCTGAGTTCCCTGGGCATCAAATGCCACGACCGTCGCATACAAGACGTATTTTCCTTCGTTATACGTGATGTTATAGTAATAATACACCTGCGCGTCTACTGCGCCGTCCTCGTTTGAGTCCACGGTTTCAGTTTCACACATGAGGAAGCCGTCTCCTTGTGCTACACCTTGAGAAAAAGGAATTCCTACTACAAGAAAATCCGAGTTATAAACGGGTTCAATCTTGTTTTGGTTTGCATACAGATTGAATTTGCCGTTTTCCTGATTTATTTTGTAAGAATTTTTATTTCCGTCATCAAATTCTGTAGAAGTTATGGGGAAATACGTTCCGTCAAGAGAGAGAGAATTGTCAAGTCTAAAATTTATGTTTGTTCCCGGCGCCTCAATTATAACATTTGACAGATGGTGTATATAAAATTGCATATAGGCAGGATCGTACCAATCAAGCTCCGTCCATTCAAGAAAACCGAACGAGCTTTCATCAACGCATACTATCATATCATACATATCCGAATATGCATAATACGAGCCGTCGCTATTTTGCTCTGAAATATACACCTTGTTATACACGTCTACTCTCTTGCCTTCGCTATCAAAGTAATAATACGTGTATGATATTATCTTGTCGGCATCAAGCAGGCCGTATTTTTCAAGATCCTCATCCGAGGGAGAAAGCTTTTCTGTGCCAACAAAGACTGTTTCATACAGATCCTGGAGCATCATAGACACATTGGTGGTGTTTATATAATACCCACTTGAGTATTCAAGGAATGAAACGTAGGGCAGAGATGCATACATGCTGTTTTCTCTCTGCTCAAGATCCTGAAAGCTGAAATGACACGTCTTGGAGCTGTATTTTTCAAAAAGCTCGGCATAGTAAGTCTCATATTCTTTGATCTCGTCATCTGTTGCCATACCGTAATTGAAATCCCCAAAGCGTTCATACATAAGCTGATCTATCTTGGAGTGATCAATGTCCCCGTAGATTATGAAATTCTCGACTTGAGTGTAATCCGTGGACGACATAGGGTGCACGATGGCGGGAGATATAACAGATTCTACACCGCAAAGCAGATAATCCGATATGGCGGTGGATGCCAGAATATAAACGCTGTTTTTCTGCTCGTACCTTACATAATAGCTTGAGCCTGTAATAGTGGAGTCTCCAAAATACAGCGTATATTCTTCCCCTGTCTCCGTTGTAAGAGTTGCCTTTGCGGGAAAATAGTCGTATGTGACTTCTACCTCCGATCCGTCTTCATCTGTAAGGATGTCAGTTCTCTGCTCGGACGCAAGACCATATTCTGCCCAATCAATATCGCCGTTTGGCAGGGTTTTTGGAGATTCAAGCTTTAAAACAGAGAGAGGATATGCGCAAGCCATAGTAAGATAAGCAAAGGCTTCGTTTGTAAAGCTTATGTCAGGATATCCTTCAAGCACAAAATTGTTTATCTTGTCACGCGTAAATGAATATTCCCCGTGCATATTTGAGACGGAGATTTTGTCTATTATTTTATCCTTGGGGTAGTATGCGCTGCCGTCTGACTTGTATGCGTCATAATAAAGCTGAGGGAATATCAGCTCCCTTCCGGGATCAACATAATACTCTCCTGTCGAAGCGTTTATATAAACAAGCGTGCCGTAGGATGTGATGTAATAGTCCTTATCCGTCACCTCGCAAATATCACCAGACTCGTTATAGAGTCCGTATGCGCCGTCAACCTTTTTTATATAATAAAGAGTGTTGTCGTTGGGGTCTGTAAACTCAACGGGGATGTTTTCGACTATTTTATAGACAGCAACAAGCCCCGCAATAAGCAAAGCTACTGCAACAACAAGAATTATTACAGCGATTCTCTGCCTTTTGAGCATATTTTTTGACTTTTTAGCGCCGACCTTGACGCTTATATTTTTCTGCATAGTTATTCTTCCTATCCGACTGCAAAACAGCCATAAAAATTACAGAAATTTACGTTTGATACATACAACCGCGCCCACAATAAGACAAAGAGTTGCAGGAATAGCACACAATACCACAGTGGTAGCAGTGGTATTGGTATTGGCAAATACGGTATCATTTATCTCTGCATTATAAAATGCCTTGAATTCAACATTTACGGGAACAGTCTCTGTGCTGGTAGCGCGAAGCGTGGCTAAAAGCACGTCTGCATTTCCGTATGATTTTGAACCTAAAAATTCGTTTTTCAAAAACTCTGTGGACGAAAGTCCAAGAACATAAGATGAAAGGTTAGCAAGAGTAAATGAGTCTTCCTGAACTTGATTTACTTCCTCTGTGAGAGTAAATATACTGAAAAGATTTGAATTACTCGAATGCTCATATACCTCCCCGCCAATCTTTGCATACGCAGTTTCATTGGCTGTGAATATATTGTACATCGTACGAGATATTCCGTTGTTGTAATAACTGTATATATATGTCTTGTCCAGCGTGTTCTTGTCAAGAATTACAGGTGTCTTTCTATAGCTGTCCGAGGGGTGAATGGCAGTTGAGGAGCCAAACGCGACCGCGGGAGGATACGAGCCGGCTCTGAGATCTGCCGTAATGGTCGAGCCGTATCCGGAGGTGGCATATTTACCAATAAGCAGGCTACCGTCGGAATTTGCGGAGTTCTGGTCATCATAAAGGCTGTAATTTTGGTCAAGTCCTGCTGAATTGGTAATTCTTGCAGGCTTTATTCCCCACTCTGACAAATACTCCTCAAGATTGGGGAGGCTTGGCGTTGACGTGTCGCAGATGTAGAAGAATGATTTTGCGTCGTCAAGATATTTGTCAAGCTTTTGTATCTCGGATACGCCCGATTCACCAATAGAGCCAAATGCCTTGAAATCGGATGTGGGAGCAAAGCATATCATCATTCTGCACTCTGCGGGAATTTCGTCATGCTCAAGGTCGATAAGCTGGATCTCATATCCCGCGGCGACAATTATGTCCATAAATGTTGAATATTCGTCCTTGACCCTTGGAGAGTTGCCGGAATAATCAAACAAGCCCTCCCCGTGATTTGTGGTCAACACGCACACAGGAGAATCTGCTCTGGTGAGGGAAAGAATGGACGCAGCAAATTTTTTCTCGCCGTTATATGCCCACACCTCGCCAGTGTCCTCGTCAAGCGTGTAAAAGGATACTTTTCCATGAACTATAAATTCCGTGCCAAACGACACGATAACGTCAGTGGGATATATAGTTGTAGAACTTGTGACCTTGTAGTCCTGCACCGACGCGGGGTTTTTTGTCACGTCCACGTGTTTTAGCTGTATGTGCTTTGGATATTTGCTTTCAAGCTGTCTCGCTGTGTGGTGTATCATTTTCGTCTGCTCGTCCGCTTCAAGAACATCTGCGTCGGCACAGAAAATTATCTCCACCTTTATTTTTTCAAGACCCTTTGAGACTCTTTCGGCGTTTATTGCATCTATAGAAGGAATGACACTTTCATCCATCACAGATTTAAGACTGTCCGAAAAAGTGTAAAATCCGCCCATTTCAGCATATTTGGGGCGTGTTAGGTCTATATATACTACTTTTTTATATAAAAACAGGCTAACAACTACGTTGATAAGAAGGACTGCTACAAGCACGCAGGCAAGAATGGCTATAGCACGGCCTCGTTTTTTATTGCTTTTTAAAGCTTCAAGCTCAAGATCTTGCTGAATGTTGTTCATATGCATCCTCCTTTCGTAAATTTATATAACCGGATATCAATCACGAGTATTTTCTCCTTACAAGCACAAAAACTCCAACAAACGAGATCGCTATTACGGGAACAGCACAAAGAAGCACGGTTATAATAGTTGCGTCTTTTGTTGTTAGATCCTGAATGGGCGGTGTTGTGAGTGCGCGACTTGTAATATTTATAGGCGCGTTCTCATAGCCCATATATGAGAGTGTTCTGAATATGGCTTCGTTATTGCCGTACACGGTTGACTGAAGCGCATCCTCCAAGCAAAAATCAACTGAGGCGCTAACGAAAAGATAAGATGTCTGTCCATTCTCGCACTTGTCGGTTGTAAGAGACGCAAGAGCGAAGGGGGTGTCATTTGCCTTGTCAACAAGAAGTCCACCCGACCAAGCCTCGGCGCTGGAATAAGATTCAAGCAAAGGCGCGTATGTCTTTGAGCCACAGGAATATGTTCCGTCGCCGTTGGAGACAAAATCCTCGGTAGTCGTCAGCGCGGTTGTATTTCCAAATAGATTGTTTTTCTCCATGTCACCAAACATCTTGTTTGCGATCGGGTTGTTTGCGCGTTTTCCAAAAAACGTATAGCCGTCTGTTGAGACTGAATTTGAAGCATCCCTCACCAAATAGCATCCGTTTGACTGCTCGGTATTACCGGACATGTATTTTACGCCCCAATCTGCCATAAACGCCTCAAAGTTTTTAAGTCCAAACCCCGACAACGTCTCGGATGACAAAAACACCATATATTTTCCGCCCGCAGACATATATTTATCAAGCTTTGTGGTCTCAGATATCTGAGATGTCTGTGAAGGCTCAATCAAGTCACTCGTGGGATTTGCGGTGATGAGTAGCTCGCAATCTTCGGGAATATCGCTTGCCGCGAGGTCGATGAACCCATAGTTGAAGCCTGCGTCAGCAAGTGTGTATAAAAGCTCATTATCATCAAGCCCCTCGCCGTGATTAAGTGTCAGGTAGCACATGGGAGTGCTTTTTGATACTATTCTCAAAAGCGCGGACGAGATGCGTCTTTCGGCGTTATATCCCGTGGGAGACTCGGTGTCGCCGTCACTCAACACGTAAAACTGAGGAACGGAAAGAGTAGTAAATTTATCTTCGAATTTGAATATTATATCACTTGCATCTACAACTCCGTAAGCCTTTGCCTCCTTGGGATTTTCCCAGACGTTGAGGTGGGATATTTCCACTCTGTCGGGATAAGTGTCCTTAAGGTCAAGCACAGTGTTAAGTATATACTCCTGCGACTTGTCGTCGTCGAGATTTTTCATCTCATCGCAAAAGATTATCTCAATTTTTTTATTGTCGCCCGACTCGGCGTTTCTCTGGTCCATCATAGGAAAGATTGTGGTCTCAAGATAGTCCCTACAATCCTTTCCTATATCGTAAACAAGGCTCTGAGACATGTTAGCATAAAGTCCAAAGCCTGACGCCAACGCCGAAACCGCGGCGTTGAGAATTATCATAGCCGCAATGACGAGCAAAGTCAGCGCAATACTGACACTGCCGTATTTGAGCCTTCGTCCCTTCAAAAATTTTCTCATTACTCCTCCAAAATCAACCCCAACGGCGTTTTTCGTAAACTCTTACGGTTAAAAACAGGAAGACAAAGCACACCGATGCATAGTACAACAGTGCGGCAAAATCGAAAATTCCCGCGCTGAAATTGTCAAAACGAGAGAGCACGGAGAAGAAGTCTATAATTATGCGTATCCACTGCGCGTCTATAAGACTTGATATAAAGCCTATGCAGATAAATACAAGTATAACCGCAATAGTTATAACCGACGCCGCAAGCTGATTCTCGGTAAGAGATGAAATAAACGTTCCTATCGCGATAAACGCCGCACCTATAAGTATGATTCCAATAACACAGCCGATTATTTCGCTCGTCACAGGGCCGATGTTTGTTGAGGCATAGCTGCTCCCTGCTCTTTCCTTTGCCGCTATCGCGTAAAGAGGGATAAAGTTTATGCAGGAGAGAAGAATATTTCCAAAATAAAGCGTAAATGCCGCCAAAAACTTGCCCGTCACCATGCCTGTAAGACTTATGGGGGCGGTCAGAAGCAGCTGCTCGGTGCGCATTTTTCTTTCCTCGGCGAAAAGTCGCATAGTCAAAATGGGAATAATCACCGCCAGAGCAAATATCATTATTGTAAAATATAAAGACGTGTCATAGCTCTGCGACAGAAGTGTCGTAAAGCAGCAGACAAATGCGGAAAATAAAAGAAAAATTCCCGAAAACACGTATCCTATGGGGTTTGTAAAATAGGATAGCATTTCTTTTTTATATATCGCAAGCATTTTAAAAATCCTTTCTTTTTAGCCGTTATGGCAGCCGTTTCGGCAGTCCTTATTCGTAGTCCTCAAGAGGAGATTCATCCTCCTTTTTCTTTTCGGCGTCAGATACCAAGGTGTCTGCAAGGTCTCGCTCAAGTGTATTTCTTGTGCGGAGCTTGCTCTTTTTGCCCGAGCCGCGAGTGTATTTAGTGGTTTCCGTCTCCGTCTTGTCAACGACGGTAATGAAAATGTCTTCAAGGCTGAGTCCAAGCGCCTCAAGTCCGATAAGCGCCCAGCCTTTATTGGACAAGGTGTAAAACAGCTTTTTGCGTATGTCTGTTCCAAATTCGCTCTCTATCATATACGTGTATGCGTCTCCGTCTTTTTCTGCAAGAGCCTCAGCGTAAACTATACCGGGCATAGCCTTGAGAACAGAAAGAATTTCTTTCTGAGGACCGCATATTTTTGCGTTAAAGCGGCGGTTGTTTTCCACAACGCGAGTTATATTCTCGGTCTTTTCGTCAGCAACAATGTTTCCCTTGTTGATTATAATAATTCTATCGCAGACCGCCTGGACTTCGCCGAGAATGTGTGTAGAAAGAATGACGGTGTGGTTTTTTCCTAGAGTTCTTATAAGGTTTCTTATCTCTATTATTTGCTTAGGGTCAAGTCCCACCGTGGGCTCATCAAAAATTATGACCTCGGGATTACCGATAAGAGCCTGCGCGATGCCAACTCTCTGTCTGTATCCCTTGGAGAGATTTTTGATAAGTCTGCGTCTGACGTCGCCTATCTTTGTCACCTCGCATATTTCGTCAAGATGAGGCTTTCGGGGAAGCGTGCAGCCCTTGAGCTCGTAGCTGAACTTGAGATACTCGTCAACCGTCATATCAAGATAAAGCGGAGGCTGCTCGGGCAGGTATCCTATGTGCTTTTTTGCGCCGAGAGGGTCTCCGACTATGTCTATTCCTGCCACAGATACCTTGCCCGCATCTGCGGAAAGATATCCTGTCAGTATGTTCATGGTCGTACTCTTTCCTGCGCCGTTCGGGCCGAGGAAACCTACTGTCTCGCCCGACTGTATTTCAAAGCTGATGTCGTCAACGGCGCAATTTGAGCCGTAATTTTTCGTAAGATGGCGGATACTGATCATTTCAAATCTCCATTTTCTCAAAATCTATAAAAATCTGTCAAATGCCAATAATTCAACATTATATATTATATATTTAATTTGTAAACCCACAATGAACATATACAGTCTGACGCTTAAGGTTTTATGATTTTTGTGTGATTTTTTGCAGAAAAATAATATTTTTTGAAGATGGCGATGAAAAAATAAAAAAGTTTGTTCCCTCCCGCCCAAAGTCTTGACTTGAAAGCAATTATCTGCTAAAATTATAATTGGAGAAATGTGTGCTAAAAGAACATTTGTTCTCTTGGCAAGACAAAACAAACGAAAGGCGCGGAGAGATTTTACAGCACTTTCTGCGAAAAAAGACAATGAGCAATATCAATAACATTTCCCTTGCCCCCTCGGGCAAGGACAAGATCAACTGGGTGCGCTCCTATATGCCCCTTCTCACTGCTATCGAAAAAGAGTTTGAAAGCACAAAGCCTTTTGCGGGTATGACAATTTCCATGTCAATACATCTTGAGGCAAAGACGGCAAATCTGGCAAAAGTGCTCCGTGCAGGCGGCGCGACCGTATACGTGACAGGTTGCAACCCCCTTTCCACGCAAGATGACGTTGCGGCGGCTCTCGCATCCGAGGGTTTTGAGGTCAACGCTCATCATGGCGCGAGTGACGAGGAATACGTAGCAGACCTTAAGGCGACCCTTGCAGCTGTGCCCGACCTCATCATCGACGACGGCGGAGACTTCATCGGTCTTTTGCACGGCGAATGCCGTGATCTTGGTGTCAACCTCATCGGCGGTTGCGAGGAGACAACCACAGGTATTCACAGACTCAAGGCTCGCGAGGCGGCAGGTTTGCTTGATTACACCATGATAGATGTAAATGACGCCGATTGCAAACATTTGTTCGATAATCGCTACGGCACAGGACAGTCCACTCTTGACGGTATAATGAACTCCACAAACCTTATAATTGCAGGAAAAACCGTTGTTATAGCGGGCTACGGCTGGTGCGGTAAGGGTATGGCAATGAGAGCCAAGGGCATGGGCGCAGTTGTCGTGGTCACCGAAATAGATCCCGTAAAGGCTATCGAGGCGGTCATGGACGGCTTCAGAGTAATGCCTATGAACGAGGCGGCAAAGATAGGCGATCTCTTTGTCACTCTCACGGGTTGCTCCGACGTACTTACAAAAGAGCATTTTGAGGTTATGAAAGACGGAGTTTTGCTTTCAAACAGCGGACATTTTGACGTTGAGATAAATAAAAAGCAGCTTGCAGAGATGTCGGAAAAGGTTGTAAGAAGAAAGCCTAATATCGACGGCTATTATCTCCCTGACGGAAGAATAATCAATCTTCTCGCAGAGGGTAGACTTGTCAACCTCGCCGCAGGCAACGGTCACCCCGCGGAGATTATGGATATGAGCTTTGCAATTCAGGCTCGCTCGCTTGAATATCTTGCAAAAAATAAAGGAAAATTTGAGAAAAAGCTTTATTCCGTGCCCGCTGAGATAGACAAGGCGGTTGCAAGAATGAAGCTTGAAACTCTCGGATTTGGTATTGATACACTTACACCCGAGCAGAAAGAGTATCTTAATAAGGTAGAGGCATAAAAAGTTAGTTTGAGCAAAGAAAGGGAAAACCCCCACTTGTGTGTTTTCCCTCTTTCGCCTTTGGCGAAATTCACCCTTTCGTGGCGCTTTGAACGATAAGGAAATTCGCACTCTGCGGAGTGCGACCAAGGCTGCGCGCCTTGGATGGGCGGTCTCTTTTTGGAAAAAGAGACGCAAAAACTTTCACTGTGCTTCGCATTAGAGGGTGAGGTTTGAAGAGAAAGGGACAATTCTATGCAATTGAAAACAAAAATTGTAGTTGTTGGCGCGGGTCACGCGGGAATTGAAGCGGCGCTGGCGAGTGCAAGAATGGGAATAGATACGATACTTTTCACAATGTCGCTGGACAGCCTGGCAAATCTGCCCTGCAATCCGTCTATTGGCGGAAGCGCAAAGGGGCATCTCGTATATGAGATAGACGCGCTTGGTGGCGAGATGGGATATGCGGCGGACAAGGTCACCCTGCAGTCAAGAACACTTAATCTCGGAAAAGGCGCAGCCGTACACTCAAAAAGAGTGCAGGCAGATAGAAGAAAATATCAGAAAATAATGAAAGAAACCCTTGAAAATACTGAGAATTTACGTCTTATTCAAGCGGAAATAAGAGAAATTCTTACAGAGGATTGCGAGGGTACTTATTCAAAGAAAATAATCGGTGTAAAAACACATCTCGGCGAGGTCTGGGAATGCGAGGCTGTCATAATTGCTGCGGGAACTTATCTCGAATCTGCGGTCTTTGTTGGAGACGTCAACTACCCCTCTGGTCCCGATGCATTACTCCCTTCACGCGGACTGTCAAGCTCGCTTGCAGAGGCTGGAGTCAAAATCGTGCGTTTTAAAACGGGAACACCCGTGCGTGTTAAACGTTCAACTATTGATTTTTCAGTCCTTGAGATACAAGAGGGCGAGGGATTTGCCGCACCGTACTCATGGAGAACCAACCCCGAAGATTATCTTTCGGACAGAGAGCAAATTCCTTGTCATATAGTATATACAAACGCTGAAACCCACCGTGTTATAAGGGAAAATATACACCGTTCAGCGCTTTATTCGGGACAGATTCACGGCACAGGACCGAGATATTGCCCGTCTATTGAGGACAAGCTTGTGCGCTTTGCAGACAAGGAAAGGCATCAGCTTTTCGTTGAGCCTATGGGCGACAATGACGCGGAAATGTATATACAAGGATTTTCAACGTCTCTGCCCACGGACGTCCAGCACGCAATGCTCCGCACGCTTGATGGCTTTGAAAACGCAGAAATAATGAGGTACGCATACGCCATCGAATATGACTGTGCAGACCCCACACAGCTATATCCAACCCTTGAATTTAAAGGAATTTCCGGACTTTACGGCGCGGGACAGTTCAACGGAACGTCAGGCTACGAGGAAGCGGCGGGACAAGGGCTTGTCGCAGGCATCAATGCTGCACTCAAGCTCAAAGGCGAGTCACCAGTGATACTTGACCGCAGCGAAAGCTATATAGGAACGCTCATAGACGACCTTACAACCAAAGGCACAAACGAGCCCTACAGAATGATGACGTCACGCTCTGAATATAGATTGCTTTTGCGTCAGGATAATTCGGACATGCGCTTAACACCCATCGGCAGAGCTGCAGGGCTTGTATCCGATGAGCAATATTCAAAATTTTTGTTGAGAAAAGAACAGATAGCGCAAGAAAAGGAAAGACTTGAGAAAACCCATATCTCAAAGGAAAAAGCGAGTTTTTTCCTTGAAAAACACGGCAAAGATGCCGCAAAATCAGGGCTCTCCCTTGCGGACCTTGTTCGCAGACCTGATTTTGATTATTGGCAGATAGCCGAGCTTGACGAGTTTCGCCCTAAGCTTGATTATTCGGTGGTGCTGACAGCCTCCACTGATATAAAATACGCGGGATATGAGAAAAGACAGCTCTCTGAGGTGGAAAAACGCGCAAGACTTGATAAAAAGCAACTATCTCCCGACATAGACTATCTGTCTATTAAGGGATTGCGTACCGAAGCGGCACAAAAGCTTAACGCCATAAAGCCCTTGACAATAGGACAAGCCTCGGCGATAAGCGGAGTAAACCCTGCAGATATATCCGTGCTTCTTATATATTTAAGTGTAAAGTGAGGGCAAGCAATGGAATTTTATCAATTTAATCAGCTTTTATATGCTTGTTTTGAGGAAAATGCACTCGTTCACCTATTGAGCGATGGCAAATCCCTCAAGCTTTACGGTTATGCGAATCTTCTCATAGAAACGAACAAGCAGATGAATCTTACCGCGATAACAGATATGGAAGGAATAATTTTCAAGCATTTTGCGGATTCCGCAAAGCTTTGCGATTATATTTCTGACAACAAATCGGTCATAGACGTTGGCTGCGGTGCAGGATTTCCCTCGCTTGTGCTTGCAATATTGCGCCCCGATCTTGACGTCACCGCGCTTGACAGCACGGCAAAAAAGACCGTGTTTATTACAAAATGCGCAAAAAAGCTTAATGTTTCCAACATAAAAACCGTTGCAGCAAGAGCCGAGGAGTTCGCGCAGAGCCACCGCGAATGCTTTGATTATGCCACAAGCCGCGCGGTTGCAAGGCTCAATATTCTTTGCGAGCTTTGCATCCCTCTTGTTAAGGTTGGCGGAAGCTTCGTTCCCTTGAAAGCAAGTAAAGCACAGGAAGAAATTAACGAAGCAAAAAATGGCATCAAAGCACTTGGCGCAAGTCTGAGCAAATCAAATGAATACATTCTCACAAATAACGGTGAGAGTCTTGAGAGATGCATATTTGAAATAAGCAAGCATGCTCCCACGGACAAGAAGTTCCCTAGAATGTACTCTCAAATACTTAAAAAGCCATTATAAAACCCAACAAACACAACAAAAAAGCGGTTGCGACTCTATTGCAACCGCTTTTTTGTTCCACGTGGAACATCCATGAGCCACCCTCGTTTGACTTCAATTGTTCCACGTGGAACACGCCTCGATTGACGCGCGAGGATTTGAATTGTTCCACGTGGAACACTCTCACCCTTAAGAGCTAAAAATGTTTGCCTGCTAACAGCAATGTTCCACGTGGAACGTTCCCTTGAGCACCGCTTAACTCGCAAAAAATCATTAAAATCATTAAAAACTTTGCAAAACACCCTTGAAAAAATTAAAATAATGTAGTATAATGATTTTAACTGGACTACAAAACACAAAAAATTGATTAGGAGAACACAAAATTGGGAAAAATAATATCATTATCTAACCAAAAAGGCGGCGTTGGAAAAACAACGTCCGCTGTTAACATTGCGGCATCTCTTGGCATTTTAGGACACAAAACACTTCTTATAGACCTTGACCCCCAGGGCAACGCCACAAGCGGCGTAGGAATATCAAAAAGATCCCTCAAGGCGTCTATTAACGATGTGCTTTACGGAAGCGTATCCGCCAAAGATGCGATTCTTGCCACGGCATATACAAACCTTGATGTAATCCCTGCAAACATTGCGCTCGCAGGTGCGGAATACAACCTTTATTCCGAGGACGGAAACACAGAGAGCGTTATCAAGAATGCATTAGCGCCCATCAAGGACGAGTATGACTACATAATTATAGACTGCCCACCGTCGCTTAGCTTGCTAACGGTCAACGCGCTTGTTGCAAGTGACGGAGTAGTAATTCCTATGCAGTGCGAATTCTTTGCACTTGAAGGACTTTCCCAGCTTGCTATGACCATATCTAAGGTCAAGCAGAACTTCAATCCTTTTATCAATATAACGGGAATACTCGTCACTATGTATAATGGAAGACTTTTGCTTTCGCTTCAGGTTATAAATGAGCTCAAAAAACACTATAAGGACAAGCTGTTTTCTACGAACATTTCCCGTGGTGTAAGGGTTTCCGAGGCTCCCAGCTTTGGAATGCCCGTATATTAACACGACAAACGCTGCAAAGGTGCAGTTGAATATTTAGCGGTTGCCAAAGAGCTTGCGACAAGAATATAATAAGGAGGAATTGTAATGGCGCGCGGAGGACTTGGAAGAGACTTTTACTCCATTTTGGATGACAATTTTATCGAGGAGAAAAAGGATTCAATAAAGACATTGAGAGTTTCGGACATTGAACCGAGAAAAGATCAGCCCAGAAAGACGTTTGATGAGGAGAATTTGCAGTTGCTTGCGGATTCTATCGCAATCCACGGCGTACTTCAGCCCATAATTGTCAGAGAAAACCACGCTTTCCCCGGAACTTACGAGATAATCGCTGGCGAGAGACGTTGGAGAGCTGCTAAGATGGCGGCATTGACAGAAATACCCGTAGTAATAGTTGACGGAAACGATCTTAAGATCGCACAGATCTCTCTTGTTGAGAATGTACAGAGAGAAAATCTTAACGCGGTAGAAGAAGCGCTTGCATACAGCACGCTTATCGACAGATTTAATCTCACACAGGAGCAGGTATCCAGAGAGGTGGGCAAGAGTCGTTCGTCTATTGCGAATATGCTCCGTTTACTTGAGCTTCCTGACGAGGTGCTTGAGCTTGTAAAAGACGACAAGCTTTCTGTCGGTCACGCAAAGGTTATACTTGGTCTTACGTCTGACGAGCAGAAGATAGCTGTTGCGGAAAAAGTCATAGAGAACGGATGTTCGGTAAGAGATACTGAAAAGCTTGTAAAGAAGGTGCTTGAAGCAAAGGACAAGGACGTGTCCGAAATAGTAAAGCCTGATGCACAGCGTAGAGTTTATATGAGATCCCTTGAGGTCAGAGCTATGGAAGCGCTCGGCAGAAAGGTAAAGATCAACTCCACAAAGAAAAAGACGGTAGAGTTTACATACGACTCCGATGACGATCTTGCGGAGCTTCTCACACTGGTTTGCGGAGATAAATTCTTCTCCGAAAACTAATTTTTCTTCAAAAAATAAGCAAAAATCTATTTATTATAAAGGAAATCAAGTCATGTTAGATATAAATTATATAAAATCCAATCCCGATGAAGTCATCGCCCGTCTTGCGACCAAGGGCAAGGATGCAAAAGAAGAAATCACAAAGATACTTGAGCTTGACGCACGTCGCCGCGCGCTGATCGTAGAGACAGAGGGCTGCAAGGCAGAGCAGAACAAGCTCACGAAAATGATTCCCATGTACAAAAAGGAAGGCAAAGACCCCTCGGAGATCTTTGCGCAGTCCAAGGCATTGTCTGCAAAGGCAAAGGAGAACGACGAGATACTCAAGGGCGTTGAAGCAGAGCTTCACTCGCTTATGCTCGGACTTCCCAACCTTCCCGACCGCGACCTCAAGGCAGGCGGAAAGGAAAATAATGAGCCTCTCCGTTATTTCGGCGAGCCTCATAAGTTTGACTTTGAGCCTAAAAACCACGTAGATCTCTGTACAGACCTCGGTCTTATTGACTACGAGCGCGGAACAAAGCTCTCGGGATCGGGATTCTGGATCTATCGCGGAATGGGTGCGCGTCTTGAGTGGGCGCTTCTCAACTACTTTATCGATACACACCTTGGCGACGGCTACGAGCTTATTTTGCCCCCTCATATGCTTGAGTACGAGTGCGGCGTGACAGCGGGACAGTTCCCCAAGTTTGCCGACGAGGTTTACAAGATAGAAAACCCCACCGACAACCGTGTTCGATATATGCTTCCCACAGCGGAGGCGGCTCTCGCGTCGCTCTACCGTGGCGAGATACTCACAGAAGCAGACCTTCCCAAGAAGCTTGTCAGCTACACACCTTGCTTCAGACGAG
Organism: Eubacteriales bacterium; assembly: GCA_045658225.1. Lineage (GTDB taxonomy): Bacteria > Bacillota > Clostridia > Oscillospirales > CAG-272 > SVTX01. The sequence continues at coordinate 24,584 of JAZOUO010000080.1, forward strand.
AGGCAGGCTCTTACCGTTCGGACGAGCGCGGAATGGTGCGCGGACATCAGTTCAATAAGGTTGAGATGTTCCAGTACACAACTCCCGAGCAGTCCGACGAGGCATTTGAGGAGCTTGTTGTTAAGGCGGAAAATCTCGTTCGAGGACTTGGCTTCCACTTCCGCACGGTTAAGCTTGCGGCGGAGGACTGCTCGGCGTCTATGGCGAGAACATACGATATTGAGATCAACATTCCCTCTATGAACGGATACAAGGAGGTAAGCTCTGTTTCCAACGCGCGCGACTATCAGGCTCGCAGAGGTATGATAAGATATCGCCGTGCAGACGGAAAGATTGATTACGTTCACACGCTCAACGGTTCGGGACTTGCGACGTCCAGAATTCTTCCTGCGCTTGTGGAACAGAATCAGAACGCGGACGGAAGCATTACTGTTCCTGAGGTGCTCCGCAAGTACGTTGGAACTGACGTAATTAAAAAATAATTTCCATTTCTTGCAAAATTGGAGAGAAATATGATTTTTACAGATTTGACGGGCAGATTTTTTGCATTTTTAGCCAAGGAAGATCTAGGTGCGAGCTTTTTTGATGCTTTTGATTTTGGGGAAAACGGCGCCAGCGCGATTTTGAGAGTAGTTTTTGCGCTTTCGGCAGGAATTGTTCTTGCGACTCTGTGGTCAGTCTATAACAAAAGATACCTTGGAAGTCTTGTACGCAAGCTTCTCGAGGAGGGGGCAAGTTCTCCTGAAACTGCAAAAAATCTCTATGAGATTGGTTTTGACGACAAGCTGGGAGTAAGATTTGCTCTGCGACGCGGACAAACATATTCTGGTTGTGTTGTTTGTGTCGAGGAGGAGCAATATCTTGCCGAGATGCAGGCGAAAAAAGAGGAGTTTGACTCGACTCACGCAGGTGAAAAGAAAAAGCCAAAATTCAAATACCCGCCGTTCGAGCCGGACCTTGACGTTATGCACTACTATATCCCCGAGGAAAAGCAGTTCGCGGCGGAAACGAGATTTTCCGCAAAGGGCGCAAATTTTATGGGAATATTTATAGTTTTGATACTTCTGGCTATTATTTTGATAGCGGCGACCATATTAGTCCCCAAAATTCTGGAATTTTTTGGAGTCTTGACGTCGTCCATATAAAAAGCAACATTTAAAGAAAGGAACCTGAAGTTCAAGGGTTGACCTTGCGACTTCACAAAAAACAAAATGAGCGTTTATGAGATCAACAGCGCAAAGGATTGCGTGTATGGTAATTCTTATGTCGGCAGAGGCATAATGATAGGTAAAACAGCAGATGGAAAAAAAGCCGCTTTTGCTTATTTTATAATGGGAAGAAGCGCGAACAGCCGCAATAGAGTCTTCTCTGAAAAGGAGAATGGCGAGGTCATAATCTACCCCTATGATTATTCAAAGGTTGAGGACCCATCACTTATAATTTACTCTCCCGTAAAGGTTTGGGAGAACAAGGTCATCGTCACAAACGGAGATCAGACAGACACCATATATGATTTTGTCAAGGAAAATAAGTCCTTTGAGGACGCGCTTGACACGCGTTGCTTTGAGCCCGACGGACCCAACTGGACGCCCAGAATAAGCGGAATGATTACTCTTGGACAGGGTGATTTTACATACAAGATGAGCATTCTCAAGTCTGCGGACGCAGAGGGTACTGCTTGCAACAGATATACCTATTCATATCCCGCGCTTTCTGGACTTGGACATTTCATTCACACCTATCAGCACGACGGAAATCCCATTCCTACCTTCTGCGGAGAGCCCGAAAGAGTTGCTATCCCTGACAACATCGACGATTTTGTGTCTGAAATCTGGGAAAATCTTGACGCTGACAATAAAATCTCTATCTACGCTCGCTACATCGACCTTGAGTCTGGCGAGTGCGAGAGCAGAATGATAAACAAATATTCCAAATAATCTCATAAGCGAGGGCAGAACAATGAATCAGTTTGAACTTAAGTACGGATGCAACCCCAATCAGAAGCCTGCGAAAATTTATATGGAGAACGGCGCAGAGCTTCCTATACAGGTGCTCAACGGCAGACCTGGATACATAAACTTTCTTGACGCGTTCAACTCCTATCAGCTTGTAAAGGAGCTTAAAGAAGCTCTTGGACTCCCTGCGGTCACGTCCTTCAAGCACGTAAGCCCCACGTCTGCGGCAGTTGGCCTTCCGCTTCCCGAAAAGCTCAAGAAGGCTTGCTTTGTTGATGACATTGAGGGTCTTGACGAGTCCCCCTTGGCTTGTGCTTACGCAAGAGCGAGAGGAACGGACAGAATGTGCTCCTTTGGTGACTGGGTGGCTCTTTCGGACGTCTGTGACGCCACGACCGCTAAAATGATAGCTCGCGAGGTATCCGACGGAATTATCGCTCCCGGCTATGAGCCCGAGGCACTTGAGATACTCAAGGGCAAGAGAAAGGGAAATTACAATATTGTTCAGATTGACCCTGATTACGTGCCTGCAGAGGTAGAGACCAAGCAGGTCTTTGGAATTACCTTTGAGCAGGGAAGAAACAACTATAAAATAAGCGCGGATATTCTTCAGAATATTGTCACAGCAAACAAGGATATGCCAAAGTCCGCTATCCGTGACCTCGTTGTTGCGCTTATAACACTCAAATATACACAGTCAAACTCGGTATGTTTTGCAGTTGACGGTCAGGCTATCGGCGTTGGCGCAGGTCAGCAGTCCAGAGTACATTGCACACGTCTTGCGGGCGGCAAGGCTGACACCTGGTTCCTCCGTCAGAGCGATAAGGTGCTGAATTTGCCCTTCAAGTCCACGCTTGGACGCCCTGACAGAGATAACGTCATTGACGGATACATCAATCAGAACGAGGAGGACGTTTGCGCTGACGGCAACTGGCAGAAATACTTTACCGAACAGCCCGAGCCCTTCACAAAGGAGGAGCAGAGAGCTTATCTTGACACCATTGACGGCGTAGCACTCGGCTCGGACGCATTCTTCCCCTTCAGCGACAATATTGAGCGCGCGAAGAAGTCGGGAGTTAAGTACATAGCAGAGCCCGGCGGCTCTATCCGTGATGGCGTAGTCATTGAGTGCTGCGGCAAGTACGGCATTTCTATGGCGTTTACTGGAATGAGACTGTTCCACCATTGATACAAAAACAGACGCAAAGCATATTTGCGTCTGTTTTCAATTTATGAGAATAGATATATTCCACAAAATAAAAACTTTACTTTGTGACAAACGGAGAATTTTTACCTTTTGGCAATTTAAGTCTTGAAAAAAAGGGAAAAATGTATTAAAATATAACTGTTATTTTGTTTATCTTGCGGGGGTAATTATGCATAGCATTGGATTCGACAGTGACAAATACACGCGACTTCAGTCCGAAAAAATTATGGAGAGAATATCTGAGTTTGGCGGCAAGCTTTTTGACGACTATCACGCGTCCAGAGTTCTTCCGGGCTTTTGTCCCGACAGCAAGATAAAAATGCTCCTGAAAATGAAGGAGGACGCAGAGACCATCATTGTAGTTTCCGCATCAGCGATAGAGCAGAATAAGACTCGCGGAGACCTCGGAATTACTTACGACGTTGACGCGTTGAGACTTATAGACGCATTCCACGAGATAGGAATTTCGGTCTGCGGTGTGGTAGTGACTCAGTACACAGGTCAGCCTAGCGCAGATGCATTCATCAAGAGACTTGGCAATCTTGGTGTGCCCGCGTATAAGCACTATCCAATTGAGGGCTATCCTTCAAACATTTCAAAAATTGTCAGCGACGAGGGATACGGTGCTAACGAGTATATACAGACCACAAAGCCGCTTGTCGTTGTGACTGCCCCCGGTCCCGGAAGTGGAAAAATGGCGACTTGTCTATCCCAGCTTTATCACGATAACAAGCGCGGAATCAAGGCCGGATATGCGAAATTTGAGACCTTCCCTGTGTGGAATCTTCCTCTCAAGCACCCCGTAAACGTTGCGTATGAGGCGGCAACGCTTGACCTCAACGACGTCAATATGATAGATCATTATCACCTTGCCGCGACAGGACAGACTGCGGTAAATTACAACCGAGATATTGAGATCTTCCCTGTGCTTAAGGCTATTTTTGATAAGATCTACGGCGAATGTCCCTATAAATCCCCCACCGAAATGGGAGTAAACATGGCTGGATACTGTATTTTTGACGAGGAGGCCGTGGCAAAAGCGTCAAAGACTGAGATCGCAAGACGTTATTATAACGCGTTGTGCCGCAAGAGAAACGGAAATGCCGATGCCGAGGAGATATACAAGGCTGAGCTTATTATGAATCAGGTTGGAATAGACGGAAATTACAGACAGGTGGTTGTTGCGTCTACAAAAAAAGCAGAGGAGACCTGCAAGCCCGCAACGGCAATAGAACTTCCCGACGGAATTGTGACGGGAAAGACGTCGAAGCTTATGGGCTCGTCTGCCGCTGCACTTCTTAACGCGCTTAAAAAGCTTGGCGGAATTGATGATTCCTATCTGTTGTTGCCGCTTGAGATAATTGAGCCCATTCAGAGGCTCAAGATTGACAATCTCGGCAATCATAACCCGAGACTCCACGCCGACGAGATACTTATCGCGCTTGCTATTGCGGCTACCACGGATCCCATAGCGGCTAAAGCCATGGAGCAGCTTCCCAAGCTCCGCGGATGCGAGGCGCACACGTCGGTTATCGTGTCGTCTGTTGATAAGGGAGTTTACAGAAAGCTGGGTCTGAATCTGACCTGCTCGCCTGTTTACGAGACGAAGAAGCTTTATCATAAGTAATATATGATACTTTTTGCCAATAGCTGCAAAAAGTATCCCAAAAAAGTCACAAAAGGGGCGGGAGGTTGCGATTCCTCCCGCCCCTTTGAACCCCACCCACACAAACGCCTGCTCGGGCGCCGTTCATAGTGGCTAAGATGGGGAATTTCCGTAGAGAATATTACCCTGCCGTGTGCCGGAGGCACACAGGGTTGGGGAGATCTTTAAGAGGGGAAGGGGTTGTCGGGTGCTCTGAAAGAGCAAATTTCACGGTAGTGAAATTACGACGCATTCCCCTCTTAAACGGCTTTTTGGTGACTTTGCAGCTGTTGGCAAAGTCACAAAGAAAAGGGCGGGATTCGAACCCTCACATCAAAATGCGGTGCATTTTGATGTTTAGTGTTTCTGCTTACCCTTGCGGTGATACCAAAAGATGTGTCTGTGGGCATAAACAAAGATGCGCGGGATTCTGAACCCTGCAAAGCATACGCTTTGCGATCGAGTTTTGCTGACGCAAAACATCGCCCTCCCTGAAAGCGTAAACGCTTTCGGGTCACGGGAAGAAGAATCCCTTACGGCGCACGCAAAAAACCGAGCACCACAGATGTGGTACTCGGTTTTTTGGCACGCCGTAAGGGATTCGAACCCCCGACCTTTTGGTTCGTAGCCAAACACTCTATCCAGCTGAGCTAACGGCGCATATATAAGTCGTACGATTTCGTACTTAAACATTATAGCACAAAAAATACTTTTGTCAAGACTATTTTTTAAAAAATGCAAAAATATTTATCAGTCTTTTAAAAAAATAGCGGAAATTTTGAAATTTTTGCGTCCTTTTTCCCTAAACAACCACTCTCAGATGTCAAAAAAACTGACTTTTATCTTGACAACCCAAATTTATCGTGATACAATATTATGAATGTTAAATTAAAATGCGAAAGAATGTCCGAAAATAAAAGAGATTTCAAAAAGTGAAAGGAATGACAGGTATGCATTGGTCAGAAGAAATTGCAGAACGAATAATTAAGAAAAATCCCGATAAGGCTGAGTACGTCTGCGCGGCAGGTGTAAGCCCCTCAGGCTCGGTACACATCGGAAACTTCAGAGATATAGCAACGAGCCTTTTCGTTGTAAAAGCACTTGAAAAGAAGGGCAAAAAGGCTCGCCTCCTTATTTCGTGGGACGAGTTTGACCGTTGCCGTAAGATTCCCGCAAATGTTCAGGCGGTTGTTGGTGACACATACGACAAGTACATCGGCTGCTCCTACGTTGACATTCCCGACCCCTGGGGGTGTCATGAAAATTATGCGAAGCACTTTGAGGATGAGTTCCTTCGTGGAATATCGCCTTTCGGCATCAAGCTTGATTGCAGATATCAGGCAGAGATGTACCGTTCGGGCAAGTACAGAGACAATCTTATTTTGGCTCTCCGCAAGAGAGGTGAGATTTTCGAGATTCTCGACTCTTTCAAGACAAAGGATATGACCAAGACCGAGGAGGAAAGACTCGCACAGCACGACGCTGACAAGGCAGAGTACTATCCCGTAAGCATTTTCTGTCCCGAATGTCGCACGGACTTTACAAAGATCACATCCATAAACGATGATTGCACCGAGGCGGAGTTTACCTGCCGTTGCGGTCACCACGGAAGCTTCAATTTCCTCAATAACTTTGACTGCAAGCTTGGTTGGAAGGTTGACTGGGCAATGAGATGGATGTACGAGCAGGTTGACTTCGAGCCCGGCGGAAAGGATCACTCCGCGCCCACAGGCTCTTACAACAACTCCAAGATAATTGCAAAGAAGATATACAACCACGACGCTCCCATATACCAGGGATACGAGTTTATCGGTATCAAGGGCGTTGCGGGCAAGATGTCCTCGTCCTCGGGTCTTAATATGACCCCCGAAACACTCCTCAAGCTCTATCAGCCCGAGATCATTCTCTGGCTTTACTCCAAGACCGAGCCTGTAAAGGCGTTTGACTTCTGCTTTGACGACGGAATACTTCGTCAGTACTTCGAGTTTGACAAGATGTATAACGAGTATATTTCTGGTAATGCTAGCGAATATAACGCGTCGGTTATGTATAATTGCGTAATTGAGGGCAGAACTCTTGACACCGTTCCTATGGGACTTCTTGTTCAGCTCGGAAGTATCGTTGACTTCAACGTTCCCATGCTCGAGACCGTGTTTGAAAAGATCGGAACGCCCTATAAGTACGAGCAGTTTGCGGACAGACTTGACAGAGCAAAGTTCTGGCTTGAAAAGTGCGCGCCCGACCAGGTCAACAAGCTCAGAGAGACAAGAAACTTTGAGGTCTGGGGCGAGCTTGATGAAAATGAAAAGAAGGCAATAGCACTTCTTCATAATTACATTGCCAAGGGTGGATACACGCTTGACGAGCTCAACGCCGAGCTTTACGCAATACCCAAGAAAGTTTATCCCGAGCTTGTCGACTCTCCCAAGGAGCTCAAGGCAGTTCAGGGCAAGTTCTTCAAGACAATATATAAGCTCCTTATTGACAAGGATCAGGGCCCGAGACTTTATCTCTTCCTTTATGCGATAGATAGCGACAGATTCGTCGGACTTCTTGACTTCTCCTACGAAAAGACCGAAGACGAGATTGCTATCGAGAACGCGGCGGCAGAGGCAGAGGCTGAGGCGAACAAGGTAGAAGAAAGAGTCTATGGCGAGCCTGATCCCGTACAGCCCGTCAAGGAGGAGCTTGTAAGCATGGATGACTTTGGCAAGCTTGACCTCAGAGTTTGCAAGATAGTCAAGTGTCAGGAGATAAGAAAGTCTCACTCCTGCTATAAGCTGACGTTGAACGACGGCATTGGCGAGAGAGTTATTGTGTCCAGCATCAAGCACGATTACAAGGCAGAAGAGCTTGTTGGCAAAAAGATAATTGTTATCGCAAACCTCACTCCCACGAGAATTACGGGTGTTAACAGCAACGGTATGCTACTTGCGGCAACAAATAATGCTTGCGGATGCAAGGTTATATTCGTTGACGACTCTGTTCCCGAGGGCACGGCTATACACTAAAATATAATTTTAACTACAAAAAGCAGACACGAAAGCTTGTGTCTGCTTTTTTATATTCTTCTTATTGGGGTATCGGCTGTGAGGTTGTTTTTGTATCGATTTATTATGTTATCTACCTCTTGCGCCGTCTCCGTCGTGAACAAAAAGACCTGATTTGTCACGCCCGCGCGGGAAAGCTCATTTTGCTTGTCCGCCATATACGTGGGCGCGCTGTTGTATATAACGTTTCTGTGTTGCCACTCGCGAATGACGGGGAACGTAAAGCTTCGGCGGTCTTTTATCTCAATGTGTTTTGTAGATATTTCGCTTTCGCGACAGCTCATATACTTGTCACAGCGCTCGCACCCATATAGGTCGCGGATGATGCACTTTTCAAGCGTCATAAGGGGAAGGCGACCGTAGACTATGGTTGACACGTCTCCCGAAACATCTCGCATCTGCGGCAAGGTCAGCTCGGGGGAGAGATTGATATTTGAAACGCCAAGACTTTCAAGAAATCTGACGGTGTGGTTGTTTGTGACGTTAAATCTGAAGTCGCCGAAAATCTCAAGCCCCTTGTTTTCTACAAGAGATAGGTTTCCGATATTGCCCACCATGGCACAGGTCGCGCCATTTTTTATTGCTTCGTCTATAAGCCTTTGAGCTGATGACTTTTCACTGTCGAATATGACGGGTGGCAGAATAAAGCCGTCTGCTGTGCCATCAAATCTTTCAAGCGGCAGAAACGTTTTGTCAAAATACTCTTTTGCCTTGTCTGTTATCTGTGACGCGAACAAAAATCTTCCGATTTTTTGAGATTTGCGAGGGCTATAGGACAAGGGCACATCTGCCTTTTGAATTGTAGGAATATGCTTTTGTGTCAAAGCCGCTATAAGCTTGTCGACTGCCGCGCGGCGAAGATTATTGAGTCTTGAGATTGGGAGTATCAAGCCCTTGTCAAGCGAGACTATAATACCCTCGGCAACAAACGGGGTATCTCCAAGCTTTGAGACACTTCTGCGGATGCTGTCCTCATCAAGCGGAGCGTTGATTGCCTGCATCGGAATATCGCCCTCTGCCGCGACGGTGATATTCTTATAGCTTAAAGTCAATGTGCAGGGGGTATTTGCTTTCAAGATCATCGACATCTGTACAGGGAGCTTGCGAGTGATTTTTGTAAATTTATCTGCCGAGAGAGACGCGTCCTTGTCGGACTGCGAGCGAACTCCCAGCATTTTTTTGTTTATGTTTCGGGTGAAATATCCGTCGGTAAAGCCGCCGCGCGAGAATATGTCCGAGAGCTTTTGCATTTCCTGCGGAGTTGCGTTCCTTTGCTCATCAAGCAGGGTTCTCCATATCGCAGTCACACCTCTGACGTATTCTGGAGACTTCATTCTACCCTCAATTTTAAGCGAGTGGACGCCCGCATCGAGAATTTTCGTCACGTGTGGGGCGAGGGATAAGTCCTTTAGAGAGAGGGGGTAGCCGTTGCCCGAGGAACATTCCGAGCAAGAGTAGGGCAGACGGCAGGGTTGGGCGCATAGACCGCGATTTCCGCTTCTGCCGCCGACTATTGAGGAGAACAGGCATTGACCCGAGTGGGAGACGCAAAGTGCGCCGTGCGTGAAAATTTCGACCTCAAGGGGATTATCGGATACAAGTGTCTTTATATCCTCAAACGAAAGCTCGCGTGCGGGAACAAGTCTTGAAAAACCCATTTTTTGCAGCGCTATACCTGCCGACGCATTGTGAGCCGACATCTGCGTGCTGGCGTGAAGCTCCATTTCGGGAATGCGTGCGCGGAGGAGTGATGCCGCACCTATATCTGCCACGATAAACGCGTCAATTCCGCACTCTGCCATCTCCTCGGCGCAAGCCAAAAAGCCCTCCTTTTCCTTGTCAAAAAGTAGGGTGTTAAGCGTGGTATATACCTTTACGCCGTAAGCATGGGCAAGACGCACGCAGTCGGACAGCTCATCGCGGGTGAAGTTTTTTGCGTTTATTCGGGCATTAAAAGAGGTGCCGCCCAAATAAATTGCATCGGCACCTCCGTCAACAGCCGCAAAAAAGGCGTCCTTTGAGCCTGCGGGGCTTAACAATTCGGGAAGAGATTTACTTGTCATTCCAAAAAGAGAGCCTTTCTGTTTTCGTGTTTTATGTAGGATTTTATCAGATATCTGTGAACGTGAGCATATCGAACATCTCGCCAACACGGCTTCTGGACTTTGCTCCGTTGTTTTCCGCGGGCGCAGACTCTTCAGTCTCTGCGGGCTTGTTCTCTATGGGAGCTTCGTGCTTAAACATAGAGCCGTTGAACATAAGTCTCTTATTTTCAGCCTGAAGTCTTGCACATTCCTTTTCGGTCTTTTCAATATTCTTTTCAAGAAGCGCGAGCTTTTCCTCAAGAACTGCATTTTTTTCCTTTGCGTCTTCAAGGTCGGAGATGACCTCCTCGAGCGCATCCTTCATCTGAAGCTTGTCTCCGCAAAGATCCAGAGCGCAGAGCAAGGTGGCCTCTATTTTAGAGCAGGTCTGGCTCTTGAGAAGAATTGAACGGATACGTCTGTCAAGTATGCCAACGACCTTCTCAACGTCCTCGGCGGGAGCCTCGGAAACAACGCTAAGCTCCATATCTGCTATAGTGATAATGTACTTCTGCTTCATACAAACCGCCTTCCTTGCCGCAAATGCGGCTATAAATTACTTATTTTATCTATGTTTTCAAAAATCTACTTGCAAAACCATATTAACTGTTGTATAATTAAAATGGTATATTGCTTTATTATATTATAATACAAAATTATGAATTTTGAAAGAGCTTTTGCAAAAATTTTTTAGGAAAGTGATAAAAATTATGAGTATTTTTGCAGAAAACAAAAAAATAGTTGTAAAGGTAGGCTCGTCTACGCTTATGCATAAGACGGGAAAACTGAATCTTCGCCGAATAGAATTGCTTGTGAAGACACTATCCGACCTTAAAAACTCGGGCAAGGACATAATTCTCGTGTCCTCGGGCGCGGTGAGCGCGGGCATCTCCAAGGCGGGACTGGGACACAGACCGTATTCGCTCGAGGAGAAGCAGGCGATGGCGTCTATAGGACAGAGCGAGCTTATGAAGATATACGACAGATTTTTCTCTGACTACGGTCACACCATAGCTCAGATACTTATGACGCGCGACGTTGTGGATATGGAAAACAGACGCATTGCCGCGCAAAACACGTTTAACACTTTAATTATGATGGGATGTATCCCTATAGTAAACGAGAATGACGCGGTATCCACTGACGAGCTTGGACAGTTTGGCGGAAACGATATCTTGTCTGCGCATGTTGCCAGACTCACAGGCGCGGATCTTCTTATAAATCTTTCGGACATTGACGGACTTTTTGACAGCGACCCAAGGACTAACCCCGAGGCAAAACTTATAGAATTTGTTGATGATATAGAAAAATACAAGGGATGCGCGGGTGGCGCGGGAACGGACGCTGGCACGGGCGGTATGGGAGCAAAGCTTGTTGCGGCGGAGATGGTGACAAGCGAGGGAATACCCATGTTTATAACCAACGGAGAATGCCCAGAGGTGCTTTACGACGTGCTGGAGGGCAAGGCTCGTGGCACTTATTTTGCGGCGAAGAAAAATTGAATTTAATTTGTCTTAGAAAGGAGGGCTAAAATGACGGAAGAGTTGATAAATACGGTGGAGATGTCAGAAGAATTGCAAAAAGCAACAGAATTTGCGACAAAGGAAGAACCTGACGAGCAGGAGAATATATCCGTCGAGACGGATATATGCCAGGACAAGCCTTGCGGGGAGTATATACATATAGGCGCTGACAGTGACGAGCCCTTCCTTGAAATATTTAAAAGATACGGATTTTCGAGCGTTTCATTTGCCCCGGGTGACAATCTGACAGAGCTTCATGAAAGTATGCTTGGCGCAAAAATTGCTGTTATATTTGAGTCGCAGGACGTAGTCGACGGCAACAGACATATGGCATATCAGGTGCGCGAGGCGTTGGCGTGTAAAAAACAGGTCATTATAGTATGCAAAAGGGAACACACGGACTTCGCGAGAAAATTTGAGGATGAGCAGAGTGTTTCCGTCATAAAAAGCGGGTCTGCGGCAGAGATGCTTCATTTGCTTTTTGTGGAACATCTTTGCAGAATGCCTGAGCTGTACAGTGATGCGGATTGCACCAGAGATGTATACGGAGACGTGATGCACCATGCGATTGATGCGTGGAGAGGTGTTGCCGCGTCTGAAAAGTATCTGGCAGACAGATACCTTATAGGCGAGCTTTTGCCTATGCTTTCAAATAAGGCAGTGTTCTGGTACACACGAGCCAAGGAAAACGGAAGCTTGCGTGCAATAGTTGCGCTCGGAGACTGCTATTTTTCGGGCAACGGATGTCCGGAAAACAAGAAAAAGGCATATGAGCTTTATAACGAGGCGGCAGAGCAAAACACGCCTGAGGGAATTTTTAAGGTTGGAAAGTGCAAGCTTTACGGCGATGGCTGTGAGGAGGATATAGACGGCGCATACGAGTATTTTCGTCGTGCCGCATCCATTAAGCGAGAATATTCCGAGGCGGAATATTATATAGGACTTTGTCTGAGAGATGGACTTGGTGTCCCGCGCTCGCCTGTAGAGGCGAAGGCGCACTTCCTCAGAAGCGCTAAGGGAAACAATGTTGATGCGTTTATTGCGCTTGGAGGACTGTTTTCTGATGTATCGACTGACGATTACAACCCTACTCTTGCTTTCGAGTATTATAGCAGAGCCGCGGCGCAGGGAAATATTGACGGACTTTATAACAAGGGACTTATGCTGTCGCAGGGAGTTGGTTGTGACAAGAACACAGAGTTAGCTCGCGACTGCTTTGATATGGGAGCCAGACAGAAGGATATGCGATGCCTTTGCTCGCTTGGTATATGCTACGAATACGGTATTGGTTGCGATATTGATTATACTCGCGCCGTCGAATGCTACTCACAGGCGGCAGACAGAGCGTATGCGGCGGCTGTAAATAACCTCGGTGGCTGCTATTATTACGGGCATGGAGTTGCACGTGACAGAAAAAAGGCGCTTGAGCTTTTTGAGAGGGCGGCTTTGTTTGGTGACACCAATGCGATGACAAGGCTTGGACTTTGCTATGAGTCGGGAGTGGATTGTCAAAAGGACGAGAAAAGGGCGTTTGGATATTTTCAGCGCGCCTCGCAATATAATAATGCGATTGCGGCGTATAAGGCGGCGCTTTGCTACGAGAGTGGAATAGGCGTAGAGACAGATTTCAAAAAGGCGTTCTCTCACTTTGAGCTTGCGGCGACGCTTGGACACGCGCAGGCTATGTGGCATACGGCAAATTACCTCTCCGACGGAGTGGGCACGCAAAGAGACTATTGGGCAGCGTTCAAGTGGTATTCAAGGGGTGCGGAGGCAGGACATTCGGACTGCTATCTCCAAATGGCTCATTTTGCCTTTCGTGGCGTTGGCACGGTCAAGAATTATTCAAAGGCGTTTTTCTGCTACAACAAGGCTTTTGAGCTTGGCGCGGACAGAAAAGAGTGCGCTATCCGTATAGGAGTTTGTTATCTGCGCGGACTTGGTGTAAAGGAAAACAGAGTCCACGCGCTTGAGTGGTTTAAAAAAGCGGCAGCGGCAGGCTCAACAGATGCGATATTCCTCTGCGGTGAGAGCTATTTCTTTGGTTCGGGCTGTGAGCAGGACTATAAGGTCGCGTCACAGTATTATACGCTCGCTACAAGAGAAGAGCACACCAGAGCAACGGTGGCTCTTGCAATATGCTACGAGATGGGACTTGGCGTGCCGCAGAGCAACAAAAAGGCAGCGATACTTTACAAGCGTGCGTCAAATCATGACAACGCAGAGGCGAATTTCAGACTTGCAAGTCTTATATACGAAAACGGCGGCTCGGATGAGGGTGTAAAGGCCTTGTTGTTCCGTGCGTCGAATAAGGGACACGCATTGGCTACCTTATGGATCGGTGAATTCTACGAGCAGGGGCTGGGAATGCCACAGAACTTTGATAAGGCGGCGGAAAAATATCTCGGCGCTATGGCACTTGGAATGGCAAAACAAAAAACGCTTTTGTTCTCAATGCCAGAAAGGGATAAGGAAAACAGAGACAAGATACATTCCGCATCCGTCAAAGCGACATACAATCTCGGACTATTGCGCGGCAGACATTCGCGTTCTGTTCGCGACTATACACGCGCGTTTGAATACATTGCGGGCGCGGCGGCGACGGGTTCTACGGAAGCACAGGCGGAAATTTCAAGAATTTACGCGTCGGGTGGAGACCTTCAGGTATATTTTAAGTCGGAACGACATGCTGACGAGCAGAGCGTTGCGGCTGTTGGTGACGCTATGAACAAACTGGGCGACACTTGGTACGAGGGCAAACCCTTGCTTGCAAAGAACGACCGCGCGGCAGTTAAGTGCTATCGCATAGCGGCAAATCTTGGAAACGCAAACGCGGCGTATAGCCTTGGCTGGTGCTTGCGTCATGGTGTAGGCGCAGCAGTCAATGACGTTGAGGCGGCAAAGTGGCTCAAAAAATCCGCAGACCTCGGCAATCCCCACGCGGCATACAGCTATGGGCTTTGCTGTGAGGAGGGAAGCGGAATGGAGATTCCAAATATGCGCGAGGCGGCAACATATTACAGAAAAGCTGCGGCGGCAGGACATACCGAGGCGAGAAAGCGTCACCTGAGAATATTAGGAAAGCGCTGATTTTTGCTATTGACAAGCAAAAAATTATGTGATATAATCATACAGTAAATTGAAAGGCTATGATAAGAGCAAGTAGCAACAGTGACCCCGATGCAGAAAGTTGTCGGTTGATGCGAGACAAACGGGAGCTTTTGCGAATACGTCTTTGAGCTTCATGCTGAACTGCACCTGCAACAAACTGCACTGCACAGTAGGACATGACGGGTGCTCCCGTTATAGAGTGACGCCGATAAATCGGCTGATAAGGTCTTTTCGGCAACGAAAGGATAAATCAAGGTGGTACCGCGATAATTCGCCCTTGTTTGCATAAGCAAACAAGGGCTTTTTTGACCTTTGAAAAATCCCCCAATACTGCGGTTCTCCTTGTGTGCAGCTCGACTTACGTACAGTAAGCATACGCAAGCATAGCTTGCTGCCGCGAGTTTGCAAATCAAACATCGCCTTCGCTTGGCACGCTTCGTGCGAGCCTTGTCTTGAAGAATTTTTCTTCGGTCAACTAAATATATCAAATACAAAACAAGTAAAAAAACGAAAGGATTAAAGAAAAATGGCAATGAAAATTTACGACGAGCTCGTCGCGCGCGGACTTATCGCGCAGGTGACAAATGAAGACGAGATCAAAAATATGATAAACGAGGGCAAGGCAACCTTCTATATCGGATTTGACCCCACGGCAGACTCTCTGCACGTAGGTCACTTTATGGCGCTCTGCCTTATGAAGAGATTGCAGATGGCAGGCAACAGACCTATCGTTCTTATCGGCGGTGGCACGGCAATGGTCGGCGACCCCTCGGGCAGAACTGATATGCGTCAAATGATGACAAAGGAAACTATAGCTCACAACTGCGAGTGCTTCTACAAGCAGATGAGCCGCTTTATTGAGTTTGGCGAGGACAAGGCAATTATGGTAAACAATGCGGATTGGCTTCTTGACCTCAACTACGTCGAGGTTCTCCGTGATGTTGGAGCGTGCTTCTCGGTAAACAGAATGCTTTCGGCAGAGTGCTACAAGCAGAGAATGGAGAAGGGACTTTCCTTCCTTGAATTCAACTATATGATAATGCAGTCCTACGACTTCTACCACCTTTTCAAGACATACGGCTGTAATATGCAGTTCGGCGGTGATGACCAGTGGTCGAATATGCTCGGAGGAACAGAGCTTATCAGACGCAAGCTTGGTAAGGATGCTCATGCGATGACTATCACTCTGCTTCTGAACTCTGAGGGTAAGAAGATGGGTAAGACACAGTCCGGAGCAGTTTGGCTTGATCCTGAAAAGACCTCTCCCTACGACTTCTACCAGTACTGGAGAAACGTGGGTGATGCCGACGTTCTCAAGTGTATAAGAATGCTCACGTTCCTTCCTATTGAGCAGATAAACGAGATGGACGCTTGGGAGGGCTCGCAGCTCAACAAAGCTAAAGAGATACTTGCATACGAGCTTACAAAGCTTGTTCACGGCGAGGACGAGGCAGAAAAGGCTCAGGCATCCGCAAAGGCGCTTTTCGGAGCAGGTCCCGGAGCAGACGTTCCTACGGCTACTCTCTCCGACGAGGATTTTGTTGACGGTAATGTTGACATCCTCACAATGCTTGTAAAGAGTGGACTTGTAAAGTCAAAGTCCGAGGCAAGACAGGCAGTCCAGCAGGGCGGCGTGTCCGTCGAGGGCGAAAAGATCACGGACATCAGAGCAAGCTTTACATGCGAGCAGATCTCGGGCGGAGTGCTTCTCAAAAAGGGCAAGAAGTCCTTTATGAAGATTGTTTGTTGATACTGCAAAAAACTCAAAATTGTCAAAAGTGACAAAATATTAAGATACAATCTCAATAAATTCGTCCTAACAAATAAAAGGGTTTTCCACAGTTTTTCTTGTGGAAAACCCTTTTTTTGAATATAAAAATAGCTAGAAACCCTTTGTCTACGGGCAAGTTGCTGTGGAAAAGTCTGTGGAAAGTGTGGAAAACCCTATTTTTTCCAATTTTGAATTTTTACGTCAAATCGTACATATCAATTTCTCTAAAACAGAGTACCCGTCGGAGAATGATTTTATCTCAAGGTCGGCGGCTCTGCACCTCTCAAGCATGACTTTCAGGCGGTCAATTCCTCGTCTTGACCTTAAGGCAAGTGATACCTTATACTCGTGAAATTTGAGTATTTCGGAGATCTCGCGTGAGGTAAGCCCGTCGGCAGCGAGCAGCTCAATTGAGAGAGCGTCACAGATATGTGAAACTATTTCACCCATTATGATTACGGGATCCACCCTTCGAAACTTCATATCTCCAAGGACTGCGAGTGCTACCTCTCGGTTGCCCGCGGCGAGCGCGTTTGACAGTGCGTATGTGTCGAATTCTGCAGAGGGGACGGACGCTAAGGTCACGTCTTTTTGTGTGACCTCGTTTCTGCCTTGTGAGAGAACGTAGAAAGAAATTTTGTCAGTCTCGGAGGACAGAGTAAACATATCTCTGCCGCAACGCTCTATTGTGAGCGCGCATATTTCGGGAGAGGCGTTGACTCCGTTATGAGAATAATGCTTGCCAACCCATGAAATGAGACGGGATGGAGATATTTTTTCAAAATAAACGGGAGTCAGAAATTCCGAGAGCTTTGAAAGCAACTTTGAGGGGCGTTTCGGTAGAATTCCGTAATCAAAGCGGTCGGAGGCTACCGAGATTATTACTGTATTATAGTCGTATTCGTCAAGTGTTGCAAGCGCGGAGCAGAGTGCGTCCACCTCGCTCTGCTTTATGGAGTTGAGATCAAGTCCTGTGACGATGATGAGCTTTCTGTCAGCCATCATAGGCGCGGGCATTATTGCGTCAAGCAAAGCCGTAGCGGAGTAGGAGAGCGCGTCGAGCTTGAATTCATTGAACATAGACAGAGTGCTGTCGGGAGATATGGCGTCCTTCGCCGCAGCGAGTGCGTGGGATTTGAGATAATCCTCTTCGCCAAACAAAAGATATGCTTTTGCAGGGGTTGATTTTATCTCTTTGCGAAAGTCCGCATCCTTTATAATATTCATTTGCCTCCTCCTTCCCGCGTTATATATACAATTATACCATTTTGAGCCTCGCTCGTCAAGTGTGATTTGTAAAGCAATTCCACTTGACTTTAGATGAGTTTTATGATAGTATATTAGTGTTTATGTGAAAAAAAACGGAGATAAAAATGTCAGAAACTAAGCTTTTGGAAAGAAAAGAAAATAAAATGGGCACGCAGCCCGTGTGGAAGCTGATAGTGACGATGTCGCTTCCTATGGTTGCGTCGATGATAATTCAGGCGCTTTACAACGTGGTGGACAGTCTTTTTGTTGCGAGCATATCCCCCGAGCAGCTTGAGTTTAACGCAGTAAACCTTTCGTTTGCGGCGCAGAATTTTATTATTGCGGTCGCAACGGGAACAGGTGTTGGTATCAACGCGCTCCTATCAAAGAGCCTTGGCGAGAAAAATCACGAAAGAGCGCAGAAAATAGCAAATAATGGTGTGTTTTTAGCGCTTTGCAGCTATATAGTGTTCCTTGTTCTCGGCTTTACGCTTGTCGAGCCTTATATGAGAATTATGACGGACAACGAGCAGGTGATTGAGTTTGGTAAGCAGTATTTGATGATTTGCTACGTAGGCTCGTTTGGTGTGTTCGGGCAGATAGTGATGGAGAGGCTCATGATCTCCACGGGTAAGACCTATCTTTCGATGATAACGCAGGCAACGGGGGCGATAATCAACATAATATTTGACCCCATATTCATCTTTGGTCTCGGTATGGGCGTTCGCGGCGCGGCGCTTGCCACTGTGCTTGGTCAGGTTATAGGATTTATTGTAGGAATTATTCTTCACTTCAAGCTTAACCGCGAAGTCAAGCTCTCCATAAAGGGCTTCAGACCCGACAAAAAGATTATAGGCAACATCTACGCGATTGGTATCCCCTCAATAATAATGGCGTCTATCGGCTCGGTAATGAACGTTATTTTCAATAATATTCTGTATTCATTCCCCGCGCCCATAGGAGTGTACTCGCAAAACGCGTTTGGCGCGTACTTCAAGCTCCAGAGCTTCGTGCTTATGCCTATATTTGGGCTTAACAACGGACTTGTGCCGCTTATAGCGTACAACTACGGCGCGCAGAAGCGCAAGAGAATGACGACGGCTATGCTTATAGGCGGCGGAGCAGCTACGGTATATATGCTGCTTGGACTTGCGGCGTTTGAGATTTTTCCCGAGCAGCTCGTCAGAATGTTTATAGAGAATGACGAGGCGGTGAGGATTGCGACACAGACAATGAGGGTTGCCGCGCTTTCGTTTGTGTTTGCGGGAGTTTGCATAGTTATGGGCTCTATATTTCAGGCACTTGGCAAGAGTATTTTCTCGATGTTTACGTCAATTGCACGTCAGCTTGTGGTGCTTATACCCGTGGCGTATTTTTTGGCGAAGCTTGGGGATGTAAATCTCGTTTGGTGGTCGTTTCCGATAGCGGAGGTAATGTCGTTTGTTATGTCAGCGGTGTTTTTTGTGGTTATTTACAAACGGATTATTTCCAAGATTCCTGAATAATATTTTTATGATACTTTCTGCCAATAGCTGCAGAAAGTATCCAAAGAAAGCCACAAAGGGCGGGAGGTTGCGATTCCTCCCGCCCTTTTGAAACCCACCCACGCAAACGCCTGCTCGGACGATGATTATAGCGCTTAAGACGGGACTATTTGTTAGACTTCACCGCTATACGAGTTTGATTGCAACCCATTCCGCGCCGAAGGCGCGTTCAGGGGGTGTGGTTTTTTAAGGAGAGGGGGAGTAGAAAATCTTTAGCGCAGAGGGATTGAGTTTACTCAATACTCTCAAGCGAAAAAAGATTTTCGTCACCTCTCCTTAAACGGTGTTCTTTGTTTACTTTCTGTCACTGTTGACAGAAAGTAATAATAACAAAAACAATCAAGCCACCGAATAATCGGCGGCTTGGCTTTTTGAAAAATTATTCAACGATAAGGGGCTTGATCTGCTCAATAAGCTCCTCTGCCTTATCTCCCTCGTAGGTGAGCTTAATAGGCTGACGAAGGTCAAGGCTGAAAATACCGAGAATAGACTTTCCGTCTACCTTATAACGACCTGATTCAAGGTCAACAGCTCCGTCAAAGCCAACGAGAACGTTAACGAGCTTATATACGTCGTTGATTTCCTTAAGATGAATATTTACCGATACCATTTTTTGTACCTCCTAAAAATAAAATGCTTTTGAAGCTTTTAACATCGCCATTATATAACAAATTGAAGAAATTGTCAATATATGAAAAAGTAATTTTAATGTAAAACGGAGGCGTATTCAGCCCCAAATTATTTTGCGAAGCTCCTCGACCGTATCAACCACGTACGTCGCGCCCTCGGTCTCAAGCTCGGCTCTGTCGCCGTAGCCCCACGTGACGCCAACCGAATGTATGCCACAGAGGGTTGCGCCCTCGATGTCAAACTTTCTGTCGCCTATCATAAGACAGTATTTATACTCACTCTCGGGAAAACCCGCGAGCTGCAAGGAGCGTCGGATTATCTCCTCTTTTGAGGAATGAGCCTCGCTCATATCCGCGCCCGAGATTGCGTTGAAATACTGATGAATTTTGACGTCGCGAAGCACCTCCTCGGCAAACACCTGCGGCTTTGACGTACCCACAAGCGCCATACCGCCCGACTTGCGAATACTTGAGAGCAGGTCTGCTATGCCGTCGTAAATGACGTTCTCGTAAAGACCTTTGTCCTTGTAATAGACTCTGTATTGGTCAACCGCCTCAACCGACTCCTCCTTTGTGAGCCCCATATAATGCTCAAAGGAATAATACAGCGGAGGACCTATAAAGATACCAAGCTCCACACCCTCGGGTATGGGCTTTTTCATTTGCTCCATAGCGTATCTGACGGAGTTGGTGATGCCCTCGTAGGGATCTGTGAGCGTGCCGTCAAGGTCAAAAACTATATATTTGTAATTCATTTTTTATCTTCCTTTATATGTTATTTTAAAAAGTTTTTGCTGTGCAAAAGCGGGAGTTCAAGCTTGATTGAAATCAGTTATCTGCAAAGCTCAAAGTTAACCGAGCCCGAGAAATTTACAAAGACGAAAATTCCCTTTAATGGGGTGAGAAATCTCGGCCATCTGCCGATAGGCTTTTTGAGTTGTTCTATAAACTTATCGTATTCACTCTGCATATCGTCCGCGTCACCCGTAAGCGCAAATATACGGCGGTCGCTTATTTTGCCGTCGGATTGTTTTTCTGTATTCTCGTAGCAGAGAGTAAAAACTATTTTGTCGCCGACAATATCTTGGGTTGCTTGCAGAGTTTCATCAAGGCTGAGTCTTTTGCCGCCCGTTATATCCTCAAGGCTTCCAAAGGACAATAGCGCGCCGTCCTCAAAGACCGTGACCGTCAGAGGATATGCGAGCTGATTTTTATTGGGATAGACAAGCTCGCAAAAGTCCTCTCCCTTTGGGGTCTTGTCGTATATTGTTTTGTTGCCAAATGCGGAGAATTTTCTCTGCAAGGCGGATGCAAATTCTTCAGGCTTCATTTTTGTTCTCCTTGATTACTTTGCAAATATCTTTCATAATAAAACAGATACTGTTGAGCCACTCCCGCGTATTCTCCAAGGCTTTCTGGGTCAAAATCGGGGTCAAAGTATTTTTCAAGCACCTTTTTTATCCACATGTCAACGGGGAAGGCGTCAAGCTTTGAGTGACCGAAAAGCAGAGCGCAGGACGCCACCTTAGGTCCAACTCCGCAAATCTTGCAAAGCTCGGCAAGTGCCAGACGGGTTTCCATAGAGTTAATTTCGTCAAGCTTCGTTTCACCGGATAAGACTCTACTTGCCGCGTCGTAGATATATTTTGCGCGGAAGCCTACCTTAAGCTCGCGAAGTCCGTCTATGCCAAGTGCGGCGACTTTGTCAGGCGAGGGGAAGCTGTGCAGTCCGCCCGCGGTCTTTGCGTGCGCCTCGGATATATGATTTTCCATTCCGTCGGTGCAACACTCGTCGCCGCACTTGGCGCACAGGGCGGATATAAGAGATTTTATTCGCGGAATGTTGTTATTTTGCGAGATTATAAACGAGCAAAGAGCCTCCCAGGAGTCCTGCTTGAGTATGCGGATGCCCGAGCTTTTGTTTACCGCATCGCGCAGGGCGGGATTTTGTGAGAGTGAGAGAATGCTTGTGTTTATTGCGGCGTAGTCTCGGTCAAGCGCGAAGTATTTTAGCCACAGTGAGTTAAATTCTTCCTCGTTTGTATTGTATATGTAAAGGTCGTGCCCGTCCTTTGCCACGGAGATTATCTTTCCGTGAGCCACGCCCGAAAATTCACATTCGTGATGGCTACTGCTAACTCGCTCAAAGCGAAAGCTCTGACCGCAGTCGAATACAAGCTCGGGAGAGAAGTGCTCCACGTCCGAAAGACAGACGGCGCTTATTTTGTTTTCTGTGAGAGTTTTATTAAAATTCATAAAATTGAAGACCTTTACCACTTGCAAAATATACTCGTTATATGTTATAATTTATTATAACATGTAAACAGGGGATAGTCAATCCCGCAAAGGAGTGAATTTTTTGGAACAGATATATACAATACCTGTCAATGAGGCGTTTGAGGCGGGAGTTGAGGACAAGTCCTGCGGCTGTCCTTTTTGCAGGCTTTACAACAAGCTTGAGCGCGACGAGCTTGACCTTATACTCGGCGCGTCAATGATGGAGCCCGACGTACGCATAAAGACCAACAAGCAGGGCTTTTGCCGCACGCATTATGATATGATGTTCGTGCGCAAGAACAGGCTCGGTATGGCTCTGACACTTGAAAGTCATCTTGACGAGCTGAAAAAAGAGATAAGAGACAAGGGACTCGGTGGCGGACAGGGAAACAAGCCGATAAAGAGAATTACCGATTTGGAGCAGTCTTGCTACGTTTGCTCGCGTATTGAATTTAATTTTAATAATATGGTAGACACCGCGGTGCTTTTGTGGGAGTCGGATGCGGAGTTTGTCAAAAAGCTCAAGGCGCAGCCCTATTTTTGCCTGCCGCATTACAGAATGATTTTGGCTTGCGGTCAGAAGCGACTTTCAAAAAAGCAGATGCAGGAGTTTTCGGCGCAGTGCTCTGCGGTGGTTGAGAGTTATCTTGACGAGCTTTCGGGAGACGTTTCGTGGTTCTGCAAGAAGTTTGACTACCGATACGACGAGGAGCCGTGGTATAATTCCAAGGACTCTGTTGAGAGAGCGATTAAGTTTTTAAGAGCTGATTTGCATAAATGAGGTTTATGATACTTTTCCCACGGCGGAAAAGTATCCAAACCGCCGCTTAAGAGAGGAGAGTGTCCTATTTTTTCTGCCGAAAAAATTTTGCTTTGCAAAACGGACGACCCCCGCACAATTTGAAAAATTGTGCGCTGGAGCGTAGCGTAAGCAGACCTCATTAAGAAACACCCCACTCCGCGAGTTTGCAAGCAAACTCGTCTATCAATATAGTTCGTAGCAACTATTACATTGTCGTGTGCCGCAGGCACACAGGGGGTGAGGCTTTTTAAGGAGAGGGGGAGTCGTCTGGTGTTTTCGTTTACGAAAACAAATTTCTCGGAAGAGAAATTAAGACATTCCCTCTCCTTGAACGGTGTTCTTTGATTACTTTCTGTCACTGTTGACAGAAAGTAATATAAAAACAGAAAAGGAAATACAAAAATGATAGATTTACTTGATTTACACAAACAATTTCTCCTAACCCACATAAAAGAAGGCGACACAGTCGTAGACTTCACAATGGGCAACGGACACGATACCGAATTTCTCTCTAAAACGGTAGGAGAGCGCGGTCACGTTTACGCCTTTGACATTCAACAGTCAGCGGTAGACTCCACCCGCAAGAACCTCGAAGCCGCAGGCTGCCCAAAAAACTATACACTTATATGCGACTCTCACCACAACGTAAAAAAGTACGTTGACTGCAAGATAAGAGGTGGAATGTTCAACCTCGGTTGGCTTCCCGGTGGGGATAAGTCCATAACCACTATGCGAGAGACGACTATGCCCGCTATTGAGGCGGCAATAGACCTTCTCGACACCGACGCGATACTCAATATCGCAGTTTACCCAGGACATCCCGAGGGAGACGCGGAGGGCAAAATGATAGAGGAATATCTGTCCTCACTCTCGCGCTTCAAGGTTTGCGCTACCAAGGTCAAGATAGTAAATTCCGAGACTTCGCCATACTTTTTTGTGATAGAAACCAAGAAAAAAGCTTAAAAGGAAAACAGAGATGAAAAACATAGCTAAAAAGCCGCTTATTATATCCATGGCAATATTTGTTGCGGCACTTGCCTTTGCGTTTACCATAGGGCTAGTGCTTCGCGGATGTGAATCTGACACATTCAAGACATACACCACTGGAGACTTTACATATATGAGTGACATTTCTTTGGTAGAAAACATACTTAACACAACAGATGACAAATATCTTGTAATAGTAAACAAGCAAAATCCGCTTGACGACAGCTACGAGCCTGAAAAGCTTGTAGGTGTGGACAAGACGTATACTTGGTACGAAAAAACCATTCAGCTTGATGAGGCTACCGCGCAAGCGGCAATAGCTATGATAAACGAAATGAAAGCTGCGGGAATTGACGATATTTATATCACAAGCGGATATAGAAGCTACGAATATCAAAAGACGCTGTTTGACAATTATATGTACGAGGAATACCTCAAGGACAAAAATCTCACGAAAGCGGAGCGCGAGGAATTAGTGCGTCAATATTCGGCATATCCGGGAGAGAGCGAGCATCAGTCGGGGCTTTGCGTTGACTTTATCACCTCGGCTATGAATAGCGACCTTGTAAATTATACAAGTGAGAACTCAAAGGGCGGCATAGGGTTTGCAGAGACTCAGGCGTTTGAGTGGTTGTGTGAGAATGCGCACAAGTTCGGCTTTATTCTCCGCTATCCTGACGGCAAGACCGACGAGACGGGATACTCATACGAGTCCTGGCATTACAGGTTCGTTGGTGTTGACGTTGCGACAAAAATACACAATGCAAATCTGACCCTTGAGGAATGGGTTGACTAATAAAAAACATCTCGGCTGTGCCGAGATGTTTTTTGTTTATTAAATATATTCCTCAATAACACTAACAAGTGCGTCGTAGGACATCGCGCCATACTGCGAAAAAACTATCTTGCCGTCGCGGTCAAGCACAATTGTGCGAGGATAGCTGCCCGTGCCGCCGAGGAGACTGTAATAGGTATATCCGCCGCGGTTTTCGTCCTTTGCAAAAATCATTTTCGTGTCGGGATAATTTTCTGCGGCGTAGTCAAGTCCGTCCTCAAGACCCGATACCGAGTGGACTGCGACCATGGAGACGTCGTTTTCATAGTCGGCGGCAACTCTGTCAAAGTCGGGTAGCTCGTAGAGACACCAAGGACACCACTCGCCCCAAAAATTTATGACCGTCACTTTGCCGCGAGTTTCTGTGATGTTAACAGTTCCGCCGTCAAAGGTTTCAAGGTCGGACGCAAAGCAAAGGTCGCCCACCTGGTTTCCGTACGTACCCACCTCTTGCGACGAAGCTTCGGAAGGCTTTTCGTCTGTCTCGCCACAGGCGACAAAGCTTGAAATCAGTATTGTCACCAAAGACAAGCAGAGGATTTTTACAATAGTATTTTTGAGCATATTATTCTTTTTCAACAACAGCTATGCTGAGGTCCTCAAGTGCCTTGGGATCAGCGGGAGCAGGACAACCGGACATAAGCTCGCTTGCGTTCTGTACCTTGGGGAAAGCAAGTACATCACGGAGGCTATCCGCACCACTCATTACCATTGCGAGTCTGTCAAGACCCATGCCCGAGCCGCCGTGCGGAGGCGCGCCGTACTTGTATGCTTCAACGAGGAAGCCGAATTTCGCTTCAATTTCCTCGGGCGTCAAGCCGAGAGCCTTGAACATCTTTTCCTGAAGCTGCCAGACTGTTATACGGATAGAGCCCGAAAGAAGCTCTGTGCCGTTGAGTACCATGTCATAGCATTTTGCTCTGACGGAACCGGGGTCAGACTCAAGGAGAGGGAGACACTCCTCAAGAGGCATAGTAAAAGGATGATGCATAGCATCCCAATGCTGTGTATCCTCGTTCCACTCAAAGAAGGGGAATTCGGTGATCCAGAGGAAGTTGAACTTGCCCGCGGGTATCATATCAAGCTTGCGAGCGACGATCTGACGGAGCGCACCAAGTGTAGGAAGAACGACCTTGTCCTTGTCCGCGCAGATGAGCATAACGTCACCCTGCTCAAGACCTACTGCCGAGTATATAGCGTCAAGCTCCTCGGGTGTCATGAACTTAGAGAAGCTGCAAGTGGGAGCTTCATCTACCCAACGAACGTATGCAAGACCCTTTGCACCGATACCTTTTGCGTGCTCTGTGAGCTTGTCAATTTCTTTTCTTGTAAGAGTTGCTGCGCCGCCCTTTACGACTATTGCGCGAACACTTCCGCCGCATTCAAGCGCAGACTTGAACACAACGAACTCGGAGCTCTTCACACAATCCGAGATGTTCTGAATTTCAAGACCGTATCTTGTGTCGGGCTTGTCCGAGCCGTATCTTTCCATAGCCTCGGCGAACGTGAGACGCTTCATGGGCGTTTCAATGTCAATGTTCATTACTTCCTTGAACACGCGCTTGATAAAGCCCTCGTTCATAGCCATAATGTCCTCCATAGTTGCAAAGGACATCTCAAGGTCTATCTGCGTAAACTCGGGCTGACGGTCAGCTCTGAGGTCTTCGTCGCGGAAGCAACGCGCAAGCTGAATATAGCGGTCAAAGCCCGAAAGCATCAAAAGCTGCTTGTATATCTGTGGGGACTGGGGGAGAGCGTAGAAGCTGCCCTTGTGAATACGGGAGGGAACGAGGTAGTCGCGCGCGCCCTCGGGAGTAGCCTTTATCATCATGGGAGTTTCTATCTCGTAGAAGCCGTTTTCGTAGTAGTATTCACGAGCTACGCGAGCGATGTCGTGACGCATCTTGATGTTTCTCTGAAGCTCGGGACGGCGAAGGTCAACGTAGCGGAACTTGAGAGCCGTCTCGTCTTTTACCTTCTTGGAGTCGCTCACCTCAAAGGGAGGGGTCTGCGCCGCAGAGAGCACTTTCATGCTCTTAACGTAAATTTCTATTTTGCCTGTTGGGAGATTGGGGTTTACAGCACCCTCGCCTCTTTGTCGGACTGTTCCGTGAACGCAGAGAACGTACTCTGCGCGGCAGGAAAACGCCTTGTCAAAGACCTCGCGGTCAGTCTTGTCGTCAAAGGCAAGCTGAACTACGCCCGTGCGGTCGCGAAGGTCGATAAATATGAGTGCGCCAAGGTCACGCTGTCTCTGAACCCAACCCATAACGCAAACTTCAGTGCCGATTGCAGACTCGGGAACCTGTCCGCAATAATAGCTTCTTTTGTCTTCGGAAGTTAAAAATTCTGCCATTTTAGTTCTCCTTTATATAGTCGTTAAAACGTAATTTTTATATTTCTGCCTCTGCCTTTATGGTGTACTCGGTAGCGAGAGCCTCCTCGACGAGCGCATCAAAGTCAAGCTTTTGCTCTTGAACAAGTACTTTTGCAAGCTCGGGCTTTGTTCTAGGATGACGGGGGGTAAAGACTGTGCAGCAGTCTTCGTACGGCTCGATAGACTTTTCAAACGTGTCTATCTTGCGCGCTATTGTGACTATTTCTTCCTTGTCCATACCGATGCAGGGACGAAGAATAAGCAGGCTTGCCGCGTTCTCGGTGACGGTTATTGCCTCAAGCGTTTGCGATGCCACCTGACCGAGACTCTCGCCTGTGATAAGACAGCGGCACTTATGCTTTTCTGCCACTCTTGATGCAATAGTCATCATATATCTGCGGAGCAGGAGAGTGAAATAGTCCTCCTCGCAGTGCTTTGCGATTTCCTCCTGAATGTGTGTCAGGGAAATGACGTGAACGTATATATCGCCCGAATATGCCGCAACCTTGCGAGCTAAGTCAATGACTTTTTCTCTGGCAAGCTCGCTTGTGTAGGGGAAGGACTCAAAATGCACCGCCTCAATATGAAGTCCGCGCTTGGACATCATATACGCCGCAACGGGAGAGTCAATGCCACCCGAGAGAAGTACAAGTCCGTTGCCCGCGCTACCCACTGGCATACCGCCAGCACCCTTGAACTGTCCCGCGTGGAGATATGCCGCGGTCTCGCGGATTTCCACCTTTACTACAACGTCAGGGGTGTGGACGTTGACCTTTATCTTGCCGTCCATAGCCGAGAGTATCTCGCCGCCGACTATCTGTGACAGATCCATTGAGTTGTAGGGGAAGCGCTTGTCGCTTCGCTTGCCCTCGACCTTGAAGGTCTTGCAGTCCGAGAGAAAATCGGGGATATATTCTCTTGCAACGCGCTTTATGTCGTCAATATTTTTCTCGCAAACTGCCGCACGGGATACTGCCGCGATGCCGAACGTGTGCATTGCGGAGTCAAACATTCCGTCAAGGTCGCAGTCCTCGTCAAGTGGCTTTATATATATCGTGCTTTGCGCGCGGGTGATTTCAAAATGACCGTGCTTTTTTGCTCTATCCTTGAGCTCACGGCAGAGCATATCCTCAAAGAACTTTTTGTTTGCGCCCTTGAGAACTATCTCGCCGTATTTGCACAAAATTATTTCATTCATAAATTATTCCTCTGTTGAGTAATAGTTGGGGAACAATGCTTCCCAAACCTTCATGCAGGCGATGGTGTCCGCAATAGAGGAGTGAGGAATACCGTCCCATTCAATGCCGAGACACTCCATAGCGTCGGTCAGCGACGCGTGGACGAGATCGGGGTGATGCTCGTGGATATAACGTACGTATTCATTGGCGCAGCAGCGTGTCTTTTTGTGGAGACTTTCGCGCTCTGCCTCGGTGTCGTATATGTACTTGATGTGGCTGTAGTCAGTGGATACGCCGTAAGCTATAAGGTTGTCCGCGTTCTCAAAGATTCTCTTAATTTCGGGGATAAGCTCGTCAAGAGAGGGGGAGTCTGCGACCATTTCGGGAGTGATGCCGTGAATTTTCTCGGTCTGCTTCCACTTCTTTTTGTGTGCGGGCTTGACAAACGTGTCCATAATGACTGTACCCTCGCCGTCAACGATAGAGATTGAGATTATCTCGTCGTGGACGTACACGCCCGTAAGCTCAAGGTCGAAGAACAAAACTCGCTTTCTGTCCATTCCGTAATACTGGCTTCTGTAAATATCGCCCTCTGCTCGACGGATTGCGAGATCCTCCTCAAAGCACGCGCGGCAGAGCTTGCGCCTGTATCTGACATCACGACCGCATTTGACGCAGTTAAGCGGCAGGCGGATAGCTGTTTTTTTGTCGTAAAAATAGAGAGTTGTGCCGTCGCCCTTGACTGTGAACGCAACGGGCTCCTCGGAGACCTCGTAGTGCATCTGCGCAAGTCTTTCCTTGGTATAGAAGCCGCAAAGTGCCGCGCGCTTGATGCTCATGCGCTCAATCTGTGTACCGCTTTCAAGCGACTTGACTTCCTTTTTTGCTCTGGGGTAGTACCACTGCTCTGGGGGAGCTTCGGAGACTCTTTCGGGGTCAAAATAATATATAACGCTTCCGTCCTCCGTGGTGTCAAATGCAACAGGGTCGCCCGAGGGGACGAGGTGCATCTGCTGGAGGGTCGCTCTTGTAAGATAATTTTTTTCTCTCGCTTTCTCGGGGGTTATTTTTCTTATTGTCGCGCCCGAGCGAAGCTTTAATGTATTTTCTGTATTTTCCAAAATAAACCTCGTATGTACTAAAAAAATCGATATTCATAGTATTATAACATATTTTAAGTATATTTACAATAGATTTTGAGAAAATTATAGATGTTTTTTATTGATACTTTCTGTCCACGACGACATGAAATCTGCTTACGCTTCGCTCCAGCCTGTATTTCTACGAAATACTTATCCAAAGAACGCCGCTTAAAAGGGAAGGGTGTTCTAATTTTTCTTTCGAAAAATTTGCTCTGCGAGCATCGAACGACCCCCTTCCCCTTTAAGAATACCCCAACCCCGCGAGTTTGCAAGCAAACTCTTAAAAATAATGAGGTAATAGAACATCCGTCTTAACTGTAATGAACGGCAACAGAGTAAGCGTTTGTGTAGGAGGGATTCAAAAGGGAGGGAGGAATCGCAACCTCCCTCCCTTTGTGGCATTCTTTGATTACTTTCTGCTGCTATTGGCAGAAAGTAAAAGAAAAAACCTCTTGCAAACTCCGTTTTTTTATGTTATAATATTATGATTAACCTATAATGGACGAGTGTGTGCAAATTTACGAGGAGGTGATTTTGTGTTTAAAATAATGTCTGTTGACAAAAACAGCCGTGCCGAGAGGGCGAAAATCTTGTCGGGCGACATACTTATATCCATAAACGGCAGAGAAATAAACGACGTTCTTGATTACAGATTTCATTTAACTGACAGCAAAATTACGCTCAGATGCAGTCGGGACGGCGATGAATATTTTGTCGAGATAAGAAAGCAGCAGTACGACGACATAGGACTTGAGTTTG
>JAZOUO010000081.1:0-1831 GCA_045658225.1 Eubacteriales bacterium
GCAGAGATCTCAGCGGAAAGGACATCCGTAAAGGAAGTTGCCTACTCTGCTCACCCTGCCAATATTAGTATATCACATTTGTTTGAAAAAATCAACCCTGCGGACGAAAGTTTTTATAAATACATACCTGTGCAGTTTAAGGACGGCGAAAAGGCGAGTACATCCCGCAGCACGATTGCCGAGGAGATAGAATCGCTCAAAAATCAAAAAAAAGCAGCCGGCAAGCAGCTCGGCAGAAAAGTGCAAAAAATAGAAAGACCGAGGTCATAGCGACAACGGGGCTGATAAATCAGCAGCCGAAAGTCCCCTTCGCTCGGTCAATTATAGTATATCACATTTGCTTGAAAAAATCAAGTCCCTTCGCAAAACTCAAAAAATCAATTAAAACACCGTTTCTATAAGTCTATTACAACTCCTTGGTGAATACCGCCAAGAGTCAATGTGCAGAGTTTTTGTGGGGTCTACAAAGTAATTGAGCTTTGATCCCGCGACCTCGCCCTTATAGGAATCAATAAGAACCAGCTTTATTTTCATGCGGTCGGGAATAATACTCTTTATGTAAACGGCGGCAAGCTGACCGCTGTATATATGCTTTCCCGACATATCAGTTCCCGACGGTCTTGTACGGCTGTCGGGAATTATTATATCCTCGCGAAGCTCGGCAAGTCCCGCAAGGTTGGGTGTCAGCTCCACGAACACTCCGTAGTCCTCAACGCTGCGAATAATTCCCGCAACAGTCTGACCCGCAGAGAACAGCGCAGCGTTTTCCTCCCACGTGCCGAGCAGCTCGCGCATTGTCACGAATATTCTGCCGCTCACCTCGTCAATAGACTTTATAACGACGTGTATATTCTGCCCGCAGAAAAGTCTGTCGGACGGGTGGGATATGCGCGAGACGGATATACAGTCAACAGACAAAAGGGAAATAATGCCGCAGCCTATATCCACGAACGCGCCAAAAGAGTCAAGGTGTGTCACGCGCGCGGGAATAATATCTCCGGGTATAAGGTCGTAGATGTAGCTTCGCATACACTCTATCTGCGCCTGACGGCGAGAAAGAGTGGCGTACACACGACCGCCGTTTTCGTATATCTCCATTATCTTGAACGCCACAGGCTTGCCAACTCGCGTAATAATTGCAATATCTTTTATTTTTTCGCCCTCGCGGCAATATGCGACCTCTTCTTTGGGAATTATTCCGATTATGCCGTGCAGATCAACATGCAGATTCATCCGACTGTCGCAAAGCAAAGCGACGGATTCAAGTATTATACCTTGCGACATGGCTCTCTCAAGCCCCTGACGGCTCGATATAAGCTCACGGTTTTGAACACTACCCGATATAAGCCCCTCGGGCATATATAAATTCGTCATTATAAACCTCCGATATTTTGGCATTGTTAATACTACATACTATTCGCGCAAAGCCTAAAAAATGCAAGAGGGGACAGACGTGTTAAATTAAAGAAACGCCGAAAAATCGCAAAAATCCGCCCAAAATCGCCCAAAATCAAAAATTCATAAAAAATTTTTTTCAACCGAAAGATGAGCATTGTATTCAAAAAAGCGAGAAAAAACGAGAAAACAAGAGCTTTATAATTGCTAAATCAAAATAATCCAAAAAATTTCAAAAAAGGTATTGACAAATAAAACCCCTTATGATATAATATGCAAGGTTAAAAAATCAAGAAAAAAAGCCATTATTGGAGGATAGCAAAATGTCTACATTTATGCAGAAAAAAGAGGCAGTTGTCCGCAAGTGGTACGTTATCGACGCAGCAGGTAAGCCCATGGGTAGAACCGCTGTTGTTGCAGCAGACCTTCTCCGCGG
>JAZOUO010000082.1:0-19724 GCA_045658225.1 Eubacteriales bacterium
CAAAAACGGGTAATCTTTGGATTGCCCGTTTTTCTTTATCCCATAAGGGTTTTATATAATTGCCGTTCACATCTCCTGTAAAGAGGTGATAAACAATGAACTCTCTTGAACCGACTTCTGCCGTGACGGCACTTACAAACACAATCGCATTTAAGTTGACACCCAGCGAAATTCCTTGATTGCAAGCATACTAGTCCAGTTCAGCGACACACTTGCCACTATTGCGGCACAGAAGAACTTGTGCTAGGAAGAAACAAAATTGGATAACGAATAGAAAATCCCACCTTGGAATATACTTTTTACAAATATATATCCGAGGTGGGACTATGAAAAAATCAATTGGTTTATGGCAACTGATGGGCTTTGCGGTGACGTCGCTTTTGGGCACACTACTGCACTTTTTATATGATCTGACGGGCGGATCCGTGTTGGTAGCGCCCTTTTCGGGTGTGAACGAATCCACTTGGGAACACATGAAGCTGCTCTTTTGGCCAATGTTTATTTTCGCTATTGTTCAAAGCTTTTTCTTTCGTGATCAAAAGGATTTTTGGTGTGTAAAGCTGAAAGGAATTCTTTTTGGTCTTGTGCTGATTCCCATAATTTTCTATACCTATAACGGTGTGATAGGTAAGTCTCCCGACTGGATCAATATAGCGATTTTCTTTATCTCTGCTGCAGTTGCGTATATCTACGAAACGCGACAATTCAAAAACAAAACAACGCCGTGTAAATCATCAAAGTTAGCTTTTGCTTTGCTCTGCGTGATTGCCCTGCTATTTGTAATATTTACGTTTGCGACCCCCGAGATTGGCATTTTCAAGGATCCATTAACAGAAACTTACGGCATATAATCAACGTTTATTCTGCTTTTCCTTCTCTTTTGCTCGCTTATCGTTGATTATCTTCATATGTTCGTTGGTAATAAGCTCCACTCCGTTCTCTTTCGCCCATGCAACACAACCCTTGAGAACGACAGGAAGGAACACTCTCGGCACACCGAGAACGGTTGTGAGCGCCTCGTCGGTGAATTTGACCTTGTCGTCAACGCGGTCTGCGGCGTAGCGAACCGACTCAAGAGAAGCCTGACGCACCTGAAGAAGCTCTGCTCTCATTTTTGTCTTTCTGTGGAACCAGAAATTCTTGGAATCGCGGTATCCGTAATCAACGGGAAGCGGTGGGAAATCCTTTGAACGAACCCCGTTAATAATAGCGTCGCTATATTTCTTTTTCATAAGTATCTTATCCACACGGAGAATAAAATGCGCTCCGAATTTACTTGTGATTCCGTTGAAATCATGGTACGGGCCTTCGTATCCGTTCAACTCTCCCGCCTCGTCCTTATCCGCACCGTCAAGCTCACGCATCCATGTACATTCAATTGCCTGAATAGCGTCAGTAAGAACCATGGGTCTTATCTCCCCCGTCTCTTCCTCTATCATGCTTTTCTCAAGCTTGAAATTGCACTTGGGCATTTTCTCCGAAGGCTTATCGCCAGGCCATGAAAGCTTTACAGCCTCCTTAAACGTGGCAGGTTTATCGTCAATAAAATTAAGTGTGCATTTGCCGTTTCGAAGAATGTTCTGCGCGGTATTTGAGGAGTTTCTGCAGCAAAGAAGCATTGCATAGTAATCTTTACCCGCTACGTAATAAGGCTGCACAAGTGAGTATGGGCCGAGATTTGTTGAGCCATCCTCACATAGCGTGCTGATAATGACTGTTGGCATTGGAAAATAGAGTGATGTCTGATAGAAGTTGTCAACAATTCTAAGATTTTCAAAGCTACTCATTTTTTGCTCCTTTTCATCATTTTTTTCAAATGTCTTATTGTTTAGCAGCACCGTGGACTGAAATGTAGTTAAGTTGTGCGGGCAACCCCTCTGAATTTTGTATAAAATTACCAGTTGACAAAGTGTTGTGTGCTGGTGTATGATAATTACAAAGCACCACACTTTGCCGTTTCGGTTGAGTCTGCGCACTTGTTGCGTTGAATGCCGCCGTTGCCAAAGTGGGTGCTTTATACATTGTATGTCCAATTAAGTCACTTGGTAGATTTTTGCCAAGTGATTTTTTTATTTCTTCGGCATATAATGTATATCCGTTCACCTCATACGATGTAAGTATTGACGGTGCTCCGCGGCTTGTTTTTGACGCCTTAGTTGAAGTTGGTATTTTATTGGCTTTGACTGTCGACAAGTGCCTTGCAATATCCGTAATGATCATAGGCAATTGTGCCCTCAATCCTTCGCGCAAGAAATCTCCATGCTCTTTTATAATATGCTTTACTGCATTATCAGAAAACAAGTGCTTGCCGCCTGTATACTTGCCTCTAATTTACGGAAGGCTCTGTATCTTATTTTTACATTGAAATTCGACATTCATCGGTCATTTACTCAATCACACTGACAAGCTCGTCAATATCCTTGCGCTTCTTTGCACGCAACTTATCATCGTCTTTGGCATAACCAAGCGTGATCGCCAGACGAACCATACCGTCAAGTCCGCATATTTTACGTATTTCGGTGTCATCCAGCCAACCGAGTATGCATGTGCAAAGACCTTGCGCGGTGGCTTCCGCCGTAATATATGCGGACAGGATACCTATGTCTATAGAACGGTAATCGTTATTTTTCACCTTCGCGCCAAGCGCCGCCGTCTTGACGTAAGGCTTCTCTGAAATAACAAACATCACGGGCGCTCCCGTGGCAAATTTATTCATTCCCATTCCCTGCGTAGCCTTTGCAACCTTTTTGGCAGCTTCGCCCTTACACACGGTAATGTGATAAGGCTGCCCGTTGCACGCAGATGGTGCAAGCCGCGCGGATTTGAGAATACGGTCAAGCTTCTTCTGCTCTACTGCGCGCTCGGGGTTATATGATCTGCAAGATTGTCTGTTTTCTGCAATTTCGGTAAAATTCATATCTATTTCTCCGTTATTCACTTTATTTTCTTTCTATCCGAGAAAGACTGACCGACACCCTCGCCAAAGCTATGGTTGGTGCTATGAAAGGCATGATAACCTTTCATTATTTACGCTGCCACAAATTAAGGCATATATCACAGATCAAGCTTCCAACCATAGTCACCATGGTAGATCATCTGACGTGTCATACCGCCGTCAATACAGATATTTTCACCCGTTATAAATCCCGACATGCCCGAGCAAAGATACATCACCATATTGGCTATATCAAGCGGATTTCCTACCCTGCCCGCAGGCTGCTGAAGCGCGTCCGCGCCCTCGTAAACTGCGTAATCATTGTCTATCCAACCGGGAGATATTGAATTAACTCTAACCTTGCCCGCAAGACTTACCGCGAGGCCATGTGTGAGCGAGAAAATTCCTCCCTTGGCCGCCGTGTAGCTTTCAGTTTCAGGCTGACTCATTCTGTCACGCGACGAAGAAATGTTTACAATACTCGCATCCTCGCTAAAACAAGGCATAAAGAGCTTTGAGAGGTAGAAAGGCGCTGTCACGCCGACTCTCAATGCATATTCAAACTCCTCGTATTCACAGTTTGAAATTCCCTTTCCGAGAGGTGCAGCGTTGTTGATGAGATAGTCTACGTGTCCATTATCGGAAATCACCTTCTCGGCAAATTTTTCAAGCGTAGCCTTATCAGCAAGGTCGCCAACAAAATAGTCGTTATCAATCACGTCAATAACACAGACGGTTGCTCCTGCCTTTTCAAACTCCTCGCGGATGCACTTGCCTATACCTCTCGCACCACCTGTCACAACTACAACTTTATTTTTGAAATTGAACATATTATGCCTCACTCTTCCAAATAAACTTATAATTTATGGACTCCCCGCCGTCAACAAGAATATTCTGCCCTGTGCAGAAGGTATTTGTGACTGTGAGAAAATATGCCCACTCGGCTATTTCCTCAACACTTGCCCATTTTTTGAGAGGCGTTTCATCCATTATCTGCGCCCAAAGCGCAGGGTCGTTCATTACGCACTCATTGAGGGGCGTAATAACCCCGCCGGGATCAAGACTATTGCAGGTCGCACCGAATTTTGCCACTCTCTGCGCCACGTTTTTAGTATATGCAAGCACACCACCCTTGCTCGCGCAATACTCGGGAAATTCCGAGCCTGTGTGTGCGCTCGCCGAGCCGATGTTGAGTATTGACTTAATGCCCTCTCTGACACCGTATTTCTCCGTGACGTGTATCAGTGCCTTAAGATTTGTATCTATATCATTTTCATTCTGCGTTCCCGCATTGTTGATAAGTATATCCACAGCTGAAACGTCGGGAAGCTTATCATAATCACATATATCGCAAGTGTGGTGGATGTAATTTTCGTTGTCAATGCTTGAGGGTTGTCTGTCAATGCCGATTACAGTATGTTCATTTTTCAAGAACAGCTCAGCAATAGCTCTGCCAATTCCCTGCGAAGTTCCAGTTATCAAAATTCTCATTGACCATTCTCCTTTGCTACGTAATCCAGATATTCTTTGCCTATATTATTTTTCTTCCATTTAGTCACGATATGATATCCGATGGGAGAGAAAATCATCTCCATAATAAGCTCTGCCACAGCTCCCGTGAGCGCGCACATAGCACACTGGAGCACTGTCCAGTGGAAACCGTCCCAGAATATCGGAGCAAATCCCACAAATACTATGAGCGAGAATATAAAATTATCAAGAAACTGTCCTATGAAAGTCGACACGTACGAGCGCATAGCGAATGCAAGCTTGCCGTCGGGATTTTTTTTGAACAGCCTTCCTATTGAAAAATTCAAAAGATTGTTTATCATA
This sequence comes from Eubacteriales bacterium, assembly GCA_045658225.1. Lineage (GTDB taxonomy): Bacteria > Bacillota > Clostridia > Oscillospirales > CAG-272 > SVTX01. The sequence continues at coordinate 4,769 of JAZOUO010000082.1, forward strand.
GCAGACGAAAGAAACGCAACCGTACTACCGAGAAGTATAAACCACGTGCCGCCAAATATGCTATCAAACGCGGTGTAGTCGTTGGCTTTTGATGGGATTATACTTGCAACCAAGAATATAAGGCAAGTCAGGAGATTTATCCCCGCCGCAAGCACAGATATACGGTTAGACGCGCGGGGTCCGAAGTGCTTTGTAATAATGTCCATACACATAAACGACAACCAGGATATAAGTATGCCACCGTCAAGCGCGATCCAATCAAGCTGTAAAAGCGTCTTGTTTGCGAGCAGATTCATACAGATAACGCTTACAACGAAAAGCGTCACCACCGTCGCAGGAATACACCGCAGCAGAAGCGCCGTCTGCTCCCTTTCTTTTTTTAACCAATTTTTTATTTTTAACATCAGATTTGCTCCGTTATTGTTTTTCTTTTTTAATTATATCATACTCGGAATATAAATTCAATAGATTTGAAGTCAAAAAAGCATACTATAAGTTGACATTTGCCTTGCGAAATGGTAAAATAATAAAGGATAAATTCTGCTCAATCCAAAAATCAGTCGCGTAGCAGAAAGGACAGCTTTAAGACATGAACAAACCACTCAAAAATTTTGGCTTTACACATAAAAGCGGTATTCTTTTGCCCATTAGTTCCCTGCCAAACAAATACGGTATTGGTAGCTTAGGCAAAAGCGCATACGATTTTGTTGATTTTCTTGCAGAAACCAAAACAAAATGCTGGCAGGTACTGCCCCTCAACCCCACATCATACGGCGACAGCCCTTATCAGTCACCCGCGTCAATTGCAGGAAATCCTTATTTTATAGACCTTGAACTTCTTGCAAACGAGGGGCTTCTGACAAAAGCAGAGCTTGATGAAAACAAAAATTACGACAGAAAGGTAAACTACGGCTGGATCTTTAACACACGTTATACAGTTCTTCGCTTGGCGCATACCAGATTTATATCACGAGGCGGAGATAAGACTCGCGAATACAAGTCATTCAAGAGAAAGAACGCAGCATGGCTTCCTGATTACTCGCTCTTTATGGCGCTCAAGGTAAAATACAACTATAGCGCGTGGTTCACGTGGTCTGACGAGCACAGAAATATACATACTGCAAGAGAGCATCGCTCCGAGTTTGAAAAAGAATGTAGCTTTTGGGAATGGATACAGTTTGAGTTTGACGCAGAGTGGCAAGCGCTTTTATCATATGCTCACTCAAAAAATATAGTAATAATAGGAGATATGCCTATTTACGTCGCTCACGACAGTATGGAAGTATGGCAGGCTCCCGAGCAGTTCTTGCTTGATGAAAACTACTACCCCACAGTCGTTGCGGGATGTCCGCCCGACGGGTTTTCTCCCGACGGTCAGCTTTGGGGCAACCCCATATATGACTGGGCGCTTATGGAGCAAGAGGGCTTTGATTGGTGGCAAAAGCGAGTATCGGCAAGCTTTCACCTCTACGACATTCTCAGAATAGACCATTTTAGAGGCTTTTCTGGATATTACAACATTCCCTATGGTCACACCACAGCTCGTGAGGGTAAGTGGGATGCTGCTCCGGGAATTCAGCTTTTCCGTACACTTAAAGAGAAATTCCCCAACGCAAAAATAATTGCAGAGGACCTTGGATTTATCACTCCCGATGTTCGCGAGCTTCTTGAAGATACACAATTTCCCGGTATGAAAATATTGCAGTTTGCTTTCTTTGATGAGGACAGCGAGTATTTGCCAAGGGTTTACAAGACAGATAATTGCGTAGTCTATACAGGCTCGCATGATGCAGATTGCACAAGGACTTGGGTAGATACCGTCAGCGGAGATGTCCGTGAGCGTTTCCATAGAGAATGCCCTAGAAGAAAGGGACAAAGCTATACTCAGGCTCTTATCGAGCTTGCGTTGAATAGCCGTGCAAATCTTGCAGTCATACCCATTCAGGACTATCTTGAACTTAAAAACGATGATGGCCGAATAAACACTCCTGCGGTAGCCGAGGGAAACTGGTCTTACCGTCTCTCCCCAAGATATAGAACGGCGGCTCTTACAAAGAAGATAAAAGACATCACAAAGAGCACCAAGCGCGCCACAAAATAAGTTAACAAAAATATCGGAAGCACAACAAGCACATCTGATAATTTTGCAACAAAAAAGCCGTCACACCTGAAATGGTGTGACGGCTTTTTTATGCTTTTGGAACATATACTGAATTGAATAGTGTTAAAAACACTACCGCTATTGCCACAAAGACAAGTCCGACAAAAAGTAAAAACCAATAACCGTGAAGTCTTTTTCCCTTCTTCTCGGCTTTATATTCGTGGTACTTGACATGCTTGTACTTCTTACCTACCGACGGAATAAACATTCCGCTGACTTGTTTTAGAGCGTAGGTAATCCCATCGAAAAATCCCTCTGAGCTGACCCATACAAGCAACGATACCATGATAAGAATCACACCCGGCACCGTAAATGCATCGGAAAGTATTCTGTACTTCTGCGCAATGTCAGTCTCCGTCCAAAAATTTCTCAACCAAAGAATACTTAACGTGAATATAGAAGCGCATACGGCAGTTATGGAATACTGAAGAATTATCTTCTTTTTGGCATTCATACTCCCAGCTCCTCTTTATACTTTGCCTCTTCCGCATCATTACAGAACACGAAATGTCCGGGAGAAACCTCTCTGAGCGAAGGTTTATCGGTGGAATAGTCATGCTCCTTTGCAGCGTTGTAGGTAATTCTGCGGCGCTGCTTTTCCGTGTGGGGGTCAGGCTGAGGAATAGCTGACAGAAGCGAGCGCGTGTAAGGATGCATAGGATGAGCGAAAAGCTCTTCGGAATCTGCAAGCTCAACAAGATTACCAAAATACATAACGCCTATACGATCGGAAAAATATTTTACGACTGACAGGTCGTGTGCAATAAAGAGTATTGTAAGTCCAAGCGTCTCACGAAGTTCGTTGAGAAGGTTTATTACCTGTGCCTGAACTGAAACGTCAAGTGCGGAGATAGGCTCGTCTGCGATTATCATATCAGGGCGCATTATTACCGAACGCGCGATACCGATTCTCTGACGCTGACCACCCGAGAACTCATGGGGATAACGTCCCGCATGCTCGCGGACAAGTCCTACGAGCTCAAGTATCTCATATACCTTTTCTTCAATATACTTCTTATCCTTTACTCCATTAACCACGAGTCCCTCGGAGATTATTTCCTTAACCGTCATACGAGGGTTGAGAGACGCGATGGGGTCCTGGAATATCATCTGGATCTTTGTGACAAGCTCCTTGTCACAATGCTTGTGATCGTAATTTGCAGAAGCGATTTCCTTTTTCTGCTGCTCAATAAATTCATGAGTCTCAGCTGTCTTCTGAGCAAGCTTACGCTTAGCCGCCTCTGTACCCTCTGCCTTGCACTCCTTTTCAAACGCCTTAAGCTCAGCCTTGGCATTCTTTATTGCGTCCTTGTAGGATCTTGTACCCGCGGCGATTCTCTTACCCTTGAAGTAGATATTTCCCGACGTTATATCGTAAAGGCGGATAATGGAACGACCTGTAGTGGTCTTTCCGCATCCCGACTCTCCAACAAGTCCGAAAACCTCTCCCTTCTTGATGTCAAAGCTTACATTGTTTACCGCCTTATTCTCATACTTACCTGATCTGAAGTACTGACAAAGGTTTTCAACACGAAGGAGAACTTCCTGATTCTGATTATCCATATCACATTTCTCCTCTCTTCTTCATACGTTCAATTCTTTCAGTAATTATATGAGGCGGCTCAACCTTGGGCGCATTGGGGTGCAGGAGCCAGGTTGCTGCCCAGTGAGTAGGCGACACCTCAAACTGCGGAGGCTGCTGCTCAAAATCTATCTTCAGTGCATACTTATTACGTTCTGCAAATGCATCTCCCACGGGGGGATATATCATATTCGGAGGCGTTCCGGGGATAGCCTCGAGCTTTTCGTTTGTATCAAGGTCAGGCATTGACGAAAGAAGCGCCCATGTATAAGGATGACGGGGATCGTAGAAAATATCATCCGCTGTTCCGTACTCGATTATCTTACCTGCATACATAACGGCGATCTTATCAGCAATATTTGCTACGACACCAAGGTCGTGAGTGATAAAGATTACCGAGAGATTTCTTTCTTTCTTGAGGTTGTTGATAAGCTCAAGTATCTGCGCCTGAATGGTCACGTCAAGCGCTGTTGTAGGCTCGTCGCAAATGAGTATGTCGGGATTTGCGGAAAGAGCAATAGCAATTACTATTCTCTGTCTCATACCGCCCGAGAACTCAAAGGGATACTGGTTATAACGTATTCTGGATTCGGGAATACCAACCTCATCCATAAGCTTTATAGCCTTTTCCTTTGCCATTCTCTTTGTCAGCTTATATACGACAAGAGATGCCTTTTCCTTGAAATAATCAACGAGGGCGTTAGCACGCGCGCCAAGATCAACCGATTCTACATTTTCAATGTCGCTCTGATACTTTGTTGCGACGTTGTCAAGTACCTTAAGGATATTTGCAACAAGATCCTCAAGCTCGTATACGACTGCAGGAACCACCTTCCAGCTTACAGTCTTACCCTTGGCAATAAGAGCTTCTCTCTTCTTGTTCTGCTTTTCATAGCGAGCAATTTCACGGGGATTATTAACAACCGCTGCAAAATACTGATCAATAGCACTTTCAAGCGATGTGTTGAACGTATAAGTCATACTGTCCTTAACCGTATCAAGCTTATTTATACAAGCATGGACAAGGGCAGATATCTTCTTACTTTGCTCATGTGCGCCCTTCTTGTCAAACGAGCCGCTTGCAAAGTACTCACGAACCTCGGGCATAGCCTGTACAACTGCTTTCTTTGCCTTGAGAGACTTATCATAAGCATTCTTCTCTGCCGAGATTACAAGCTCTACAAAGTTGTTAAGGAAGCTTTCGTTGAGATATTCGCGTGCCGTAGCGTTGAGCTCCTCTATCGGCTTTTCCGTAAGACTTACATCGGGATTAGCCATAGAATAATATCCTATGCTAAAGAAATCGGGACGTGTCTTTCCTATGAGATTTTCAAGGAAGCTCTTTGCAAGCTTAAGATCATCCATAAGCTTCTGTACAGATTCGGCAGATTTATCGTTATAGGACTTATTTGCCGAAAGTGCACCCACGATAGCATCAAGCTCAGACCCGCAGTTTGACGTCAAAAACTCATTTTTTACATTGGGAAGATCCTTTACGATATCTCCAAGTCTATCCTTAACGTTTACTTTCTGCTTTTTCTCAATAAGGAATGAAAGATCTTCAATATCCGCGATAAGCTCCTCGGCTTTGTTGCGAGCTTCATTATAAGGAAGCTCAAGCCTAAGTGCCTGAATATTGAACTTGTCAAAGGTGTCCACAAGCTGAGATATTCTCTGTGCTTCACCTGCACCGTGTACCTCAATAAGATTTTGCTTTAAGACCTCAAGCATACCGTTAAATTCCTTCTTGGACATTTTACGGGATGCCTTGTTTTTGAGGAGCATTGCCTCTGTTATCTGTTTACCTATCTTAACGATAGGGTTGAGGGAGGACAGCGGATCCTGGAAGATCATCGCTATTTTGTCACCTCTGATTTTGTGCATCTCTTCTTCGTCTATCTTAAGAAGATCCTTACCGTCGTAAAGAATCTCACCACCCTCAATAATGGAGTTTCCCGCAAGAATTCCAAGAATAGCCTTTGATGTTACGGACTTACCAGATCCCGATTCACCAACGATAGCAAGTGTATCTCCTCTTTCAAGGTCGAAGGATATATTTCTTACCGCCTTCAGCGTACCGCCCTGTGTACGGAAGGATATCTTCAGATTATTAACTTCAAGTATTTTACCCATAGATTATTCCTCCACTCCACGAAGCGACGGGTTAAATGCGTCGCGCAATCCATTGCCGAACAGGTTGAAGCATATCATCAAAAGTGAGATGACCAATGCCGGGAATATCATCAGGTGAGGATAGTTCTGCCACGAGGTTTGAGATGCCGCGGAGAGCAAAGTACCAAGGGAGGTTATATCCTGTCCGCCAAGGTTAACTATTCCAAGGTATGAAAGCATACTCTCTGTAAAGATAACACCGGGGATCGCCAAAACGGATCCTGTGATGATTGTTCCTAGTGTATTGGGGAATATATGCTTCCAGATTATTCTCCAGTCATTTGCGCCAAGTGTTCTTGCAGCCATAACGTATTCCTGATTCTTAAATCTATAGAACTGCGTTCTTACTCGGCTGGACATGCCTATCCATCCTGTAAGGAAGAATGCAAACAACAATGACGGTATAGGTCCAACCTTTTGAGCCAAGTGTATCTGGAAAAGCGACATAACTACGATGCTGGGGATACCATTGAGAATATCTGTGATTCTTTCCATAGTAAGATCCACAACGCCGCCGTAATAGCCCGAAATAGCACCCCAAATAGCGCCCACAACAAAGTTTACCGCGGAAACGATAAGCGCGATTATAAGAGAAAGACGTACACCATCCGCCATTCTAAGCGCGAGGTCATATCCCTGCGAGTCGGTTCCAAAGATATAGTTAGGCTCAAAGCCGTTATTGTAAATATAGTAGTTGTGATAAAGAACTCTGATTTTTCTTCCAGCAGTCTCATTGTCACCGCCACCGGATGCTATCGTATAAACAAGATTACCGTCAGCATCGCGCATATAGTTGTCTTCAAGAACTGCATTTTCATCAAACTTGATGGTTTTTGCCATCACACTGCCATCAGGCTGCTTTACGAGTTTTATCGGGTCACCCTTATCGTTAGTCTTAAACCAGAAATTAGCATTATTTGTATCAATAGGATGATATGTGTACTCGTTCTGCGCTATGAGAGGATAAAGAACCTGAATGCCAGTCTCCTCCTGCCACTTCACTATTTTCTTATACTCTTCCTGAGTGACGTCGTCGTAAATAAATCCAACCTCAAGATAAGCGTCAATAGTATAGCTGAATCTAGGTTTCATATCGGGTCCATTCTTTTTGAACTTGTATTCACTTATAGGCGAATAATTACTGTTCAATCCATCTCCGATAGTGATCTTTGTATTGCTATTCAAGGCTTCCTCGGTCTGCTCTGCTCCAATACCCGTAGAAATAAGCCAGAAAAGATTTCTATGTGTTCCGTCTCTCTTTACGCCGCCATTCATTATGCCTGTTTTTTCGGCAAGCCATGTGACCTTAGGACCCTTTTTAGAATAAAATGGATCCATAAATGATGAGTCATATTTGAAATTGAAAAGGGGCATCAGAAGCGAATAAAGAATGATAATGATAATTATAGCAGTGGCTGCAACCGAAGCCTTATTCTTTCTGAATCTTATCCAAGCATCCTTGAAATAACCAATGGGCTTGTCTTGAAATTCCTTGTCGGTTATTTTCTTTCCCGTATTGGCGAATTCAAATTTTTCCGCTGGGATATTGTAAATATTCTTGTTGTTATCCATATTACTTTTCTCCCATTCTGATACGAGGATCAATAAATCCGTAGCTTATATCTACCACTATTCCCGCAGCAAGACCTATAAACGTATAGAATACGCAGTCCATCATAAATACGTCATAGTCACGAAGCTGAATAGACTGTATAAAGAGCTTGCCGACACCGGGGATACCAAATATCTGCTCTATGATCATAGAACCGCCAAGGATTCCTATAAAGCTTGCGATTATAGAAGGAAGTATCGGTACCATTGCGTTCTTCAGTGCGTGTCGGGTAGTCGCCTGTGCACGAGTCAGGCCCTTAGCACGAGCCAAGAGCATATAATCAGACGTAAGCGACTCAGTCAGCTCTGCTCTGGTAAATCTGCAAAGTCCTGCAATTGAACCGAATGACAACGCAAGGATAGGCAGTATCATACTGTAAAGCATCTTTGCGGTAAACCAAGATCCACCCGCCTCTTGAAGCGAATAAACATCAAGCTCGAGTCCTCCCCAAAATCCGAGGAAATACTGCACCAAAAAGGCATAGACATAGCTGGGGATAGAAACAAATATCATAACCGCCGTGCTTATTACGTGGTCCTGCCATTTGTTCTTCTTGATAGCTGCGTATATACCAAATGCTATACCTAAGGGAGTTGAGAATAACAGCGAGTATAGATTAACAAGTACTGTAGGCAACAGTCTGTCCGTGATAACATCAAGCGCGGGAGCGCGGTACTGGATATACCATGACGTACCGAAGTCAAACTCCGTAAATATATTCTTCAAGTAAATACCGTACTGCTCAATAAGAGGCTTCTCATAGCCTAACGCCTCCCATCGCTCCTCGACAAGCTGCTGCTGAGCTACGTTTCCCTGCGGCTTTGTCATAGGCAACATTCTTATAAGCATAAAGCATATAGTCACTATGCAAAACAGCACGAAAAACATAAGCAGTATTCTTTTCAATACGTACTTTAACATGTTTTTTTGCTCCTTTCCAATCAGGCGAAAAGAATTTTTCGTCTGCTCATCAAATCGGATGACTATCATTCGATTTGATGAAAAGACGAGATGCGCGATTTTGACAAAATTCGCCTCTTTTGCGGTTGATCCCGCAATTTTTCCGTCAAAATAAAAAGCTTTTCAAACGGCAAGTAATGGGAGAGGTATTTCACTCTCCCATTACAGCGGATTTATATCCTAAATGGTAATTTAGCGATATTATTCGTAGCTAAGAGTACCACCCTGCTCATCTACAAACTGTGCCCACTCAGCATCGTCATAGTTGAACTTCATAAGACGAGAGCCGCCGAAGCCGTAAGCAAAGTTGTATTCCTGAGTATAGTAGTCGAGCTGGTAAGACAGCATCGAGCAGATAGTAGTTCCTGCAAGAGGAATTCTGTAGTACTTCTCAAGGTACTTTGTCTCAAGTGTAGAGAGGATGTCGAGCTTGGTCTCAAAGTCAGCGTTAGCATACTTACCTGTACCGATCATACAGTTGGACCATGCCTGCCATGTCATAGTGACTTCTTCACCATTGATGGTAAGCGTAAGGTTCTCTGTCTTAGGATCCCAGCATCCTGCCTCATTGATATCAGTATTATCGGGGTCCATGTAAACCTGGAAGTTACGGAAAGGATAGAGAGCTGCTCCACCCCATGCGCCGTAACCGATAGCGTACTTACCTGCGGGAACGTCGCCGTATCTGTCCTCAATGTTTCCAACGGGAGTGAATGTGATCTTACCAAAGCCGGATCCCTCAGCTGCCGCATTAACAAACTCGTTCATAAGAGTTGCCTGCTTATTGTCTGCCTCTGTGAGAGCTCCCTTTGCCCAACCGATCTTGATCTCGATTGCTTCACCCTTCTTGTAAAGACCTGCTGCAACGAGCTCATCGCAAGCCTGCTTCATAAGCTTCTTAGCCTCATCGAGGTTATAGCCGGTCACAGAGTTAACTGCATCGTCAAGAGTTGCGTAAGGTGTTCCCTCACCCCACTTAACGCCGTAGAGGTTACAGATAGCTTCCTTAGCCTGGTCGGTGTTTCTGTAAGAGGAAGAAGGATCGTTATAGAAGTCATAGTAGTAGAGGCTGTTAAGCAATGCGAACGCAGGCTTATAACCCTCTGTAGCGGTTACGTACTTAGCGCGGTTGATCGCAAGGCTGAAGCCCTTACGGAATGCTGTGCTGGAAAGAATAACAGAGTTCTTGTTGCCTTCCTTCTTATCCATGTTCTTGAGCGCATCAAGATCAGTGTTGAAGAAGAATGACATTGTGTAGGTCTCATCAACCTTGTAAAGTCTGTCGGAAGCGGAGTAAGCAGGAACCTCTGCTGCGGGAGTGCTCCAGTCGGAGAGCTCGCCCTTGAGGAATGCTGCCTTTGCAGTAGCTTCTTCCATAACGTCGATAACTACCTTTTCGATAGTGTGCTGACGGTGAACCTTTCCGTCAACCTTGAACTCTTCGCCGTCAAGGTTCTTGTGGTAGCTTGTGTAGGAAACGAGGTTGCCCTCTTCGTCCTTAACAAGCGAACCGTCTTCATTCTTCTCCCAACCGTACCAGTTCTCGTTCTGAACGAATACGATCTGCTTTTCAGACTGGAGAGAATTGATCTTATATACGCCGTAAGACATGGATGTCTCAGCGGATGTACCGTAGTTAGTTGTCACGAGCTCGCCGGTAGTGTCCTTACCAGCCTCGTAGAGATCCTCGTATACGAGCCATGTGGATGTGCAAGATGTGAGGAAGTAGTAGTAGTCGATAGCGGTAGCGCATACATAGCGGATAGTGTAATCATCAACCTTGTAGCAACCAACCTTGTCATAGCTTACCTTTTCGCCAATACCGGTCTGGTAGAACATAAAGCAGTTCCAACCATCTGCGCCTGCAGAACCGAATGCTGCAAAGTTTTCAGCGAGAACCTTGATGTCAGCAAGGATTTCCTTGGTTACAGGAATTACGCCGTAGCCGTTCTCCTGCTTGGAGTACTTAGCGTAAAGATCCTCTGCATAATACTTATTTCCGTCCTTGTCTTCACGCTCTACAACGTAAGAAGGAAGCTCAACGCCTTCACCGGTTTTGCCTTCGTATTTCTTATCGAAATATCCAGCTCCGCCGTAGCCGTAATCAGTATGAATTGTTGCCCATGTTGTGCCAAATATGCCGTTGGTCAACGATGTAGAAAGGTAAACTACCTTTTCTTCGCCGTCAATATTAACACAAACATAGCCATCCTTGTTTACTGTTGTTTCACTGATAGTTCCTACGAGATTGTCGTCATCATCCCAATCCCAACCCCACTGTTCATAAATAGGAGCCTCAGAGTTATAGTATGCCATAGCACCTGCAAGAGCAGACTCACCGGAAACATAAAGGTTTGCACGGTAGTTCTTCATCTTGGAGTCAAGGAGCTGCTGCATAGAATAAATGTAGTCGTCAGCAGTGATCTTTTCGCCGTTTTCCCACTTTGCATCGGGATTAAGCGCGATCTCAAAAACGTAACCTTCCTTAACGTCAGCAGCAGTCATACCCTCGGGGAGAGCACAGCCGTACTTTGTAAGGTCGTCCTGATTAGCTGCGGTTACATCCTTGATGGATGTTGCCATTTCATATACCCACTGATAAACACCATTCTCGGTGTCCTTAGCTTCCATGGTAATGAAAGGCGAGGAAATGTAGCTGAGGATGGAATCGTCAGCATTTGTTTCCCATGTGTGAGGGTTCCAGTTGGTACCCAAAGCGGTTGTGTAGGATTTGTAAGTATAATCGCCTGCACCGTCATACTTCTTCTTGTTGCAACTAACAGTAGTCACTACAACACCGACAAGCATAACGACAGCAAGAATGAGACTTACAATTCTCATCGTAGTCTTGCTCATAGCAAAAACCTCCATAATTTTTCTGACGCAGCTTTTGCCGCATCTAAATTTCGATAGTAGTTTGTTCTGCTTGAGACCAATATATCCAGTAAATAGAGTAAATTCCCACTGTCAGCCTAGCTCAAGGTCACAAAAGAATATCGTTATGACCATTATATCATATAGCGCGCACCTTTGTCAACTGCTTTTTTTACATTTTTTCGCTTTTGATTGGCGTTTTTTGCAACATTTTGCACAAAAAAATTCAAAAAATTACATCTAAAAGATAAAAATACCCCCTCAAAACAAAATTGAAGCAGTTTTTCCGCCTCAAAATTGCATCAAGGAGGTATGTAAACCATACTCTTATTTTACCATTCCATATCCACCTGCATACTTGCTGACCTCCGATGCAACAACAAACACCTTATTATCACACGCTGCACGTATCTCACGCAAAATCTTGGGAGTCTCCTTTCGCGGCAAAACAATGAATATCATATTCATTTTGTCCTTTGAGCCGTGTCCTGCAAAAACGGTATATCCTTTGTCCTTTTCTCTCAGATACTGTACTATTTTCTCCGTACTCTCATCGCTTGCGATAAGCTCAAGGTTTGACGTGCCGAGAGCTATCTTGTTCTCTATAGTAGAGCCAAGGAACAGTCCCGTGGCATATCCCAAACAGTAGAACAGCAAAAGCAAGTAGTTATCTCCCAGTGTTCCGATTATGGTGGATATGACAAGTCCCCATATGATACATTCAATAAATCCGAGTCCTGCCGCCTTGAGCCTCTGCCCCTTAACCATCATACAAGTCTTGAGCGACTGTATAGTTATCTCAATTATTTTTGCCACACACACTATAAAACATACAACCACAGGGTGTAATGACGATAAAAATTCTGACATTTTAATTATTCCTCCCTCTGTTTTACCTATTCGGCTAATAATTTCAACAATTTGTTAATTTTTCAATGAGAGATTTGCAACCATCGAAAATATCTCTATATGCTATGTCAAATCTATCGGAATACCACGGATCAGCCACGTCACCGCCACGATCCGTAAAATCCATAAGCTTATATATTTTTCCTTTAGCACCTTCACCGAGTATTCTATGCATATTGCGGATGTTTGCGCTGTCCATACCGATAAACATATCATACTTTTCAAGATCTGCCCATGTAAGCTGCACCGCGCGCTTGCCCTCGCAAGAAATCCCGTGTTTTGCAAGCTCTGCCTTGGCGGGCGGATAGACGGGATTGCCTATGCCATTCCATATCTCCTCGGTACTCGTTGCGCTTGACGCGACCACAAAATCATCTGATACCCCGCGCTCCGCCGCAAGATTTTTGAATATAAACTCTGCCATAGGCGAGCGACATATATTGCCATGGCAGACAAACATGATCCTTATCATTCTATCACCTCCAGCAAAAAGCTGACGGGACGAAATCCATCGTTGCAAGATATCATCGCCGAATACTTGTTTTTCATCCAGCCGTCATAGAAATTTCCGCCACCGTTAGCAAGCTCTTTGACAAAATACGACATACTCTCCCACGCACTGTCACAAAGCCCTTCGGGCTTCTCGCCATTCTCCGAGACAAATATCTGCCCAAGTTCTATATCACAGGCATGTTCTATGGGGTTTTCGTACTGCGAGATAAGATCGTCATATCTCGCCTTTTTCATAACGGTTATTTTAACTTTTTTCATTATGGCTCCCAAAATAAAATATTACACTTCTATTGTATCATTGAGGTCACATTTTGTCAAGAATATAGCAGTATGCAAAAAGCTTGAAATTTTTTTAAATACCACTTGCAAAAATTCAAGTTATGGTGTATAATATTCTCAAATGTGGTTTTGATAACCACATCTTATGACATACAATGTAGATATCTGATGTTTACAAGGAGCTTTTATGAAAAAAATCTGTTATGCCGCCAGAATTCTGACAGTCGCCCCCATTATCGCGATAGCCACATTTACAATACTGCATTTTGTGTCGCCCGAAATAACGGGAAACACCTTAAACTATATCTTAGGAATAGCCTTTATCGCGATTTTTCCGCTTTTAGCATATCCTCTCCAGCCTATACTTCCCTATTTTAAGAAAAAAGGCAGAGACGGTCAGCGCAATCTTGCAATATATATGTCTGTATTCGGTTATGTAGGCGGCATTATCTGCGCGTTCGCGCTTAGAATGCCAGACGAAATGCAGGCTCTCTTTTTGACGTACTTTATCTCGGGCGTTTTGATATTCGTGTTCAACAAGGTGTTCAAGATAAAAGCAAGTGGTCACGCATGCGGAGTTGCGGGTCCTATTGCTTTTCTGACGTATATCTACGGCCCCATAGCGCTTCTCGGACTGCCCCTGCTCGCGCTCGTGTTCTGGTCATCGCTTGGAATGGGTCGTCACAAGGCAGGCGAGCTTGTTGTGGGGAGTGTCATCCCGATTGCCTCTATGCTTATTTCCATCCTTTTCGTCAGTATAGTATAAATATATATAAAAATTGTAAAAAACCTATTGACAAATATTTTCAGTTGTGGTATAATCCATACTTGGTATGGTCTGCAAAGCAGATCTACTCTCTACCGTGTAAATCTTAGACACGGTCGAATAAGTCCATAGGGAGGTAAAAAACATGGAAAACGTAATCAATTCTTATGAAACTCTGTTCATCGCCGATATTTCTAACGGCGAGGAGGCTGCAAAGGCTACAGCGGAGAAGTTCACAAACTTGATTGGTTCCAACGGAGAAATCGTTGAGGTAGACACTTGGGGCAAGCGTCGTCTTGCTTATCTCATCAACGATATGAGCGAAGGCTACTACACCGTTGTGACCTACAAGTCTGCTCCTAACTTTATCGCAGAGCTTGAGCGTCAGTTCAACATCGATGAGACAATTATGCGTTCTATGACAATCAGACTCGAGTTCGAGCCTGTTGCAAAGAAGGTAGTTGTTGAGGAGCCCGTTGTTGAAGAGCCTGTTGTTGAGACAGTTGAAGAAGTAGTTGCTGAAGCTGTTGAAGCTACAGACGCCGAGTAATTTATTGGAGGGATAGCAGAATGGCTAATTTCAATTTCAATAAAGTAATTCTCGGTGGTAGACTTACTGCAGATCCTGAACTCAAGCAGACACAGAACGGCATCGCTGTCGTTTCCTTCTCTATCGCGGTAAACCGCAGATACAACAAGGATGCTCAGCAGAACGAGACTGATTTCTTTAACGTAACCGCTTGGAGACAGACCGCGGAGTTTGTTTCAAGATACTTTAAGAAGGGCTCGTCCATTTGCGTCGTTGGTACTCTTCAGAACAGATCCTGGGTTGACCAGCAGAACACAAAGCACTACAGAACGGATATCGTTGCTGACGAGGTTATGTTCGTTGACAGCCGTTCCGAGTCTTCCGCTAGCTTTGGTGGAGACAGCTTTGCTGCAGCACCCTCTTTCGCTTCAACTTCGGACGTAGCTCCCAAGTTTGAGGAAATCAAAACAGACGACGATCTTCCCTTCTGAGAAGTGACCGTCACCTAAATTTAGAATTGGAGGATTCATAAGATGGATAAGAATGAAAACCGTCCTGCGCGCCCCGTAGTGCGCAAGAGAAAGAAGGTTTGTATCTTC
>JAZOUO010000083.1:0-40576 GCA_045658225.1 Eubacteriales bacterium
ATTTCCCGCAACCGAGATAAAGATTTCAATGCCCGAGTGGACGACGGCGCTTGAGCCCTCGCACAGAATAAAGCAGTCACTTATGACCAGTATTCACAAGTGCGCAGGACGCGTACATAAGGTGGGCGACATAAGAGAAGCCTTTTCTGATCTTGGCGAGTGTGAGTACATAAAGAGCGCTACCCTTGATGAGATAAACCTCGGCAACGGTTGCGCGAGAGTATCGGTATCAATGGCTGACGGACTGTATTACGACGTTATAAGCGAGCTTACAGGCTTTGAGATAACAGGCGAGGAATCTCTCATTCAGCTTCTCCGAGAGCTCTCGCAAATGAAGGAGAGATACGACAGAGTATCCGCGGCGCTTGACGAGGCAGAGAACAGAGGCTACGGCATAGTCATGCCCGATGTCTCCGACTTAAAGCTTGCAGACCCCGAGATAGTAAAGCAGTCGGGCGGCTACGGCGTAAGACTCAAGGCGTCGGCGCAGTCCATACATATGATAAGAGCAAATATCGAGACCGAGATAAACCCCATCGTCGGCACGGAGCAGCAGTCCGAGGACCTTGTCAAATATATGCTCAAGGAATTTGAGGAAGAGCCGCAACAGATCTGGCAGTCCAATATGTTCGGCAAGACTCTTTACGAGCTTGTAAATGAAGGACTTCACACAAAGCTTGAGCATATGCCCGAGGCGTCTCGCAAAAAGCTCTCCGAAACACTCGAGCGTATCATCAACGAGGGCAGCGGCGGACTTATCTGTATTATACTTTGATTTGAATAGAGAAAACCTCTCTCTGAAAAAGGAGAGAGGTTTTTCGTTTACTCAATTTGCTTCTATTTTTAGTTTATACCACGTTATTTCTTCGGATGAAGTCGATTTTATGTATTCGTCGTATTCTTCCTCTGTGACCTCTGCGTCTGCGATAAATAGCTTGTAGCTTTCAGCATCTTCGTAATCGTGCTCGACTCGGTACAATTCGGTGATCTGACAATAATTCTCATGAATAAACGAAAGCCTTGACGCACCATATTTTCTGCCCGCGGAAGCAGTCCAATGGAACGAACCGTCTGCCATTACGTGATACATACTTCTAAAATCAAAAGAGTATCCATATACTGCTTCATTTTCATAATGCAATACAAGTATATCTCCGCCCTTGGCATCTGAAAGTAAAACCTCAATATTTCCGTCTCCGTCCATATCTACAACCCCGTATAATGCAGAGTCAAAGAAGAGCAGAGGAAGACCGATAGAAGGAACATTGTAATCATTTATATTTATTTCTTCACCCATTAAAGTAAAGTTGTCCTTTCCCTGAATTACTTTGAGGTAATGCTTAGGGAGGCTGTTTATATCGGAGTAATCAACGGGTGACTGAATGGATGCCTCGGTAGGCATGTCTGTTGAATTGTCTTTCTTTGAGTCACACGCAACAAAGCTGCATATTGCTACGGTTAATGTCAATATAAATATAAGTGCTTTTTTCATGTTTTTCCTTTCCGCCATGTTAAGATGCAGGATTACAATATACGTCGTGTTTTGCGAGGATCTCTCGCAGTCTGGCGTTTTCATCATTTGTCAGATCAAAGTATTTTTCCTCGTTTTTATAATATACTGTTCCGCACAAGTCACCTGCAATATAAAAAATATGCTCGCCGTCGTTAAAGGAAATAGATATCTCCTTTGTGAAGCCACAAGAGGGAACAGGGTTTTTATACAGAAGCTTTCCGTGAAACATTTTTTTGATGTCCTCAAATTCATTATCTGACAATGCCGAGGAAGAAAGCTCAAGACTGTCCAGAAGCTGGAGTCTCTCGCTGTCAGATAATTCTTTATTATCTTGAATTGCCTTTGTTTCGGATAATGATTTTCCAACGAAAATACCGCTTTCCGCAAAGTTCATATTCAGCGAGTTTGCCTTGTAAAAGAGAAAAAGAGCAAGGGCTATTACCGCGAGGATTATTATAACAAACTTTAATTTATCTAATATATTCAAAAATTTTTCTTTCATAATATTTCACATCCTTTAACTTTGAGCTTTAGGGGACAAAAACGGTGCGACTTATGATGCACCGTTTTATCATTATTATGTTTTCAAATATCAGTTTGTAGCAGTAGTGTGAGCAAGCGCGCCCATGTCTCTTACGAGCTTGATGTCTGCGCCGAGGTTTGCGAACTTATCAACTATATCAACGTATCCGCGCTCTATCTTGTCGATGCCTGTGATCTCGGATACACCCTCGCTTCTGAGAGCGGCGATAACCATAGCCGCGCCTGCGCGGAGGTCGTGGCAGGTAAGGGGAGCACAGCCTGTTCTTTCAACGCCTCTGATAACAGCGGTGTTGCAGTCTACGGAAACTTTAGCACCCGTTTTTGCAAGCTCATCTGCAAACTGGAATCTGCCTGTGAAAATGTTTTCTGTCACTCTTGACGTGCCCTCTGCGTAGCAAAGCATAGTGGAGAACTGCGCCTGCATATCTGTGGGGAATCCGGGGTAGGGCTGTGTGACGATGTCAACTGCCTTGTACTTGCCGTTGCTCTCGATGGTGATATAGCTGTCGCCAACGATAACCTTAACGCCTGCCTCGATGAGCTTGTTTGTGACGCTCTCAAGGTGCTTGGGAATGATATTTGTGACAGTCACTCTGCCGCCTACTGTGGCAGCTGCAACCATGTATGTACCTGCTTCTATCATATCGGGAGCGATAGAATAACGGCAACCGTGAAGCTCGGAAACGCCCTTGACCTTAATTACGCTCGTACCTGCGCCCATAATGTTTGCGCCGCAAGCGTTGAGGAATACTGCGAGGTCAACGATGTGAGGCTCGCGAGCTGCGTTTTCGATTACAGTTGTGCCCTCTGCGAGAACAGAGGAGAGAATAGCGTTTACAGTTGCGCCAACGGAAACCTTGTCAAAGAAAATTGTGTTGCCGTGCAAACCGTTTATTGCCTCTGCTGTGAGGTGACCGTTTACGATAGAGCACTGTGCGCCGAGCGCCTCAAACGCCTTCATGTGAAAATCAAGAGGTCTTGCTCCTATCTTGCATCCGCCGGGGAGAACAACGCTGGTCTCGCCGAATCTGCCGAGCTCTGCGCCGAGGAGGTAGGACGATCCGCGAAGCTGGGATGCGAGCTCGTCGGGAGAGGAGCAGGGAGCAACGTTTTTGCAGTTTATCTGAACAGAGGTATTTGAGAGCATACGGACTTCAGCTCCTATCGAGGAAAGTATCTCAAGGAGGAGCTTTATATCGCTTACCATGGGGATATTGTCTATGATGCAGGTCTCCTTTGTGAGAACGCATGCGGAAATGACCGGAAGAGCAGAATTCTTCATTCCTCCGATTGCTACTGTACCGTGAAGTGTATTACCGCCGTTAACCAAGATCTTATCCATGTCTGTACCTCTGTTTCTGCCTCTGGGCTGTATTTTGTCATGGGGAAGGGTGTTGAAATTTATGGGGATTTGTATCTTCGGGGGAAAGATACTCGTAATTTCGCACGCCCTGTATATTTATAAAACTTTTTGTCGTTTTTTTGCATTCGCGGGTATGTATATATTTTACCATATTTATGTATTTTTGTAAATAGATTTTTGCGCATGTTTACAATTATTTAACATTTTAAAAAGTAAATTTTTTCCTTATTTTTTGTCGTATAAAATCGCATATCTTGTCGTAGTGCCATTGGCACGATTGTTCTATATAACACGAAAACTATGCCAAAAATGAATATAAAATATCCAAAATCAAGCAAAAGTGAATAAAATAAGAATAAACTATCAATTTCGGACACAAACAATGTCGTTGTATCAAATGCATATATAGTACGACATAAAATTCGGCAGTAAAGCGGCCAAAATTTTTGTGAATTTCAAGGTGTATTTGAGTGAATTTTCAAACAAATTGTCGAGCAAAAAACTCAAAACAAAAATTTCTGAAAATAAAAAAATCGCCACACAGACATTGTATGCTGTGCAGCGATAATGTGTTATTGATTTTTTGAATTTTTTAGTCTATGATGTTCTCGGTCTTAAAGTAAGCCACCGTGAGCTTAACCACAAGTCCATAGCTTATCTCGCCCTCTGTACCCTGAACCTTAAGAAAGGTATCGTTCACCGCAGATGAGACCTTGCTTGCGCTTGAGTTTCTGTATTGATTGAAAAACTGACTGTAGGCTATTTGTTCTGCGCGGGTCTTTGCATTAAGCTTTGCATTTACCTCGCGATAAGCCTCAGGACTTGTCTGATACAGAGCGTTTGCAACGTATTCATACATGTTAAGATACGCGCTGTAGCGTATATATGCATCGTCTGACTCCATACAGACCAAAAACGCTATCATATTAGCCTCGTCCTCGCGGGCTATACCGCGTTGATGCGCAAGCTCGTGCGCAGCGGTGTACGGTATTGTGTAATCGGGAAAATCAATATTGATATTTGCCTCGCCCGTAAAAAACGTGTATATACCAAGTGTGTGCATATAAGACATAGGCTTGCTCATAAGCACGGGTTTTAATTTACTGTCAAATGTGGTCAGAACGTCATAATCCTCGGCAAATTTATCATATGCCGACAAGAGCTTTTTGTTCATTTCCGAGAAGCTGTAGGGCATTTCTGTAAAGCCGTCCGTGCGGTAATTCATTTCCTGGCTCAGCTTGTTGATGTTTTCGACCAGATATTCTGCGGTCTGCTGCAGATTTTCTTTTGTCACTGGAGTTTCATCAAATTCAAGCTTTGTATCAAGTGTTGGCGTTCTGTATCCTGTGCCGAGTGTCAGTACAAACATACAAAATACGAGAAGCGCCAAAGACACGGGGACAGATAGAACGGAGGCAACCATCTTCCATGTGAAGCTTCTTTTCTTTATTGCGTATATTATATATCCCACTGCGGCGGGGAAAATGGAGATAAGGAGAAATTCAGCTATTGAAAATGGAAATATGCCTGTTATTTTTGCGGCGATAAACCTCACCGCAACGCCTACACTGGAGTTGAAAAAGTCTGCAAATTTTGTACTTATGATAGCGACAATATATGTTATAAAACACAAAACAGATATTACAAAGGTGATTTTTGAGAACAGCGGTATGCGCTCGTGCTTTTTAGGCACAGCCTCCCACAGCCACCGTTCAGTTTTAGGAAGCTCGGAAAATTCCTTGGTTCCGATAAATTGGGGAGTCTGCTCTATATCATGTTTTTTCTCGTTTTTACTCATAAAACTCCTTTCGATTATCAAGGAATGTGGAAATATTCTCTCCCGTTATCCTGAAAAACGCATCCTTAATATCCTCGGGAATGCTTGCATCCACCGTCTTTATCTGCTCGGAAAAAGGCAGGGAGAATCTCAACGTGTACGCATGCAAAGCGTGTCTTTGTATGTATTCTGACTCATCTCCGTAAATATCATCTCCTAAAATAGAGTGACCGATAGATGCAAGATGTACCCTTATCTGATGTGTGCGTCCTGTTTTTGGGTAGGCGCGGACAAGACTTATCCCGTGTCCCGAATAAAGCTTTTCCCAAACAGTATGCGCGCTCATCGCGCCCTCGTCCTCGGCATTACAGACGGTTCTTATTATTATGCTTTCAGCCTGACGCTTCAGCGGGGTTGTTATCTCTCCCTTATCACCCGTCATTTCACCGCAGACGATTGCGATATAGCTTTTCTGCACGCGGTTGTTCTGTCTTTCCTTTGTAAAATGCGCCGCTGCAGGCATATTTTTGCCAAGTACAACTATTCCGCTTGTGTTTTTGTCAAGCCTGCCGACGGGACGAAAAATAAAGGGAAGTCTGCGAGTTTTGTATAAGTGAGCCACGGCGTTTGCCAGAGTATCGCTATGGTGATTGTGTGAGGGGTGAGTTGGCATAAAAGGGGGCTTGTTGATTATCAAAAGGTCATTGTCCTCATATATGATGTCAAGCGGTATATCAATAGGCTCAATATTTTGGTTTGCGCGTTCAAAGCTATCGTCAATATTTATGTGTAAACTATCTCCAGCTTGAAGTATATACCTCACCGTCACGTGCTTGCCATTTACCTCAAGCCCATGCACGTCTTGCTTTAGTCTCGTGATATATGCGGAGGATATTTTAAGGGTGAACTTGAGATAAGAGAGCAGAGTTCTGCCCGCGTATTGACTGTCAATAACTATCTCCATATTATCCTCCTTTTGAATTATTACACTCATTATAGCATAATTTTTGAGAAATTATAAGAATGTTTTGTTAATAATTGAACTCTTTTCGCGTAATAATTGGAAGATGCGGAAAATATAATATATCAATGAATTTGTTGGGAGGTCTTTATGAAAAGATTTTTTAGAATTTTTATCTGTGCTCTTATAATGATCTTACTTGTCTTTGCGGCATGTGTATGCGTATCTGCGGCGGGTAAGACGACGGAGAGAGAGACTCTGTCTGTCATATCCTACGGCTTGAGAGTGCTCGCGGCGCAGACTGATATAAGAGTTGCGGGACTGAAGGGACAGACCTTTAATTTCTCCGAGGAGAGCTTTTTGCGAGGTATGAACCTTTCTGATATTGAAAGTATTCAGATAAAAAAGCTTCCCGAGGCAACAAGCGGCACGCTTTACTGCGGCTCTCAGCCTATTGCGGAAGGACAGACAATATCGGGAGATGATATTTCCAAAATGACCTTTTGCGAGGCAGGCGGCTTTGGCAACTACGCAAGCTTCAAGTTCCGTGTAAATGGCAGCGCGTACGATACCGAATGCAAGATATATCTTATAAGCTCCGCTAACTCTGCGCCCTCAACGTCGAATGCGTCTTATGCGTCTCTTAATATGGAAACTCACAAAAATATAAACGCATCGGGTGTGCTTTGCGGATACGATCCTGATGGCGACGAGCTGACTTTTGAAATAGTAAGATACCCCGAGGACGGAGCTATCCAGCTTATAGATAAAAATTACGGCACGTATACATATATGCCCTCGGAAAATTATTCAGGCAAGGACTCGTTTGAGTACGTAGTCCGTGATAAATACGGGAACTACAGCGCATCGACGACGGTATCAGTGACAGTATCAGTACCCTCTGTCTCTGTCACGTACAGTGACCTTATCGATACCGATATACACACATACGCGATAAGTCTCACCGAGGACGGAATTATGAACGGAGTACAGGTAGGAGAGCATTTCTATTTCAAGCCTGACACAGAGGTCAGCAGAGCAGAGTTTATAGTCACGGCTATGACTGCGCTCGGCATCAGAAGTGTTCCAGACGTTGCAGATACGGGATTTTATGACGATGACGACATCCGCCCTGAAATGAAAGGATATATCGCCCTCGCATACTCCAAAGGATATATTAGCGGCATTAAAAAAGACGGTGAGATATACTTCAATCCCAATGAAACTATAAGGCTTTCCGAAGCAGCGGTTATATTGAGCAATATCATAGGCTATTCCGAGCCCGAAATAAAGCCCGTATTTTCGGATGCGTCAAGCATCCCTGCATGGTCGGAGAGGGCAGTGGTATCTTTACACACACTTGGAGTCATTCAAAGCGGTGACGGAAGCATTGAAGCGGGCAGGATCATAACAAGGGGAGTTATGGCGGAGCTTTTGTGTAGAACAATGCTTATAACAGGAAAATGATAAAAAACGCCTTATGCAGACCGCATAAGGCGTTTTTTTGTAAGTTTATTTTTCGATTTTTTCAATTATCTTGTCAAACGTAAGACCGTATCTGCTTGCAATATCCCTAGCATAGCTCTTTCCGTCGGGCTTTGCACGGTATATCTTAAACGAACGCTTGCCCTCGTCAATGCCTGCTATAAGAGTATCTATATGTGAGCCGCCCCTCTGCTTTGAAATCTGGTTTATCGTGTCAATTTCTGCCGCTAGCTCGTGCAGATGAGTTGCGAAAAGACAACGGCAACCAACGATAGCAAATCCCGAAAGCACCTCGGATGCGATATACGAGCCCTCGTAAGAGCCTGTGGATGAAAGAGACTCATCGAGCAACACGAGACTGTACTTTGTCACGTTGTCGAATATCTCAACGAGACGCGCGCATTCTTCGCCAAGACGTCCCTTGTCAATAGTATCGTCAGCACCCGTGGGGAAATGCGTATATATGGCGTCGGCAGGGCTTACGCACACGCTTTTGGCGGGGAAAAACATACCAAGCTGCATCATAGATAAGCCTATACCTATCGCGCAGGTGATAACGGATTTACCGCCTCGGTTAGGACCTGTAAGAACGTAAATAAGAGAATCGTCGCTTGTAAAGCTTATATCATTTGCGACGATCTCCTCGCCATCGGGGAGCTTTAATGCAACAACGGGATTGTAAAGCTCGTCAGTCACAAATCTTCTATCGTCAAGCGGAGCAAAGGTGGGAACACAGAGATCAAATCCGCGCGCCTCAAGAGTGGAGAGAAGTGCCGTGCCCTTGACGACGAATTCTATCTCGGGCAAAAGTTCGATGAGGAAGTCCGTGTTTTCAAGCACGTAGGACTGAACTATTTTTTTCCACGAACGCAGCGAAGATTTATATACGTCGTTTATGGCCGAGTTAAAGGCGTTGGACATAGCCGTTTTTTGATTGTCCGACTGCTTTTTAGAGAACGGAACAAGATTTGCTATGCAGGTGTACTCGTCGTCTTTGAAGTTGAGACGGAGTATCTTGTCAAGCGCATCGCCCGACTTGAACGGCTGAGAGTTTACCGACAACACGCCCGCGTATTCGGGGCGAAGCTGTGAGTCAAGGTTTACGCCCACAGTCACGCTCTTTATCTCGCGAACTCTGCGTGTAAGCTCTGAGAGCTTTTTGTTGAGCTCTGAGTAATATTCTGACTCAGCAAGCTCCGAAACTCTCTGCGCAAGGCTTTTGAATGCTTCGCTCTTTACGTTGTCGCGAGCCTTGGAAAGTCCTTCATTGAGAATGTCAACACAAGAAATATACAGCTCTATCTCCGTAATGCTTGAGAGATAATCGTCTGTATTTGAGCTATCCGATTCAAGACGACGAAGCTCGGTGATGTCCTGAACTACGGGAATGACCTTGTTAAAGGTCTCGGATATTACGGGGTTATCCATCATGTCACGGAAGATTCCCATACGGTATTCCATTACAGCTACGTCGGTTGTAAAATAGTCCGAAAGCTCGGAGCTTTTAAGCTCGAATATTTCAAGCAGTCCAAGCTCCTGGAGAGTGTACATATCAATATCGGGGAGCTTTTTGCCCGAAAGGTGCTCCTGCTTTGACTGTTCACTTGGATATATAAGACTGAAATTTGACAGATCCATTGCATGTGTCCTTTCAAGTTAGAGTTTTACGAGTTCTTTTTGAGAATTTCTTATAACGAGTGCACTATCAAATCCCAAGGATTTTGCAAGCTCTACGGCATAGGGAACAGAACCGCCCATAGCCGACGTGGAATGAGCGTCGCTTCCAAAGGTAAGGAGCTTTCCACCGCATTCTCTGTAGATAGAGAGAATGTTCTCAGATGGCATTGTAAATCCAAACCCCTTTGCGTGCGTTGATGAGTTTATTTCAAGCGCAATATCTCTTTTTATCATAAGCAAGAATATCTCAGCGAGCTTGTCCGCAAAAGGAGACGCATCAAACGCAAGTCCCGCCTGCGCTATATATCTGTGTGGATATGTAATATGAGATATTGAGCTTACCTTGTCAAGAGTATTTATGTCCTCTATCACCTCGTCGAGATAAGTAAAATAAAGTTTTCTTATCTCGTCTTCGGGTATTGACTTGTAATCCAAAAAGTAGAAATCTTGCATGCCTCTAAGACTGTGGACTGAAGCCAGAACAAACTCAAATGGAAAGTTTGCGAGAAGTCCGTTTGCTACATCGGGATACTGGTTTGCCTGACCTATCTCTATTCCGTAGGCAATGTTAAGTTTTTTGCCGTAAATCTCCTTTGCTTGCATAATAGCGTCAAAAGCGGCTTTTGCGTTATAAGGAGGGTAGAGCCCCTCGGCGTCGGAATTTGCCTCAAGGTGATCGGTGATAGCAATATCCGTAAATCCTCTACGCAGGGCTTCCTCGCAAATGGCTATGGGGGTAGCGGACGGGTCTCCGTCAAAGGAATATGCGCTGTGAATGTGATAATCGCAGAAAAACATGATATCCCTCCCAAAAAGTCTTTATTATTCATTTTAACATATTTTTTTGATTTTGTATATAGATTTTGAAAATTTATTTTTGACCTTGAAAACTGTCTAGGTGTGTGGTAAAATAAAACAAAAGGAGGTGTTTTTGTGCATAGCAACATATACGAATATCTTTGTGGAAAAATTGATAATATACCGCACATTCTCGCTCTTTGCGGTGCCGATAAACGATATATACATGAGAACGCCTCGGATTTTGAGAAATTCAGAGAGCTTTGCCATTCGTTAGTGAGGCTTTCGGGAAGCAGTATGTACAGAGCTATAAATTGCGCCGTGTCAGAGATTTTTGGAGAAGATATTGACATAACGCAAGCTTCCTCCGACGATTTGTGGAAAAGATTTTACGGAGAACGTGAGAACGAGGAATCTATAACACCTGTTTTAACTTTTAGAACTGCTTATACCGATAACCTGACAAGCGTTATAGACATTAGTCGAGCGACTGATTTTGTTATGCCTGATAGGTACCACGTT
Organism: Eubacteriales bacterium; assembly: GCA_045658225.1. GTDB lineage: Bacteria > Bacillota > Clostridia > Oscillospirales > CAG-272 > SVTX01. Next base: position 10,640 of record JAZOUO010000083.1, read on the forward strand.
GGGCTTGCAAGAGAGAGGCTTGCTTGCGGACAAACCCTGTCCGATAGCGAGAAAAATATGCTGATAATCCAGGCGCTTCGTGAGAGTGCGCAACAAAGCATCAAATCCTTTTGCCCAATAGTTGTACGCGCAGACTGTTTTGCCCAAATAACCTGTCGCGCACTTCAGTATCTCAAAAATTGCAATTTATTGACGGAAACTTTGATATTGGTAAACCGTGACCAACTTGATCCAGAGGCGGAAAAGCTGTTTGAATTTGATGAAATTTTGCTTGGTATGATAGTGGAAAAATGTGATGAAAACTTTGCTTTTTCAATGCAAGCTATTGCACGTACTGCTTCCGTTGGCAATCTTATCTGGATAGTCAAAAAAGAGGATTTTTCCGATTTTTGCTCCATGACGAACAAGCTTTTGCAAAAATGGCAGGCGGACAGAATTGCGCCTCAAAATTGCACGCTAAAATTTGAAGAAATTTGCAAATTTTATTGAATTAAAGTATTGACAAGAAAAAATCCTTGTTGTATAATGAAAGTGATAAGAAATATATTGATTTTCAGGGAGGGTATAAAAATGACAGTAGTTGAAAAGAAAAAGACGAGCACACTTAAGATAGTTCTCATCGTTCTTGGCGTATTGGCTGCTATTGCGGCTATCGTAGCAGTAGTTCTTTATGTAAGAAAGAAGAAGAATAGCAAGCTCATTGAGGAGACCGTTGAGGACCTCATAGACGAAAAGCTTTCTGAAGAGGATATCATTGAGATTATCGAATAATTCGATAACAAAAACAAAAACCGAAGGATAACACCTTCGGTTTTGTTATATAAACAGGAGTGAAGTATGAAGATAAAAATTCTTGACGCGTTAACTCTGGGTGAGGATATGGATCTTTCCGTGTTTTCAAAGCTCGGAGAACTGACGGTATATGATAAAACTGCCCCCGAGGACGTGGCGAAAAATATTGGCGACGCAGACGTGATAATCATAAACAAGGTAAAGGTCGGCGCGCACAATCTGGCGGAATGTGAAAACCTTAAACTCATTTGCATTATGGCAACGGGATATGATAATATTGACACAGAGTATTGCAAGGCTAATAATATCGCCGTATGCAACGTTGTGGGATATTCCTCACAGAGCGTGGCGCAGATAACCGTGGCTATGGTTTTGAGCCTTGTCTCTCATCTTGGTGAGTACAAAGAGGCGGCTGCCAACGGCAGCTACACAAACGGTGGAGTTGCAAATATACTCACCCCCGTGTATCACGAGATATGCGGCAAAACGTGGGGAATTGTGGGCTACGGAAATATCGGCTCGCAGGTGGGCAGAGTTGCACAGGCGCTTGGTTGCAAGGTCATAGTTAATAAGAGAACTCCCGCACCCGACGTTGAGTGTGTGGATATAGACACGCTTTGCCGCGAGGCTGACATTATCACGGTGCATACACCCCTGACATCCGACACGAAAAATCTCATAAATGAGCAGAGAATAAAGTCAATGAAGTCCGATGCCATTTTCGTCAATATGGCGCGTGGACTTGTGGCTGATGAGGAGTCGCTGGCAAATGCTATTGAAAACGGTAAGCTCGGAGGTCTTGGAATTGACGTCTATTCGACCGAACCGTTTGGAGCAGACCACCCGTACACAAAAATCGCGGGACTGCCGAACGTATGCCTGACCCCTCATATGTCCTGGGGCGCGTATGAGGCAAGAGTTCGCTGTCGCGACGAGGTGATGCAGAATATTGAGTCATTTTTGCGTGGCGAAAAGAGAAACAGAGTGGTATAATAAAGAGCTACGGCTTCTCCCTCGGGAGAAGCCGTTTTTTTGAAAAATAACCGCAAAATTACTTTACAAATCCTCAAAAATATGTTATAATAAAATGTGTTTGATTTTAGGAGAAAGGGGAGCGCAAATGCGGCTTGACAAATACCTGTCCGATGCGGGCGTGCTGACGCGTACAGAGTCGGCAAGGGCGGCTAAAAACGGACAAATTACCGTAAACGGTGTCGTGACCAGACGCTCAAGCGGTCACATTGATCCTACAAAGGACATTGTGTGCTACAACGGTCAACAGATAATATACCGTGAGTTTACGTATATCATGCTCAACAAGCCCGAGGGATACGTGAGTGCGACTGACGATAAGCTCTCTCCGACTGTTCTGACTCTGTTGCCCGACGAGCTTCAGAGAATAGGACTTTTCCCCTGCGGCAGACTTGATAAAAACACGCTTGGGCTTATGATACTCACAAACAACGGGCCACTCGCACACAAGCTTTTGTCTCCCAAAAATCACGTTGACAAAAAATACTCATTTACCACCAAATTTCCCGTGTCCGAGGCGGACGTCGAGAGACTTGAGGGTGGTGTTGATATTGGCGGATATATGACCGCGCCGTGTCTTGTGGAAATGACGGGCGAGCGAGAGGGCTATATAACCTTGACCGAGGGCAAATATCACCAGATAAAGCTTATGGCAATAGCCGTAAATAATCAGATAACCTATCTTGAGCGCGTGACCTTTGGCGAGGTCAAGCTGGATACAAACCTCTCTCGAGGCGAGTGGAGATACCTGACGGACGACGAGCAAGCCTCACTTGAGAGCCGAGCGTCCAAAATCCCCGCCGAGAGCCTTGAAAAGCACAAAGGACCGCAAAACTAAATTAAAGATTTTATACCCGAAAGGAACAAAATAAATGGACATCATCAAAAAATTAGCCGAAGAATTCAAACTCAAGGAAGAACAGGTACAAAAGACGGTCGAGCTTATCGACGGCGGCGACACAATTCCTTTTATCGCCAGATACCGTAAGGAAGTCACGGGAAGCCTTGACGACGAAACTCTGCGTAATCTTAACGACAGACTTGAGTATCTTCGCAACATAGAAAAGAGAAAGGAAGAGGTACGCTCGCTTATCGAGGCGCAGGGAAATCTCACACCCGAGATAGAGCAGGCGATTATGAACGCCGTCACTATCACCGAGGTTGATGATATTTACCGTCCCTTCCGTCCCAAGAGAAAGACTCGCGCGTCGGTCGCAAAGGCAAAGGGACTTGAGCCCTTAGCCCTCGTTCTTATGGAGCAGAGAAAGGAATATCAGCCTACGATCGAGGAGATTGCAGCGGAATATATAAACGCCGAGCTTGAGGTAGCATCCGCCGAGGAAGCTCTCGCGGGCGCTTGCGACATTATCGCCGAAATGGTATCCGATAACGCGGAATACAGAAAGTCAGTCCGCGCGCAGACCTTCGAGCACGGACTTCTCAACGTTTGCAATTCAAAGGACGAGGACTCTGTCTATGCGCAGTATTACGAATATAGCGAGCCCCTCAAAAAGATACCCGGCCATAGAATACTCGCCATCAACAGAGGAGAGAAAGAGGAGTTTTTGAAGGTAAACGTTGTTATTTCTCTTGATATAGTTCTCAATTTCCTTCTTGCGTGTGTTATTACCGAGCCTACCAGCCCTGCGTATAAGTACGTATCGGGTGCAGTAATTGACGGCTACGAAAGACTTATCGCTCCTTCTATTGAGCGCGAGATAAGAAACGATATGTTTGATATGGCGAGCGAGGGAGCTATCAAGGTGTTCTCAGACAACCTCGGACATCTTCTTATGCAGTCACCCCTCAAGGGAAAGACCGTTCTTGGCTTTGACCCCGGCTATGTAAATGGCTGTAAGCTCGCTGTGGTCGATAAGACGGGTAAGGTGCTTGACACCGCCGTAATATATCCCACAAAGCCTCGCTCACGCACCGAGGAAGCCACGAGAATAATGAAGATGCTCATCAGAAAGCACCACGTTGACGTTATCGCGATAGGCAACGGAACGGCATCCAAGGAGAGTGAGATATTCTGCGCAGGACTTCTCAAGGAGATACCCGAGTCAAACTGTAAATATATAGTTGTAAACGAGGCGGGAGCGTCCATTTATTCCGCGTCAAAGCTTGCTACCGAGGAATTTCCCGACTTTGACGTTATGCAGCGTTCCGCGGTGTCTATTGCAAGACGTCTTCAGGACCCCCTTGCAGAGCTTGTAAAGATAGATCCCAAGTCTATCGGTGTAGGTCAGTATCAGCACGATATGAAGCCCGCGCGTCTTGATACGGCTCTTACGGGTGTCGTTGAGGATTGCGTAAACGCGGTCGGAATAGATGTAAATACCGCGTCCTATTCCTTGCTTTCCTACATTTCGGGAATAAATACCACAAGTGCAAAAAACATTGTAAAATACAGAGAGGAAAACGGAGAGTTTACCTCTCGTACACAGCTAAAAAAAGTCCCCAGAATAGGTGACAAGGCGTTTGAGCAGTGCGCGGGATTTTTGCGTGTGCCCGGCTCCAAGGAGATACTTGACAATACAGGCGTTCACCCCGAGTCCTACGATGCGGCAAAGGATCTGCTTGAAATGTTTGGATACACCACCGATGACGTAGCTCACAATCAGGTAAAATTCCTCCGCCGCGTCGTTGAAAAGAAGGGAATAAAGAATGTTGCCGCCACACTCGGTATTGGCGAGCCCACGCTTGTTGATATTATCAGCGAGCTTGAAAAGCCCGGACGTGACGTTCGCGATTCCTTTGACCCGCCCATTCTCCGTGACGACGTTCTTGATATCGAGGACCTCAAGCCCGATATGGTGCTTACGGGAACGGTAAGAAACGTTATCGACTTTGGCGCGTTTGTTGACATCGGCGTTCATCAGGACGGACTCGTTCACATCTCGCAGATATGCGATAAATTTATCAAGCACCCCTCGGAAAAGCTTTCTGTAGGTGACGTGGTTAAAGTCAAGGTGCTCAGTGTTGACGTTAAGAAAAAGAGAATAGCTCTTTCAATGAAGCTTTAATCTATTAATGTCATCATAGTCTTAAAAAGCTCGACAAAGTATAGAAATATCGACTTTTTGTGACATTTGCACAAAGAGAGTGAAGCAATTTTAGTTATTTAGGCTCTTTAAAAATAAAGCAATTTTTGGTACAATTATTATTGATAGAAAAGACTGTAAAATCGGTCACAAGTTTTAAATTTTCAGGAGGAAAAACCCCATGGCAAGTTTGTCACTCAGACACATTTTCAAGAAATATCCCGGTGGTGTTACCGCCGTTTCCGACTTCAACCTTGAGATCAAAGACAAGGAATTTATCGTTCTCGTAGGACCTTCCGGATGCGGTAAGTCCACAACTCTTCGTATGATCGCAGGTCTTGAGGAGATCTCCGAGGGTGAGCTCTTTATCGGTGACAGACTCGTTAACGACGTAGCTCCTAAGGACAGAAATATCGCGATGGTGTTCCAGAACTACGCTCTTTATCCTCACATGACAGTTGCAGAGAACATGGCATTCGGGCTTAAGCTTAACAAGACTCCCAAGGATGAAATTATGCGCCGTGTTGAAGAGGCAGCAAGAATACTCGATATCACACACCTTCTTGACCGTAAGCCCAAGGCTCTTTCGGGTGGTCAGAAGCAGAGAGTTGCGCTTGGACGTGCTATCGTTCGTAATCCTATGGTATTCCTTCTTGACGAGCCTCTCTCAAACCTTGACGCAAAGCTCCGTGCAACCATGAGAACCGAGCTTACAAAGCTTCACAACAGAGTTCAGACAACATTTATCTACGTTACTCACGACCAGGTAGAGGCTATGACCATGGCTACCAGAATTGTAGTTATGAAGGACGGTCTTATCCAGCAGGTAGATACACCTCAGAACCTTTACGACAAGCCCGTTAATATCTTCGTTGCAGGCTTTATCGGAACACCTCAGATGAACTTCATCAACGGTGTGCTCACAAAGAAGGACGATGAGGTTTACTTCACATTTGAAGAGAACTACACAATCAAGGTTCCCGCAGACAAGGCAAACGCTCCCGAGCTTCAGGAGTACATAGGCCAAGAAGTTGTTGTCGGCGTTCGTCCCGAGAACATTCACGACGAGCCCGCACAGATGGCTGTTCTTGAGGACAGCACTGTTGAGGCATATGTTGACGTTACCGAGCTTATGGGTGCAGAAATTTATCTCTACCTCACAATCGGAGAGACCAACCTTACAGCTCGCGTATCGCCCAGATCCTCTTCCAAGGCAGGCGACACAATCAAGATTGCATTCGATACTGCAAGAATGCACATCTTTGATAAGGACACTGAAAAGTGCATAGTTCACTAATAAATAGAAAGCAGCGACCGTTCGGTCGCTGTTTTTTTATCTCAAACCTATTGCATTTTTATTCGTAGTGTGATATAATCAAAAAGTAAATCAAATTTACTTTTGGGGAATGAAATGGATATTGGAAACAAAATACGACAGCTAAGAACTGAAAAGCTTATGACGCAGTCCGAGCTTGCAGGCAGTGAGATAACAAGAAATATGCTCAGCCAGATAGAGAATGGAATAGCGCTTCCGTCGATAAGCACGGTAATGTATCTGGCGAAAAGACTTGGCGTGTCTGCGGGATTTTTGCTTGCGGATGAAAGCGATAATTTTATATATAAAAAGACCGCCACTATGAAGAATATCAAAAAAGCATTTACAGACAAGAGCTTTGAAATATGTAGAGATCTTTGCTTGTCGGAGCTTGATGAGACAGATGATGAAATAGAGTTTATACTTGCTTGCTGCTCTATAAATCTCGCAACTGAGTATGTATGCGATGGCAAGCTTCGCCGCGCTTGTGAGGAGATTGACAGGGCAATACTTTATTCCGAGTCAACTATATACGATACGGTGTCCGTGAGAAACTGCGCGTACGTTTTGCTTGATTTTTTGAGAGATATATCTCCTACGCTTGATTGCATTGAGATATATGAAGATATAAGCAATAAAGAATACACTGTATCAGCATTTGAAGATTCGTTTTGTAAATATATTCTTGCTCTTGAAAGTCTTGAAGCTGATTGTTTTGACGAGAATAAGCCTGATGAAAAGCTCTACAAAATACACATAGAAGCAAAAAAACAAATAATAGATCAAGATTACAAGGGAGCACTTGAAACTCTTAATGGACTGATAAATTCAGAGGAAGTGCCCTCAAAGATATTGCTTTATCTTGCAATCGCCGACCTTGAGGTGTGTTGCAGAGAGACAGAGGACTTCCGTGGTGCGTACGAGCATTCGCAAAATAAAATTTCTTTGCTTGAATATATGCTCTCAGACATTTAACCTCAAAGGATTGACCTTATGAAAAAAGTTATAATTTTGTTTTTATCAGTACTGATTTTGTGTTCTTGCTCGGCGTTTTCAGGTGAGAATGAAGAGAATACGGGAATAATAGTCACACCTGAGGACATTGAAAGGGTAAGCGAGTCGTTGGAGAAAAAGAATATAGAGTATGTAATCGGTATTGACTATAATGCTCCCATATATTATTGGTCGGAAAACGGAAGTGTTTTTCACTCAAGAGAGACCTGTTCTGCGCTTGCAAACTCAAAGAAAGTAATTGCGGGCAATATAAACCATGCTCATAGCCAAGGAATAGACGAGATCTGTTCAAGATGCTTTGGATAATAAAAAACGGCTGAATTTCAGCCGTTTTTTATATTACATTTTCTCGTAAAGAGGGAACTTTTCGCAAAGCTTTGCGACCTCTGCGCGTACGTAGTCAGCGCTGTTTTCAAAATCGGTTGCTACGAGCTTGAAGAGCTTTGCAATAAGCTTCATTTCCTCAACACCCATACCTCTGGTGGTGACTGCGGGAGTACCAACTCTTACACCCGATGTGACAAAAGGCTTCTGGGGGTCGTTAGGGATAGAGTTCTTGTTTACCGTGATGTGTACCTCGTCGAGTCTGTGCTCAAATTCTTTGCCGGTAATGTTCATAGGACGGAGGTCAACGAGCATAAGGTGGTTGTCCGTGCCGCCGGATACGAGATTGAAGCCTTCCTCGAGAAGCGCCTCGGAGAGCGCCTTTGCGTTCTCAACTATTCTGTGCTGATATGCCTTGAACTCGGGCTTGAGTGCCTCGCCAAAGCAAACTGCCTTTGCAGCTATGATGTGCATAAGGGGACCACCCTGAATACCAGGGAATATCGCCTTGTTTATCTTCTTTGCGATCTCTTCGTCGTTGCAGAGGATAAGACCGCCACGAGGACCGCGGAGAGTTTTATGAGTGGTCGTTGTGACTATGTCAGCGTAGGGCACAGGCGAGGGATGCTCACCTGCGGCAACGAGACCTGCAATATGAGCCATATCAACCATGAGATATGCGCCGTTGTCGTGAGCGATCTTTGCAATTCTCTCAAAGTCAATAACTCTGGGATAAGCCGAAGCGCCCGCAACGATCATCTTGGGCTTAACCTCCTTGACCTGCTCCTCAAGCTTATCGTAGTTGATTGTGTGAGTCTCGTCGTCTATGCCGTAAGCAACGAAATTATAGTAAAGGCCGGAAAAGTTAACGGGACTTCCGTGAGTGAGGTGTCCGCCGTGTGCAAGGCTCATTCCCATAACGGTGTCGCCGTGATTGAGAAGGGCAACGTAAACAGCTGTATTAGCCTGCGATCCGCTGTGAGGCTGAACGTTTGCGTAATTTGCGCCAAAGAGCTGTTTTGCTCTTTCGATTGCAAGATCCTCGGCAACGTCAACACACTGGCAACCGCCGTAGTATCTTTTGCCCGAATAGCCCTCTGCATACTTGTTGGTCATAATGCTTCCTGCAGCGAGAAGGACTGCCTCGGAAACAAAGTTCTCGGAAGCGATAAGCTCAATTCCGCATCTTTCACGGTCATATTCTGCCTGGATTGCATTAGCTACGGCAGGGTCGAGAGCGCGGAGAGCTGAGATCTGTTCGTTAATCATTTTCGTAAACCTCTTTTTCCTTGAATTTTGATGAAATAAATCCATTATAAACATTATACCATAAAATTTGCAATTTTCATATTCATAAAATACACAAAAATAAAAAATACAATAAAAATATTGTGGATATGATTGACAAATAAGGAGAGTTGTGATATAATGATACAGTAAATCATTTTATTGTAGGGGACTGTTTGTTTTTGGAAAATAAACAGTCGAAAAATGGTTTTAATACTTAATCCAAGGCGAACAAGGGGGATGTAGTATGGAAATAGCGATCATAGCCCACGACACAAAAAAAGAACTTATAACACAGTTTTGTATTGCGTATTGCGGAATACTCAGCAAGCATAACATCTGCGCTACTGGTATTACGGCAAAATATATATCAGAAGCAACCGGCTTGAACATCGAGAAGCTTTTCAGCGGACAGGGCGGCGAGGAGCAGATAACCTCCAGAGTTGCGTATAATGAGATAGATGTTCTCATTTATTTCCGCGACACACGTGCGTCAAGTAAGTACTCCGATCATGATAAGATAGAGAAGGATCTTCTTCTTATGTGCGATAGATACAATGTTCCGGTAGCAACTAATATTGCCACCGCCGAAGTTATTGTTATGGCGCTCGACAGAGGTGACCTTGATTGGAGAGAGCTTGTAAACCCCAATTCTGCTTATAACATGAATAAGCAGAAAAAAATATAATAATCATGTAGCAAAAAACACGCTTCGCAGACAGACATACACAGAGAAGAAACGGTTGGTGAGAGTTTCCTATGCGCTTCTGCGACAGTACCGCTTTTGCTTGAATTCAATATCAATGAAGTAAAAAGCTCGGGTGGAACCGTGCGTAAAAACGCACCCCGGACACATTTGTGTCGGGGTGCTTTATTTTTTGATTAAAAAAGCATTTGCTAAATTTATAAATAATTTTCAAACATAGAAAGGATCACACAAATGAAGATCAATTTTGGAGAAAAAATTTATGAGTCGGATGCCCCCGTGACGGTCTATGACGCCGCAAGGGAAGTATTCGGAATGGTAGAAAGAAGCGTTCTTGCGGCAAGCGTTAACGGTCAGACCGTCGCTCTTAACTATGAAATAACCGCAGATGCGGACGTTAAGCTTCTCACCTTCGCGGACAAGGAGGGCGCGCACGTGTTCAGACACACCGCGGCTCATATTCTCGCGCAGGCTGTAAAGAGACTTTACCCCCAGACTAAGCTCACAATAGGTCCTGCGCTTGACGACGGTTTTTATTACGACTTTGATAGCGACGTGGCATTCACCCCTGATGTTCTCAAAAATCTTGAGGCAGAGATGAAAAAGATCGTCAAGGAAAACCTTAAGATCGAAAGATTTGAGTTGCCCCGAGATGAGGCAGTCGCGTTTATGACAGAGAGAGAGGAGCCATACAAGGTTCAGCTCATAAACGAGCTTCCTGAGGGTTCTACCATCAGTTTCTACCGTCAGGGTGAATTTGTGGATCTCTGCGTGGGCCCCCATCTCTTTGCAACGGGTGCTGTCAAGGCGTTCAAGCTGACACAGTGTACGGGAGCATATTGGAAAGGTGATCAGAATAACAAGCAGCTCCAGAGAGTTTACGGACTTGCTTTCCCCACAAAGGACGAGCTGGGCGCATACGTTGCGGCTCTTGAAGAGGCAAGAAAACGCGACCACAACAAGATAGGTCGTGAGCTTGAGTATTTCACAACTGTTGATACGATCGGTCAGGGACTTCCCATAATCATGCCCAAGGGCGCGAGAGTTATACAGACGCTTCAGCGCTGGATCGAGGACGAGGAGCAGAGACGCGGTTATCTTATGACCAAAACTCCCCTTATGGCAAAGCGCGATCTTTACAGAATTTCGGGACACTGGGATCACTACCGTGACGGTATGTTCATCCTCGGAGACCCCGACGACGAGACAAAGGAATGCTTTGCGCTCCGTCCTATGACTTGTCCTTTCCAGTATCAGGTATTCCTCAATAAAAAGCGATCTTACAGAGACCTTCCTATGAGACTTGGTGAGACGTCCACGCTTTTCAGAAACGAGGACAGCGGCGAGATGCACGGTCTTATAAGAGTTCGTCAGTTCACCATTTCCGAGGGACATCTCATTCTCCGTCCCGAGCAGCTTGAGGAAGAATTCCGCGGCTGTCTTGAGCTTGCAAAGTACGTTCTTGATACCGTGGGTATGCTTGAAAACTGTACTTTCCGATTCTCGCAGTGGGATCCCGCAAGAGCAGGAATAAAGTATGAGGGTACTGCAGAGCAGTGGGAACACGCGCAGTCTGTAATGAAGGACATTCTTGATAAGCTCGAGGTTGAGTACGAGATTGGTATTGATGAGGCGGCGTTCTACGGACCCAAGCTCGACATTCAGTATAAGAACGTATTCGGAAAGGAAGATACGATAGTCACCATACAGATAGATATGCTTTTGGCGCAGAAGTTTGGAATGGAATACGTTGATTCCGATAACACAATGAAAAATCCTTATATCATTCACCGTACCTCGCTTGGTTGCTACGAGCGTACGCTTGCATACCTTATCGAAAGATACGCAGGTGCGCTTCCTACGTGGATGGCTCCCGTTCAGGTCAAGATGCTGCCCATTGGTGACGAGCAGGTGGCTTACTGTGACGAGATCGCAAGAAAGCTCACAAATCTCGGCGTAAGAGTTGAGGTTGACCGCCGCAACGAAACTATCGGCTACAAGCTCCGCAACGCTCAGCTTGAAAAGGTGCCTTATATGGTAGTTGTGGGCGCGAAGGAAGTCGAGGCAAACACTGTTGCCGTTCGTTCGCGTAAGGATGGCGAGAAGGGTGCGATGAGCGTTGATGCGTTCATTTCAGAGCTTCTTTGTGAAATCGCTGAAAAGAGAAGATAATTTTGAGAATAACTTTGCGACAAAAAATGACATATTTTGCCGCAGAGTTAATAAATGTTTACAAAATATTGTTTACTAATACTATAAATAGTAGTATAATAGTTTAGAGAATATAATTTTAAGGAGTTTTCAGCTATGGGATGTCCTGTTTATAAGAGAGTTCTGATAAAAATTTCGGGCGAGGCGCTTGCTCACGATAATAAAAAGGGTGAGCTTTACGACTTCGACTTTATGGACAAGGTCGCGTCGGTTATAAAAAAGTGTGTTGACGAGGGCGTGCAGGTTGCGGTTATCGTCGGCGCGGGAAATATCTGGCGAGGCGCTAAAGGAACTGCTATTTCAAGATGTCGCGGGGACCACATGGGTATGCTTGCAACGGTAATAAATGCGCTCGCGCTTCAGGACACATTCTTGCGCGCAGGAATGGACGCGAGAGTTCTCTCGTCGGTAGAGATGAACACCTTTGCTGATTTCTACACACAGAGAGATGCCAACGATCTTCTGAATGCAGGCAAGGTGGTTATACTTGCGGGCGGATCGGGAGTTCCGTTCTTCTCAACGGACACACCCGCTGTGGTACGCGCGGCAGAGATAGAAGCTGACGCGGTGCTTATGGCAAAGAACGTTGACGGTGTCTATACCGCCGACCCCAAGACAGACCCCACGGCTCGGAAAATAGACGATATTACTTATTCCGAAATTCTGGAGAAAAATCTCCGTGCATTCGATATGACCGCGGTTTCGTTCTGCAACGATAACGACATAACCTCGTTCGCATTCGGACTTTCCAATCCCGACAACATCTACGAAATTATCATGGGTAAATCTGTGGGAACAAAAATGCATAAATGACAGACACTTTATCATAATCATATACAGAGAAAGGGAATTATTATGGGATACAATACTAAAGACATCGAAATCAAAATGCAGAAATCTATCGCTTCTTATGAAGAAAATCTTTCGTCTATCCGCGCAAGCCAGGCGAATCCTGCAGTACTTAACCGCGTGACGTTTGACTACTGGGGCTCTCCCACAGAGATCACGTCTATGGCAGGTGTATCTGTTGCAGACGCAAAAACTCTCGTTATTACACCCTACGATGCAAGCACACTTAAGGCTATGGAAAAGGCGATCCTTATGTCCGACATCGGCATTACGCCCTCGAACGACGGTAAGGTTATCCGTCTTGTATTCCCACAGCTTACAGAGGAGCGCCGTCGTGACCTTGCAAAGCAGGTTCAGAAAATGGGTGAAGAAGCAAAGGTTGCAGTAAGAAATCTCCGCAGAACCGCAAATGACGATATCAAAAAGCAGAAGAAGGACAATCTTCTCACAGAGGACGACGTAAAGAATGCTGAAAAAGCAGTTCAGGATCTTACCGACAAGTACATCAAGAATATTGATACGCTTACCGCGAAGAAGGAAAAGGATATTCTTACGGTTTAATCCGAATGTTTGAGCGCAGCACAAACATACCGACTAAATTGACAGCGGGAGTTAAAACACTCCCGCTTTAATTTTGAAGCATGGGGAGTTTATGGTCTATGGCTAAAATCAGCGAGGAAACAAAACAGCTAAGACAAGCCGTACTTGACAGCGGTCTTAAGCACGTAGCGTTTATAATGGACGGAAACGGTCGTTGGGCGCAGAAGCGTGGAATGCCGCGAGAATACGGTCACAAGCACGGAACTGAGACGTTCAAGCGAGTTATATCTCATTGTTATGACCTTGGTATTGAGTGTATCACCGTATATGCTTTTTCCACAGAGAACTGGAAAAGACCGCGAAACGAGATTGATTCCATAATGAGGCTTCTTGAGAGCTATCTTGATGGAAAATATCCCGATGAGGCTTGCGTAAAGTTCATAGGCGACAGAACGCCACTGAGTGACAAGCTTAAAACAAAGATGGAGAAGGCTGAAAAAGACACTGATGGCAGACCCTTCAGAGTTAACGTGGCTTTGAATTACGGCTCAAGGGCAGAAATAACGAACGTATTTAACCAATTGATGTCAGAAGGCATATCTCAAATCACCGAGACTGATATAACCTCGCATCTTTACACAAGCGGCTCGCCCGAGCTTGATCTTGTAGTAAGAACGGGCGGAGACTTGAGAATATCAAACTTTCTTTTATGGCAGGCGGCGTACGCTGAATTTTATTTTACCGATACGCTCTGGCCCGATCTCTCGGACGACGATATAAATGACGCTGTAAGGTCATTCTGCTCGAGGAACAGAAGATTTGGCGGTCTTGACAAAACCGCTGAATAATAAAGCTTATAGATTTTTACACGGAGTAAAATTATGTTAAAAAGAATTATTACATCAATACTTGCACTTTGCGTTTTCGTACCCGCAATTATTTTTTCGGATACTATGCTTTTTCCTGTATTGGTAGCAGTATGCGCGTTTCTTGGATGCTATGAGATGTTCTCGTGCACAGGATTTAAAAATAATATCTGGCTTACATTTCCAGTATATGCAGTGGCACTTGTTTTGCCTATTGCGAAAAGGCTTATTTTGCCCGAGACATTTACTACGCTGTCGCTTTGTATTGCGGGCTTAGTAATCGTATATATGCTTTGCGTGGCGGTGCTCCAGCACAAAAGAATATCCGTGACAGATCTCGGTCTTGCCTTTGCGGGATGCTTTTACATCATATTTGCATTCATAGGTATAATATATCTCCACGACGATATAGAATACGGCAAGTACATATATCTGCTCGTATTTCTGTGCGCGTGGATCACTGACATATTTGCATACTTTACCGGGTGGCTTTTCGGCAAACACAAGCTTATACCCGAGGTCAGCCCCAAAAAGACAATCGAGGGTGCCGTCGGCGGAACAGTGTTCTGTATTGCAGCAACCATAATATTTGGAGTAGTTATAGTCAACCTATTTAATCCCAACGGAAACATCGAGGCAAACTATCTTATGCTTGGAATAAGCGGATTGCTCCTATCCGTCGTATCCCAGTTTGGAGACCTTGTAATGTCACTTATAAAGCGTCATTACGGTATTAAGGACTACGGCAAAATATTCCCCGGACACGGAGGAATACTTGACAGATTTGACTCTGTTATGGCGGTGTGCGTAGTGCTTACGTTTATTTGTACTTACTTTAATCTTTTAGTATAAAAATTTACACGGAAAGGACTGAAGCTTTTGCAAAATTATAAATACCCAGATATGATAGTGCTCGGCTCCACTGGCTCTGTCGGGGAGCAGGCTATAGACGTTGCGCAAAAGCTCGGTGTGAGTGTTAATGCGATCTCGGCTCATAGAAGCTCAAAAAGAGTAGAAGAGCAGGCAAGGGCATTTAGCGTTCAGGCGTGCGCTATGAGCGATGAAACTGCGGCTGCGGATCTCAAAATAAGACTCGCTGATACCGATATTAAGGTGTATGCGGGCACGCAAGGCATCTGCGAGATGATAACCAATATAGGCACCGACAATGATGCAGGGCAGATAGTAGAAAATTCAATAGTGGGCGAGGCGGGACTTTTGCCGACTATCGCCACACTTAAAGCGGGCAAGAGACTTGCTCTTGCAAACAAAGAATCTCTCGTCGCGGGCGGCGAGATAGTAATGCCATTGGCAAAAGCGTCGGGGCAGGATATTCTGCCCGTTGATAGCGAGCATTGCGCAATATTTCAGTGCTTGCGCGCGGGAAAGCCACATGAGATAAAAAAGATAATTCTTACCGCATCGGGCGGGCCGTTCTTTGGATATACCAAAAATCAGCTTTCCGAGATCACGGTAGAGCATGCACTAGCTCATCCCACGTGGAAAATGGGCGCAAAAATAACTATTGACAGCTCAACTCTTATGAATAAGGGATTTGAAGTTATTGAGGCAGTGCATTTGTTTGGAGTATCACCCGATCAGATTCAGGTCACAATACATCCAGAGAGCATAATTCACTCGGCGGTGGAGTATATTGATAACAGTGTTATTGCGCAAATGTCCTTGCCTGATATGAGACATTGTGTGCAATACGCATTAACTCATCCAAACAGGCTCGAAGGACCTACCGACGAGCTTGATTTGTTCCGTGTGGGGAAGCTTTCCTTTGACAGACCCGATACGGAAACCTTTCCGCTTTTGCGCATAGCCTTTGACGCTATAAGGCTTGGCGGAGCTGTTCCTGCCGTGTTAAATGCGGCAAACGAGGAGGCCGTGGCGGCATTCCTTGAGAAAAAAATATCCTATCTTCAAATATCCGAGGTGGTCGAACATACGATTGACAGTATGAGCTATGCCAAGGACATTCATAATCTTGAGGGTATTATGTCTGCTTCTGCGGAGGCAAGACGCATAGCTAATTCTAAAATATATAACTGATAATTATAGGTGGTATAAATTCAATGCCTGTTGTTTACCTCTTGCTCACACTGTTATTGCTTAGCGTAATGGTAGTGATTCACGAGCTTGGACATTTTCTGTTCGCAAAGCTTTTCGGCGTCACCGTTCTTGAATTCTCGGTCGGAATGGGACCTGCTATATATACGACTAAAAAGAAAAACAAAAAGAAGAATGATGATATTCCTTTTGAACTTTCCCCATCCTTCACAAGAGATAGCAAAGCTCCCGCGAGCGATGCACAAGCTACAGATGACGAGTCTACTCCTGAAAATGAGGAGGAGGGCGAGAGCACTGAAAACGCAAAAACTGCGTTCAGCATAAGAGCCTTGCCCATTGGCGGATATGTCAGTATGGCGGGCGAGGATCAGGCGTCCGAGGATAAAAACGCATTCTGCAATAAAAAGGTTTGGCAGAGACTGCTCATAACCCTTGCAGGACCAGCGATGAATCTTATCTTAGGATTTCTTTGCGTGTGCATACTCGTGGGAATTGATGGTGCGCACAATCAACTTCCGTCAAATACCATATCTTACAACGAGGTAGAGAACTCCATATCCAATACCGGCGAAAACCCGCTTATGAACGGAGATAAAATTATCAAGGTCAATGGTGTGTACGTTCACACAGGCAACGAGCTTGACTACGAGATAACAAATCAGGGACACGAGCCTCTTGACCTTACGGTAGTGCGTGATGGAAAGCAGATAGTGCTTGAGAACGTGACATTCCCCGTGTTTGAGACACAGGGTGTTAAAATGGGAAGCATGGACTTTAAGGTCTATCGTGACGAGGTGACGTTTGGCAACATAATAAAGCACGCCTTTTTCCGTTCAGTCAGCATGGTCAAAATGATAGTTGACAGTATTGTAGATCTTATAGGTGGCAGATACGGAGTGGACGCACTTTCAGGCCCTGTGGGAGTCTCCGAGGTGGTCGGTCAGGCAACCCAGAAAGGATTTTATTCCGTGCTTTATCTCTTCAGCTTTATTACTATAAATCTTGGAGTATTCAATCTTATTCCTTTTCCCGCGCTTGATGGAGGAAGGGTACTTTTCCTCGCATACGAGGGGATTTTCAGGAAACCTGTCAAAAAAGAAGTTGAGCAGGCAATAAATACCGTTGGACTTATGCTACTTATGGGACTTGCGGTGTTCGTAATGATAAAGGATATATTTACACTGTTTTGAATTTAGATGCAAGGCGTGAAATTTTGGAAAAAGGTTTCACGCCTACATGTGTCAAATGATGAAGAAAAAGGAGGGAAGCTTATGAACTATAATAGCATCAGACGAAAAACCCGTGAGGTCAGAATTGGCAAAATAGCTGTCGGCGGTAATAACAAAATAGCAATTCAGTCTATGACTAATACAGACACCAAGGATGCAAAAGCGACCCTTGATCAGATAAAGGAGCTTGCAAGCGCAGGCTGTGATATAGTAAGAATTACCGTGCCTGATATAGAGGCGGCGGAGACCGTCAGATACATAAAGGAGAGTGGTATTGATACTCCTATAGTAGCTGATATTCATTTTGATTACAGAGCAGCCATCAAATCGGCGGAGTACGGCGTTGACAAGATAAGAATAAACCCCGGCAACATTGGTGACGACAGCAGAGTATTTGAAGTGGCAAAAATCTGTCGCGAGAAAAATATTCCAATAAGAATAGGCGTAAATAGCGGATCAGTCGAAAAGCATATTCTTGAAAAGCACGGCGGGCCCACACCCAAGGCTCTTTGCGAGAGCGCGTTTTATCACGCGTCCTTGCTTGAAAAATACGATTTTTATAACACCGTAATTTCCATAAAGGCGTCGGGCGTTTCAGAGATGATTGCAGCAAACAGGCTTGTTGCGGAGAGATGCGATTATCCCATACATCTTGGAGTCACCGAGGCGGGAAGCGAGAGAATGGGAATTATAAAAAGTTCGGCGGGAATAGGCTCGCTTTTGTGTGACGGCATAGGAGATACGTTCCGTGTGTCTCTTACGGCAGATCCCGTGCGCGAGATTGCCGCCGCAAGAGATATTCTCAGCGCGCTTGCCGTTGAAGGTCAGTGCGGTATGAATATCGTGAGCTGTCCCACCTGCGGACGCACCAAAATTGACCTTATAACGCTTTCAAAACGCTTTGAAGACGCGGCAAGAGCCGAGGGGCTTCTTGACTATCCTATAAAGGTCGCGCTTATGGGATGTATAGTCAACGGACCCGGTGAGGCGAGAGAGGCAGATATAGGAATTGCGGGCGGTATTGGAGAAGCTCTCCTTATTTCCCACGGAGAGATTCTTGGTAAGATAAAAGAAGAAGATATCATAAGCACGCTTATTGAAAAGATAAAGGAAATAAAAGAAAGAGCTTAAAATGAGTAAGACTTTTTTAGAAATTTTTTATAAGTACAAGCCCGACGGCGACAAAAGAGAAATACTTGAGCTCGCCACGGACATAAAGGTACAGGCAGACAAGGAAAACAGACTGCTTCAGGCACACGTAAGCTTTCCTCGTATAGTAAAAAAGGACGTCTTGTATCAAATAGAAAGAGAAATAGAAAAAGCATACGAGCTCAACAGAATGACTCTGTTTGTGCATTACCCGTCGGAGCTTTTTGGGGAGAGCTATATTTCCGAGCTTCTCAGAGAGACCGAAACCATAGGAATAGTTGCCAAGGGGTTTTTCTCAAAATACAGATTCAATCTTGAAAATTCTACGCTCACGGTTGAGATACCTTTTTCGGTGGACGGTGTCTCATTGCTTCTTGACGCAAGAACTCCTGAAATAATGCAGGGAATAATACGCTCGGAGTTTGGTTTGCACGTTAAGGTAAATATCATTCATTCCGACGATATGAGCTTTCTTATGAGCAATAATACTCTTGAGCAGGCTATCCGCGAATTTGACGAGAAAATGAGCAAGGAAGCGATACTGAACGAGTCAAGACGATACGAGCAGTCTGTGGGACAAGCCGTAGTTGCGGAGCAGACTTTGCCAAGAGTAGCGTCAATATTCAATGTCGATGCCACACCCGTAATTGAGGACGGAATCTGCAAGATAGGTCACGCTAAATTTGACATATCATCTCCCGAGTATTTTTGGGGAGACGCATTTACAATACAGCCCGTATCTATTGCTTCTATCACAAGACCGCAGAGAAATATCGTTATAGTCGGTACTGTTTCGGGCTTTACTAAGGAGCTTAACCGCGCGGGCGACAAGTATAACATAACCTTTGCAGTATTTGACGGCAATTCATCTATTGAGGTCAAGTGCTTCTCCCTTGTACCAGAGGATGTTGACTCTGTTTGTTCGGGCATTAAGGACGGTGCAGTCGTGGCTCTTTACGGATACGCAAAGCGCGAGATGCGTAAGGATAGAACCGAGGGCTTGGATTTTCAGTTCTTCTTCAGCAACGCGGCGAAGATCAAGAAAATATCGCGTACGGACAATGCGCCCGTCAAGAGAGTTGAGCTGCATCTTCATACCAATATGTCCTTTATGGATGCTCTTATACATCCCGACGAGGTAGTAAAGCAAGCAAAGGCGTGGGGACACCCTGCGATAGCGATAACTGACCACGGAAACGTTCAGGGCTATCAGCAAGCAATGCTGACGAGCGAGAAGATAGGTCAGAAGGTCATTTACGGTATGGAGGCGTATTTTGTAAACAATACCGCATCCGCTATATACGGTAAATTTAACGAATGCTTTGACGCCGAAGCCATTGTATTTGATATTGAAACTACAGGTCTTTCGGCTCAGAACGACAGAATCACTGAAATCGGTGCAGTCAAGATCAAGGGTGGCGATATAATTGACACGTTTAATACCTTTGTCAATCCCGAAATGGAGATATCCGCAGAGATCACCGAGCTTACGTCGATTACAAATGAAATGGTCAAGGACGCGCCGCTTTGCGACGACGCACTCAGACAATTTTTTGATTTCATACATAAGACAAATCCCGCGCACAAGCCCTTGCTTATCGCGCACAACGCAAACTTTGACACGGGCTTTATACGTGCCGCCGCGCAGAGATATGGAATGGAATTTGACTATCCTTATCTTGATACTCTTGCACTGTCGAGATTTCTCAATCCAGACCTCAAAAAGCACAAGCTGGATATAGTCGCAAAGCACTACAGTCTTGAAGAATTTCATCACCACAGAGCGTGTGACGATGCGGACATTCTCGCGAAGATATACTTTAAGATGGTAAAGCAGATGCGAGAGAGGGATATTGCGAATTTTACATATCTGTCAAAGGATATGAACGCAAATGCCGATCCACTCAAGGGCGATACTTATCACCAGATAATACTTGTAAAAAACAAGATTGGTCTTAAAAATCTTTACAAGCTTGTTTCTTACAGTAATCTTAAATATTTCAAAAAGAGACCGCGTATTCCCAAGACCGAGCTTGAAGCTCACAGAGAGGGTCTTATTATAGGATCTGCGTGTGAGGCGGGCGAGCTGTTTATGGCTATACTTGAAAATAAGCCCGAATCCGAAATAGAGGAAATAGTCAATTTTTACGATTATCTTGAAATTCAGCCTATTTCCAATAACCGCTTCCTTATTGCAAAAGGTCGTGCAAGAGATGAGGAGGACTTAAAGAACCTCAACCGCAGAATAGTTGAGCTGGGTGAAAAATACAACAAGCCCGTAGTTGCTACCTGCGACGCTCACTTTATGAACCTTGAGGACGAGATATACCGTCAAATACTTCTTGCAGGTCAGAAATATTCAGATTTTGATACCGAAAGCCAGCTTTATTTCCGCACGACTGAGGAAATGCTTGAGGAGTTCTCATATCTTGGCGAGGATAAGGCTTACGAGGTGGTAGTCACAAATACCAACCTTATCAACGATATGATAGACACGGACATCCGTCCGTTCCCCAAGGGGACGTTCACTCCTAACATGGAGGGAGCAGAGGAGGATCTTCAACGTATATGCTATGAAAGAGCGAAGTCAATGTACGGAGACCCGCTACCCGATATCGTTGCGCAGAGACTCGACAAGGAGCTTACCTCGATCATAAAGAACGGATTTGCCGTGCTTTATATGATAGCGCAAAAGCTTGTATGGTATAGCGAAAGTCAGGGGTATCTTGTAGGCTCACGAGGCTCTGTAGGCTCGTCGTTCGTAGCATCAATGGCGGGAATTTCTGAGGTTAACCCTCTTCCCGCACACTATTGGTGCTCCGAATGTCAGTATAACGACTTTTCAAATCCCACGGGCGCAGGCTCGGGCTTTGATTTGCCCGACAGAATGTGTCCCCGTTGCGGTAAAAAGCTTCACGCTGACGGTCACAACATACCGTTTGAGACTTTCCTTGGTTTCTACGGAGATAAATCCCCCGATATAGACCTTAATTTCTCGGGCGAGGTACAAGGTAAGGTGCATAAGTATACCGAAGAATTGTTCGGGGCAGAGAACGTATTCCGTGCGGGAACAATAGGCACGCTTGCTGATAAGACCGCGTACGGATACATACAGAAATATCTTGAAGACAAGGGCGTCAGCCTTTCTCGCGCGGAGGTAAACCGCATGGTATCCTGCTGTGTAGGCGTAAAGAGAAGCACGGGTCAGCACCCGGGCGGTATCGTCGTTGTTCCCAAGGAATACGAGATATACGATTTTTGCCCCGTTCAGCACCCTGCGGATGATCCCACGTCGGATATAGTCACAACGCACTTTACGTTTGAATATCTTCACGACACGCTTCTCAAGCTTGACGAGCTCGGACACGATATTCCGACCAAGTACAAGTATCTTGAAAAGTATTCAAACACAAGCGTAATGGACGTTCCTATGAATGATCCCGACGTTTACGGACTGTTTTTGTCCACAAAGCCTCTCGGTATAAGCCCCGAGGATATTGATTGTAGCATCGGTACATTCGGTCTTCCCGAGTTTGGCACACGTTTCGTTATTAAGATGGTTGAGGAAGCAAAGCCAAAATCCTTCTCTGACTTGCTTCAAATATCAGGACTTTCACACGGAACGGACGTATGGACGGGCAATGCGCAAGACCTTATAAATCAAGGTATTTGCGATATTTCACACGTTATAGGATGTCGTGATAACATAATGAACGACTTAATTGCCTACGGTGTTGAAAAATCTCAAGCCTTCAAGATAATGGAGTCCGTTCGAAAGGGAAAGGGACTCACTCCCGAATGGGAAACGCAAATGCGCGAGGCAAACGTTCCCGAGTGGTATATAGGCTCGTGTAAAAAGATCAAGTACATGTTCCCGAAGGCGCACGCGGCGGCATACGTTATGTCGGCGATACGTCTGGGTTGGTATAAGGTACACCAGCCTCTTGCCTTCTACTGCGCTATGCTCACCGTGGCCCCCGGTGGATTTGACGCGGCAATAGTTATGGGCGGTAAGCGTAAGGTCGTTGAAACAATCAAGGACATAGACCGACGTATCAAGGAAAAGAAAGAGGTCACTCCCAAAGAAGTACAAAGTCTTCCCGTATTGCAGCTTGTGAATGAGATATTTGCCAGAGGAATCAAATTCTTACCGATAAATATTAAAAAGTCAGATGCATCCGCGTTTGAACCTGAGGATGGAAAGATAAGAATGCCGTTCTCCGCGCTCAGCGGTCTTGGCGAGAACGCCGCGGCAAATATAGTTGCGGCACGAAATGAAGAACCTTTTTTCTCGGTCGAGGATTTGCAGATACGTGCACGTTTGACAAAGTCAGTTATCGAGGTGCTTCGTTCAAATGGGGTTCTTGAGGGACTTGATGAGACAGATCAGATATCGTTCTTCTGATTTGGTTTATCGAAGAATATAACAAAAAAATCCTGTGTTTCAAACACAGGATTTTTTTGTTATTTATTTTCTTTTATCTTTTCTTTTTGGAAAGAACTAAGCCTGCTGCAACAGCAGTCACAAGACATATAAGGGAAATGCTTACAGTTGAGTCGCAACCATTTTCTTGTGCTTCATTATTTTTTGTGTCGGTATCATCAATATCCGGTTCGATTTTAGGAATATAGTCAAGCTTTTCCTCGCCGCAATCTTGACAAACACTCTTTGAAATTCCTACACTATCTTCAGTAGCAGGAGCAATAACCTGAGATGGTCCCAAAATATGTTCCAGAGTGGGAATAACATCGCCTACCGTCACGATTTCTCCGCAATCTATGCAGACCTCATCTCCGCTATATCCCGCCTCAGTACATGTTGCTGTCTTAGTACCGGATGTTATAGTGCTTTGGTGAGTGCATTGAGTTGAAGGATCATCCGTGGGATCATTTGTTGGATCATCCGTAGGAGTTTCGGTGGGCTTTTCTACAGGAGTCTCGGTTGGAGTCTCGGTTGGAGTCTCCGTAGGAGTTGTTGTGGGAGTCTCCGTGGGAGTTGCTGTGGGAGTTTCCGTAGGAACTGTTGTGGGAGTTTCCGTGGGAACTGTTGTGGGAGTTTCAGTGGGAGCTGTTGTGGGAGTTTCAGTGGGAGTCTCCGTAGGATTTTCAGTGGGAGTTTCGGTAGGCTTTTGTGTAGGAGTTGTGGAAGTGCCGTTCATAGCCTCGCCTGAGGGAGTCACCATATCGTCGGGAACCTCCTCTCCAAAAAGCATCCACGCAAGCTCGGGGTAGTCGATAAATACGTTTCTGTTGCCCTGAATGTCCTGTACGACTTCGTTTCGTCCCATTTCCCAGGTGTCAACGGGGTCAAGCTCACACCATTCGAGGAGTACTTCAACGCTCTCAAATACCTTGGTTATACTCGTTGCGCCCCAATCAGAGTACCATCTTACGTAAACATACAGACAGATTCTTGCAACGTCACCCTTAACGTTATCGAGAGGCTCAAAATAGGTGGAGTTATACGTTCCGCCAAGGTAGCCTGATGCGGGATTGGAGCCGTATTTTTTGGTACCGTTATTTGAATATCCATATTTCTTATTTCCGCGACTACTGTTAACGCTCGCATCTGAAGGACGGATGTGGTGCAAATCCGCACCACCGCCTGTCGTTGAATCACCACCAAGCGATTTAGGCCATACGTGCTCACGATTCCAACCGTTCCACTGGCTCATCGTTGCGCTGTAGCTCGTATATATAAGTGACACGCGTCCGTCTCCGTTTTCACAGTCAGTACGGTCAGCTTTAAAATGACAGTCGTCGTAAGTTGATTTATATGTATGTGTGCTTCTCATAAGCGTTTGCAGAGAAGAGTACAATGACGAAGAAGAAAGACTTGAAAGATTGTCATATGTATAATTTCCTGTATAGTATGCTGCCGCGCTTGTTCCGTTGAGCGAAGTGCAGATTACATCTCTCTGACCGGAGTTGTAATCTTTTGAATAAGACGATGGCTGTGTGGAAGCAAATATCGGAATTATACTTCCAACGACAAGGAAAACCACCAATAGCATAGCTACGGAGTATTTTAAGAATCTTTTCATTGTGTCCTCCATAATTGTAGTAAAAATTTTAAGCATAATATCACTAATAACATTATACCATATATTTTCATTTTTTGCAATAGTATAATATTATTTTGTCCAATATTCGCAAAAACTCGTTATTTAACGATAAAATTCAAGAAATTATGGATAATTAGCATAGTGTTTAAAAGAACCCCCTTGTGATTACATCACAAGGGGGGATAATTATTTTTTCTTGTTGAGAAGAACAAAGCCTGCCGCAATAGCGGTCACAAGTCCGATAAGAGAGATACTTACCGTAGAGCCACAGCCGAGCGATACGTTTATTTGATGAGTATCGTCAGTAGATTGTTCAGTAGGAGCTTCCGTAGGCGGCTCGGTAGGAGCTTCCGTGGGTTTCTCCGTAGGAGCTTCCGTGGGTTTCTCCGTGGGAGTTTCCGTAGGCGGCTCAGTGGGAGCTTCTGTGGGCTTCTCCGTGGGAGTTTCCGTAGGCGGCTCGGTGGGAGCTTCTGTGGGCTTCTCCGTGGGAGTTTCCGTAGGCGGCTCGGTGGGAGCTTCCGTGGGTTTCTCCGTGGGAGTTTCCATAGGCGGCTCAGTGGGAGCTTCTGTGGGCTTCTCCGTAGGAGCTTCCGTGGGTTTCTCAGTAGGAGGCTCGGTAGGAGCTTCCGTGGGTTTCTCCGTGGGAGTTTCCGTAGGCGGCTCAGTGGGAGCCTCTGTGGGTTTCTCCGTGGGAGTTTCCGTAGGCGGCTCTGTCGCTACTTCGTCATCTAATACCTTTACGCATATAACGTAGTTTGGCGAGTTATTTATGTATTTTGTCGCCATTTCTATAGTGCCGTAATAATTTTTAACGTATCCGCGGGCAATAATTATATCACCGATATCAAAACCAGAAACACCACTACCCATATTTATGGTATGAATGAGAAAATCCTCTGTTCCGTCGGTAATATATACATCTTCGTAGTAATTTCCTTTTGAACTTATCGCAACAACTTTCCCCTTTACATAAAAGACATTGTCTGAAGCCTTGCCCTGCGCAAGTCCCGAATTGGCGATGAGTATCTGAGAAGCAGTAAGCGGTTCTTGGAGAGTACCGTTAGGTGTTGTGGGGGTAGGAATAACAGGTTTTTCTGTGGGAGTTTCTGTAGGCTGTTCAGTGGGAGTCGTAGTAGGTCTTTGTGTGGGAGTCGCAGAGCCGTCTGAAGCCTCACCCGAGGGAGTCACCATATTTTCGGGAACTTCTTTGTCGAAAAGCGTCCACGCGAGATCGGGGTAGTCAATAAAGACATTTCTGTTGCCCTGAATACTCTGGACAACCTCATTTCGTCCCATTTCCCACGTATCAACGGGGTCAAGCTCGCACCATTCAAGAAGCACGTCAACGCTTTGGAAAACCTTAGTAATACTGGTTGCGCCCCAATCAGAGCCCCATCTTACGTAGACGTAAAGACAGATTCTTGCAACGTCACCTTTAACGTTATCCAGAGGCTCAAAATACGTCGAGCTGTATCCGCCAAGGTAGCCCACTGCGGGGTTAGTTCCGTATACTTCTTTTCCAGTGCTGGCATATCCATATTTCTTATTACTGCGAGTGCCATTTACAGTTGCGTCTGAGGGGCGGATATGATGCATATCCGCACCGCCGCCTGTCGTTGAATTACCGCCAAGCGATTTAGGCCATACGTGCTCACGGTTCCAACCGTTCCATTGATTCATAGTTGCCTCGTAGCTCGTATAGATGAGAGATACCTTTCCGTTTCCGTTTTCACAGTCTGCGCGGTCAGCTTTGTAATGGCAGTCATCGTAAGAGGATATATATGTATGTGTGCTTCTCATAAGCGTTTGCAGAGAAGAGTACAATGACGAAGAAGAAAGACTTGAAAGATTGTCATATGTATAATTTCCCGTATAGTATGCTTTAGCGCTTGTTCCGTCAAGCGACGTACAGATGACGTCCCTCTGACCGGAGTTATAATTTTTTGAATAAGTTGCGGGCTGTGTGGCGGAAAATACGGGGATTATGCTTCCTATGATAAGGAAAACTACCAGTAGCATAGCCACAGAATATTTGATATATTGTTTCATTACATTCTCCAAAGTACAAATTGTTTTATAAAAGGACGGACAGCTTCTGGCTATCCGTCCTTACCATTTGGTTTATGACACCTTAAATTGTTCAACAATAAACCCGCTTTCATAGAATGCTGACGAGTTAACTATGACTGTGCGGTTTATCCTC
Organism: Eubacteriales bacterium; assembly: GCA_045658225.1. Taxonomy (GTDB): domain Bacteria; phylum Bacillota; class Clostridia; order Oscillospirales; family CAG-272; genus SVTX01. Next base: position 37,342 of record JAZOUO010000083.1, read on the forward strand.
ATACCCTCAAGGGAAATGCAGTAAGCAAAGGCATATTCGTCGATATACTTAAGACTTGCGGGAAGAATTACTCGCTTGAGATTCATACAAGCGTTAAACGTACTGTTGCTTATTTCACGGAGTCTTGCCGGGAGAGTTGCGCTCTCAAGACTCTTGCAGCCCTCAAAAACACCCGTTCCCATAAAGAACAGACTGTCGGGAAGAACAATATCCTTAATAGCCGTGCAGTAGGAAAACGCCTTGTCCTCAATAGACTCGAGGCGCTTGGAAAGGGAAATGCGCAAGAGCTTCTTGCATCCCATAAACGCGCGCTCCTCAATAAACACCACGCCGGGGGCAATAATACTTTCAAGGTCGGAGCACCAAGCAAACGCGTAAGCGCCGATAGTATTGACTGTGGCGGGGAGATTTACGGACTCAATTCCGTCGCATCTGAAAAACGCCTTTTCAGAGACACCCACGACAATTCTGCCGTCAGGAAGCTTGTCCGGTATTACGATATTTGTATCTGTGCAAAAGCCTATACCGTTTACAAGCACGGTGGTCTGACTGTCCTTGACGTACTCAAGTCCTATTGAAAACTTAATATCCAACCAAAACACGCTCCTTTCTGCCTTCATATCCAAAAATCGCTTTGGTACAGTCATTTTACACCTCTTTCGATTTTTTGTCAAGTCCAACTTTGTAAATATTTATATTCTTGTGTGAAAGTCTGTCTTTTTCACTCAATAGTACAAGCCCTCTGTACTAAATAATATGAAATATCTTTGAGATTATTACTGCAAAATTTGTTTTATTAACTTTGCGTTAATTATTTGTTGTTATAATTACTATGTATATATTTGTATTTTGAGAGAGGATCACTCTATGAAAACGACTGTTAAAGTAAAAAAGCTTTCGGACAAAGCTATTATCCCCACGTACGGAACTGAATTTTCCGCAGGAGCTGACATTTATGCGCTTCTTGACGAACCCGTCACTATTGCACCCGGAGAGACTAAGCTTATACACACGGGTCTTGCTTTCGCTATTCCTGAGGGTCTTGTAGGACTTAATTTCGCACGTAGCGGTATGGCTACCAAGCGTGGACTTGCTCCCGCAAACAAGGTGGGAGTTATTGATAGCGATTATCGCGGCGAGGTTATGGTAGCACTTTACAACCAGAGTGACGTGCCTCAGACGGTAGAGCACGGTGATAGAATAGCGCAGATGGTGTTTGTGCCTTATTACACCGCGGAATTTGTACAGAGCGAGGAGCTTGACGAGACTGCTCGCGGCGAGGGTGGATTCGGCTCTACGGGAACTAAATAATAAAGGTTTACAAAAAGCAGAAAGGCAAATAAAATGACTAAAATTGATATTTTTTCGGGATTTCTCGGAGCAGGAAAAACGACACTTATAAAAAAGCTCATTGAAGAAGCATACAAGGGCGAAAAGATAGTTCATATTGAAAACGAATTTGGCGAGATCGGTATTGACGGCGGATTTTTAGCCGAAGCGGGTGTGCAGATAAACGAAATGAACTCGGGCTGTATCTGTTGCTCGCTCGTGGGCGACTTTGCGGAGGCGCTCAAAAAAGTCATAACCGAATATACTCCCGATAGAGTTCTTATTGAGCCCTCGGGCGTGGGCAAGCTTTCCGACGTTATCAAAGCGGTGCAGAATGCTGACACAGAGGGCGCGGTGCTTAACGGCTTTACGACTGTGGTTGACGCCAATAAGTGCAAAATGTATATGAAAAATTTTGGTGAGTTTTTCAACGACCAGGTCGAGCACGCAGGTTGTATAATATTTAGTCACACGGACAATGCAAATCAGAAGAAGATAGACGAGGGCGTAGCCCTCATCCGCGAGCATAACCCCGATGCTGTGATAGTCACAACTCCTTGGGGACAGCTTTCGGGCGCGCAGCTTCTTGAGGCTATGGAGCGCAAGAATACGCTTGCAGCCGATATTGAAAAGCTTGAGCATGAGCACCATCATCACCACGATCACGATGAGTGTTGTCATCACGACCACGAGCACCATCATCACCACGATCACGATGAGTGCTGTCATGACCATGACCACCACGAACACCACCATCATCACGACCACGACGAGTGTTGTCATGACCATGACCACCACGAACACCACCATCATCACGACCACGACGAGTGCTGTCATGAGCATGACCACCACGAGCATCACCATCACGATCACGATCACGATGAGTGCTGTCACCATAAGCATGAGCATCACTACGATGAGCACGGAAACTGCTCCTGCGGTCACCACCATCATCATGCCGACGAGGTGTTCGAGAGCTGGGGCACGGAGACCACAAAGAAGTTCAACGCAGACGAGCTTCAGGCGGCTCTTACCGAGCTTTGCGACGAGCAGAAATACGGCATAATTTTGCGTGCAAAGGGAATAGTTGCGTCTGACGACGGCAGATGGATTCATTTCGATTATATTCCCGGTGAGCCCGACGTGCGTTTTGGCAGTGCGTCTGTAATCGGCAGACTTTGCGTTATAGGCTCAAAAATGAACAAAGACGCGATAATCTCGCTCTTTATGTGATAGGGAGGGTATAATATGACACCGAATATTCCCGTATATCTTTTCACAGGCTTTCTTGAGGGCGGAAAGACCCATATAATTCAGGAGTCCATGTGCGACGAGCGCTTCAATACAGGCGAAAAGACTCTTATAATCCTCTGCGAGGAGGGTATCGAGGAACTTGACCCCACGCTTTTCTACGGAAAGAACGTTTATTTTGCAACTATTGACGGCGTCTCCGACCTCACGCCTGAAAAGCTCGACGCCTGCCGTAACGGTCACAAAATAGACCGTGTAATTATTGAGTACAACGGCATGTGGATGCTTAAGGACTTGTACGAAAATCTCCCGAAGGATTGGTTTATTTTCCAGAACATGATGTTTGCGGACGCAAACACGTTCTTCACTTATAACGCGAATATGCGCTCGCTTATGGTAGACAAGCTTCTTGACTGCGAGATGATAGTCCTCAACCGTACCCCCGAGAACATCGACAAGGAGGAGGTACACAAAATAGTCCGCGGTATCTCCCGACGCGCGTCCATTACCTACGATTATCCCGACGGACACGTCGAGTATGACGAGATAGAGGACCCGTTGCCCTTTGATATCAACGCTCCCATAATTGAAATTGACGAGAACGACTACGCCGTATGGTACAGAGATCTTGCCGAGGAGACCGAAAAATACGACG
>JAZOUO010000084.1:0-2237 GCA_045658225.1 Eubacteriales bacterium
TGCGCCCTCGGTCTTATCAAATCTTATGTACGGCACTTTTGCCTTTTTGAAAAGTCCCGACGTATCGGCATACTGCGACAGCGGTCCATTGCAAACTCCGTGCAGACTATTTATCTTATCGCCCGTCGCGTCAAGATTTACTTTGACTGTTGCTATTTGCGGCTTTTCTTTATTTTTTTGCGCTGCAGGATTTTCGGGAGCTGTCGGTTCTGCCTGAGCTCCAGTCTGCTCCAACGCTCTCTCGCCCTCAGCTGACAGCTCACTCAGGCGATTTTTCTGTTCCTGCTCATACAGCGCGGCTCTCTGCCCTGCGCTCAAGGTGTTTTTGGGTTTCGGTTTTCTTGGCATATCCAATCTCCTTAAAGTTTAATATCCCGACACGAAACCCTCAAAACTTAAAACGCCCAATTTCCGTTTTTGAAGATCTCGAATCTTTCGCCGTTCTTTTTAATACCGACAATAGACATATCGGCAGTTCCTATCATAAAGTCAACGTGGATGGCAGAGTCGTTAACTCCCATTTCCTTCATTTCCTCATTCGTGTACTTGTCGTAGTCTCTGACCGCGTTTGTAAAGCCTCTGCCTATTGCGAAATGGCAGGATGCATTTTCGTCAAACAAGGTCTCATAGAACATAATACCGCTGTTCTGAATAGGAGAATCGTGGGGCACAAGCGCGCACTCACCAAGCATTGCCGCGCCCTCGTCCATTCCTATCATCTCAAGAAGCAACGCCTCATTCTTTTCTGCCTTTGCCTCAACAACTCTTCCGTTCTCAAAGCGCATGCTGAAATTGTCGATTATCTCGCCGTTGTAGGAAAGAGGCATAGAGGAATAAACAATTCCCTCGCACTCGCCCGCCTTGGGAGTCGTGAATACCTCCTCGGTGGGAATATTGGGATTGAAATACTCGTTGGTACCGAGAGTGTACTCTCCGCCGCCGAGGAATATACCCTGCTCCATAAGTCCAACCTTGAGGTCTGTACCGTTGGACGCCTTATATTCAAGAGCAACAAGTCCTGCCTCATTGAGAAGCTTACACTTTTGTGCAAAGCTTGCGTTGTGCTTGTCCCACTCGGCAATTGGGTCAAGGAGATTGCCGTCCTTGTCTATTACGCGAGAGGTGTAGAGTATTGCCTCCCAAAGCTTTTCAACAGCAACCGACGCACGAACTCCGGGGAAAACCATCTTCGCCCAAGCCTCTCCGGGAACTGCCGCGATGCACCACTTGTACTTGTTATCCATCTGGTCTCTGTATGGCTTTATAACCTTCATTTTTTCCTTCATCGCATTTGCATACTTTCTCTGGTCTATGCCCTTGAAAGCGTTGGGATCGTCGGAGATTAGATAAATCATCGCGGGGTTTTTCTCAAGACGGTACTTGAGTCTTTCCTCCTCAAACATCTCCACCTTGCCAAGAACTGCGGGCTTCATATATTTTATGTTTGTCTTGCTGACTGCTGGATAGCTCCAATCAACTATTACCTTCTGCGCGCCAGCGCGGTAGCATTCCTCCACTACCATATTTACAAACTCGGGCTGATCAAGTCCCGCGTTTATTATAACGATGTCCTTTTTTCTTACCGATACGCCCGAAAGAGCGATAAGCTTCGCATAAGCCTTAAGTACTGTCTTTTTCATTTTATTTTTCCTTTCTTAAAGTGGCATTATCTTTTAGATATACAGTTTATCTGGACCAGCGCATTTTGTCTGTGCTTGCGTATGATTATATCAAGTATAAGTCCTATCGCAAAGAATATTATTGCAGCAAGCGCCGTCACCGTGGAGACTATCAGCGTGGGCAGACGAAGCACCACACCCGTGTTCAGAAATTCCACGAACACAGAAGTGAACATTCCCGCACCTACAAGAAACAGCACAGCCGCAACAAGACCGAAGAATATCATAGGTCTGTAATTCTTAAACATTCTGAATATCGTTCCTATTACACGCATACCGTCCTTTACAGTATTAAGTTTGGAGACACTTCCCTCAGGTCTGTCTCTGTACTGCACGGGTATCTCGCGTATATTGAACCTTTTATCAAGCGCGTTTATGGTCATTTCCGTCTCGACCTCAAAGCCTGCGCTCTCAATGGGCATAAGCTTTACAAAGTCATAGCTGAACGCTCGGTATCCCGTCATTATATCCTTGACATCGCCAGAAAAAAGCTTGTTGATAAGCCAACGGACGAGCTTGTTTCCAAAGTTGTGGAATGCGCGCTTGTTCTCCACAAAA
>JAZOUO010000085.1:0-26806 GCA_045658225.1 Eubacteriales bacterium
GGCACGGAAGAGCTCGCCCACGTAGAGATGATCGCGGCTATTTTGCACCAGCTTACAGCAAACGTGTCCGAGGAGGAGATCGCTAAAACTCCCTTCGCAAACTACTTTGTGGATCACACAACGGGAGTTTACCCAGTCGCCGCCTCGGGTGTTCCCTTCGATATGAAATACATCGGTGTCAAGGGCGACATCATCACCGACCTGCACGAAGACTTGGCGGCAGAGCAAAAGGCTCGCACAACGTACGACAATATCCTCCGACTTGTTGACGACCCCGACGTAAAAGAGCCTATTAAGTTCTTACGTCAGCGTGAGGTAGTGCATTATCAGCGTTTCGGCGATGCCTTGAGAATCACTCAGGATAATCTTGACTCCAAGAATTTCTATGCGTTCAACCCCAGCTTTGACAAGGGCTGCACACAAAACGTATTCAGAAAGAACAACTGACCTTTTGGCAGAGCGACACGCTCTGCCAATTTTTTTGTATTAAAAAACTACTGTTGAATACCTTTCAAATAAAGCAGGGCAAGCTTAACGCTTGCCCTGCTTTGTTATTTAATTTATAAATGCAATTATATCTTCTTTTACTTGATCGTATGTAAAGTCGTTGAGTATCTCGTGGCGAGCCTCGGGGTAGATAATACACTTGGTATCAATTCCCTGCTCCTTGAGACCCTCACAGACTGTCTGCACGCCCTTGCCGTAATTGCCAACGGGGTCGTCCGCACCCGAGACAAGAAGTACAGGCATAGACTGGGAAATACCCTTATACCAGTCCGCACGATTGCATTCCTTAATAAGTCTTATAAGGTCGCCCATAGCACTCACGCTGAAATTGAACGTGCAGAACCTATCCGCGTAATATTTCTCTAGGATTGATACATCGTTTGTAAGCCACGGCTTTGGGTCGCTTTCGCTGCCTCCGCCAAAGTGGTCGTTATAAGAGCCAAATGAGAGATTGTCTATAAACTTGGAAAAATGCTTGTCTCCCTTGAAAAGTTTTATAACCGAAATCAAAGCAAGTCCTGCATCTGCCGCGGGATTGGGGCCTGACGTGCCCATAACTATCAGTCTGTCGGGTTTGACGTATTTTTCAGTGGCAACGCGCACAACAAAAGACCCCATACTGTGTCCCATAAGTATATACGGCTTGTCATCGCCGTACTCGGACATAACCGCGTCCGAAAATACCTTAACGTCTCGGCAAAGATAATCCCAGCCGTCTTTGTCCGCTATATATCCAAGCTCGGAATCGTCATTTGCCGTATATCCGTGACCGAGGTGGTCGTATCCAAAGCAGATATAACCCTGCTCTGCCATATCCCGCATAAATCTGTCATATCTGCCGATATGCTCGGTCATTCCGTGGACTATATGAAAATATCCCTTTGCCTCGCACTCGGGCTCATATACCACTCCCGCAAGGTTGTGTATGCCATCGCTTGACAAGACCTTGAAAATTCTTACGTTAATACTCATATCAATTTTCCTCCTCGCAGGTAAACGTCCTACAAGCTCTTACTGCTCTGCTCCAACCATTCAGCAGCGTCTTTCTTTTTTCAGTGTCTATCGACGGATTATATACTCTGCTTGTCTCGGTCTTGCTCTTAAGCTCGTCTCTGTCCTTAAAAAAGCCTACTGCAAGACCTGCAAGGTACGCCGCGCCGAGCGCAGTTGCCTCGGCGGATTTTGAGGTGCAAACATCAATATCCGAAATGTCCGCCTGAATCTGCATAAGCAGATTGTTAGCCGACGCTCCGCCGTCCACCTTGAGCGAATTTATCCTGCCGTGACCCGAAATGCTTTCCATATCCTGATCCATCGCGCTTATCACGTCATTCGTTTGATACGCGATAGACTCAAGTGACGCGCGGACTATATGATTTGCATTCGTGCCGCGCGTAATACCGACGACAGTTCCGCGCGCATTCATATCCCAATGTGGCGCGCCAAGTCCCGCAAATGCGGGCACAATGTACACCCCGCCGCTATCAATGACCTTAAGCGCTACAGCCTCGCTGTCCACAGATCTTTCTATAAGCTTTATCTCGTCGCGAAGCCACTGAATTACAGCGCCGCCAACAAAAACGCTACCCTCAATAGCATACTCAATAGGTCTGCCACTCTCGGATGCGGCTATAGTCGTGAGAAGTCCGTTTGAGCTCTGTATCGCGGTATTTCCCGTGTGAGCCAACAAAAAGCATCCCGTACCGTATGTATTTTTGGCAGTGCCCGCCTCAAAGCAACACTGGCCGAAAAGCGCTGCTTGCTGGTCACCCGCGATTCCCGAAATAGGTACTTGCTCTCCCATGCAGTCAAAATAACCGAATATCTCGCTACTGCTCTTTATCTCGGGAAGCATTGACGCGGGAATATCAAGAATGTCCAACATCTTCTCGTCCCACTGTCCCGTGTGTATATTACAAAGCATTGTTCTTGATGCATTTGTCCTGTCCGTGACAAAGGATTTTCCTTTGGTCAGTTTCCAAACTATCCACGTATCCACCGTACCGAACATAAGCTCGCCTGCTTCAGCAAGCTCACGTGCGCCCGGAACGTTATCAAGTATCCATTTTACCTTAGTTCCGCTGAAATACGGGTCAATGCGGAGTCCTGTTGTACTCTGTATATATTCGAAATATCCGTCACACTCCAAGTCCTTGCATATATCCGACGTACGACGGCACTGCCATACGATAGCATTATATATGGGCTTGCCTGTGCGGCGATTCCATACCACCGTTGTCTCTCGCTGATTGGTAATACCCACCGCAGCTATCTCGGACGGAGAAACACCACTCTTAACCACACACTCAGTAAGAGAGGCATACTGATTAGCGTATATTTCCATAGGGTCCTGCTCCACCCAACCCGGTTGGGGATAAATTTGTCTTATCTCGTGCTGAGCCATCGAGATAATATTTGCATTTTTGTCAAAAAGTATTGCTCGCGCGCTCGTTGTCCCCTCATCAAGCGCAAGAATATATTTTTTCATTTGTGTCCTCCAAGAACATTTTATACTTCATTATAACTTATTTTCGGTCTTATTGCAACATCAATATTTATTTTTCTCTAAATCACACAAATTTGGCAATCGCATATTATGTATTAGAACAAAAAAGGAGGTCATCAGATGTATATAAGCAACCCAAACAGAAGAAATCGCGCGAGTACTCCCCAGCAAAGCACCCCGCCCCGAAGGATTCCCGAGCCAAGCCCTTATAACAGCAGCTTTCAGTTTCGCCCTCACCAAGCTCAAATGAACACCCCAGTACCGCAGACTCCTCAACCCCAAGCTCCGCAGCACCAAACACCGCCACCTCAAGCTCCTCAAGTACAAGGAACAGGAATGGGATCAATAGTTGTGCGAGTGACCACGGCAAGCGGCGCTATACCGCTTGAGAACGCGCTTGTGACTGTCAGTGAGTACGGTACCGGCAGCGGCGGAGACATAGTTGCCACCCTTAGAACTAACTCCTCGGGACTTACCGAAAAAATATCACTTCCCACTCCGCCAAAGTCGATGTCTCTCTCTCCTGGAAACGGGAAAAGCTATTCCTCATACGTAGTTGAGATTCAAAAGGACGGATACAATAATCAGCAGTATATAAACGTTCCCGTATTTGACGGTGTCACCGCAGTGCAGAATGCTGACCTCGTACCTCTGCCCGAAAACAGTGAGACTGACAGAGCTGATCCTTACAATCCGGGAATATTCTACGAGAGCGAAGCCCCAAGGCTCGACCAGACAAATCAAAACACTTGAAAGGACTAACCTCATGCCAAACCAACCGTATATCCCTGAATTTATAACAGTCCACCTCGGTCCGCCCGACTCAGACGCGCCAAACGTCACCGTCCGCTTTGCCGACTATATTGCAAACGTAGCCTCCAGTGAGGTATTCCCCACCTGGCCCGAGAGCGCATTGCGCGCAAACATATACGCGCAGATATCATTTGCGCTCAATCGCATATACACGGAATATTATCGCTCGCGCGGATATGATTTTGACATCACCAACTCCATTGCCATAGACCAAAGCTTCGTCAACGGACGTGACATATTCGACAACGTACAAAGTATAGTAGATGAAATATTCAACAACTATATAAGCCGTCAAGGAAACGTGGAGCCGCTTTTTGCGCAGTATTGCGACGGAATAGAGGTCACATGCAACGGCTTGTCTCAATGGGGCTCACTTGATCTTGCCAATCAGGGCTACACACCATACGACATACTCACATACTACTACGGAGATGATATAGACATTGTGCAAAACGCGCCTGTCAGAGGTATTACAGCAAGTGTTCCAAGCTATCCTTTGCAGCTCGGAAGCACGGGAGATGACGTCAGAAGCGCGCAGATAAGACTCAACCGCATATCCGCAAACTTCCCCGCAATACCGAAAATCAACCCTCCTTTTGGCTTTTTCTCCGAGGATACCGACGCCGCAGTAAGAAAGTTTCAGGAGGTCTTCGGCCTTACCCCCGACGGTATTATCGGCAAAGCGACCTGGTATAAACTTCAAAACATTTATAACAGCGTTAAGCGCATAAACGCGCTTAACTCCGAAGGAATAACACTTGAGGAGATCACCCGTCAGTTCCCCGGAAATCTCTCCGAGGGTAGTCGCGGAATAGGCGTGACGACTCTGCAATACTATCTTGATTATCTCTCGGAATTTTACGACACTATCCCCTCGGTATCTATGGATGGAGTGTTTGGCGCATCTACAAAAGCCGCAGTTATCGCCGCGCAGAACGTATTCGGGCTTAACCCCGACGGAGTTGTCGGCGAAGAGACCTGGAGAGCCATATATAATGCTTACATAGGAATAGTGCGGACTATTCCTATTGAATACCGCGAGGGCAACACCATTCCTTTCCCAGGTGTATTTTTGAATATCGGCTCGGAGTCTGAGGCGGTCAGAGTAATTCAGGAATATCTCAACTACATATCCAATTATTACTCAGAGATCCCCCCCGTAAATCCCACGGGATATTTTGGACAACGCACGCAAGAATCCGTAATAGCTTTTCAGGAGCTTTTCGGTCTGCCCGCAACGGGTACAGTCGGTCCTGTCACATGGGACAGAATAGCTGATATCTACAGCGACCTTTACAATGGCACACAACCGCAAAGCGGTCAGTTTCCGGGCTACAATATAGGCGAGTAAGAAAAGGGGTGCGTAATATGTACAATAACTCAAACAGTTTTTCGGGGGCGCAGACAGAGCCTCAGAGCCTTCAGGATTCGGTATCCTATATACAAACAAATCTAAGGCAGCTCTCATATCACGATGACGACATCTATAGCGTCGCGATAGACGGAATATGGGGCAAGGAAACGCAGGACTCCCTCAAGAGCTTTCAGCGCAAATACGGGCTTCCCGAGACGGGAGTAGCAAACCTTGAAACGTGGGAACGACTAAAGGAAGAGGCAGACAAATCCCGCAGATTTCACTCTCCAACCGAACCTATAAGAATTTTCCCGAGGTATCCCGCAGACTATTTTTGGGACAGAGAAAGCTCGCCGATACATCTGCAAATATTGCAGTACGTTTTACGCGAGCTTGGCACAGAATATAACTTCGGAGATATACAGTTGTCGGGAATTTACGACGACGCGACAAGAGACGCAGTTCTTAAATTTCAACAAAAAAACGGTCTGACTCCAACAGGTGTCGTTGACCGCGTGACTTGGAACAGACTTGCGGAGCATTACAACACTATCGCCGATATATCAAACCGTTAATATTTTATTTTTTACGTAAACAGCAGACTCTACGTCCTGATTGACCGAGATAACGTAAATCTCCACCGACCTGAGAAAGTCCGCCATATCCTTGGCAAAAACGTCATACATCTCACTGTTCTCGGGATATACAGTCTGTCTGCACAGACGTGTCCACGCCTGCTTTGCGGATATTTTTTCAACCGACGGAGTGTCCGCGCGCTTAATAAAGCAAAGCTTTTTAACCTTTACAGATGAATTGTCACCAAGATTTTCTTTTCCTCTCCAAGGAGTACTGTAAGCGGTAAAGGTATTGCCCTCGCGCCTAATTACAGGCTTATCGCCATTGACAATCTTTACTCTGTCTCCAAACGCTTCTCTCCAAAGGTTTACGTGAGTTGTCTTTCCAACTCCGCGCTTTGCCGAGAATATTATGCCTTCGCCTTCAAATTCAACCACCGCGCCGTGCAAAAGAAACGCATGATAAGGTGAAAGCTTCGCTGCGATTTTTCTGGACAGTAGCACTCTCTCAACTACTCTGGGATTTGTGTTGTATCCACAGCTCGCTATATATTTGTTTATTTCGTCTGCCGAAACTCCCACTCTGAAATTGGGAGTGCCGTCGCAAACCCAATCCTTACAGTATTCGTATATGTATGACTGCTTGTTGTCTATTTCCATGACAATATCTGCAATTTTCAGATTAAACACGGTATTCTCCCTTCCCTCAAATTTATAGGATATGCTTTCGGCGGAACATTTTGTTCCGCCGAAGCTTATTTGTAATCAGAACTTTTCAATATTTCTCTTGGCGCAGTTGAACATCTTGTTCTCAAGATACGCCTTGTTGTCCGTGAGGAACTTTCTGCTCTTTTCGTAGCTTCCGTTTGCGGTAGCGTGGAGCTTCACAATGTATTTACCAAACTCATCGCCATTGTTTGCGATATTCTCCTGAATATCACAAATAAGCTCGGAGTCAGCGTTGAGATAAAGCTCCCAAAGTCCTGGAATATCCTTGTCCGCAAGGTCATATATCATCTTGTAAGCAAGAAGAGTCTTGAGCTCGTCAACGTCGTCAAATGTCTCGTCATTATCAAAAACATTCTCTGTCCATATCTCTCTGATGCTGTTTGAAACACGGCTCATAAAGAACGACATTCTCTTATTTACAAGGTCAAATGTAAGCACGTCCGCGCTAAGATTTCTTTCTGTTTCTGCATCGTACAGGAACAGATTAGGCTCTTCATCCTCAAGTCCGTTGTCTTTTACAAGAAGCACAAAGTATGTAATAACACATCCAAGGAGCACCATAACGATAGACATTATGATAAACATCACCTTAAAGAACGTGGTATTTGCAAGTGTTATACCGAGCACGATAAGTGCCACTCCGCCAAGAATAAGCACTCCTGCCGCAATGGACATTATAAGTAAGAGGTTGTCTTTAATTACGCTTTTTATTTTTTCCATATAACTAAACCTAAACTTTCCGCATTTTTTTGCACATGCACAATAATACAATTTAATTATATCACACTATTATTTTTTTTGCAAGTCGTTTTGAGAATTTTTTATAGAAAAAAGCAGACTCTGTATTTTCACATTTTACTTGACTAAATCGTGAAAGAATGATATAATAAATATGATTTTTCAAATTTCCATAAAAGGAGGACTTTCAAATGGTAAAGCTCCACGCAGGCGGCGTGTTTCTTTGCGACGGCAAGGTATGTGAAACATCTCCCATATCTGCGGCAGAAGCGAGAAAAAACACCATAACCGCTTCCATTCTTTCTGCACACAACACGTCGGGAAATGACGAGGCTCTCAAGATAAAGTTTGATGCGCTCGTATCTCACGATATTACATACGTTGGTATTATCCAGACCGCGCGCATAGGCGGTCTCAAGGAATTCCCCATTCCATACGCAATGACAAACTGCCACAACAGTCTTTGTGCGGTGGGCGGTACGATAAACGAGGACGACCATGTTTTCGGTCTGTCCGCGGCTAAAAAATACGGCGGCATTTACGTTCCCGCAAATCAGTCGGTCATCCACTCGTATGCGCGCGAGGAGCTCGCAGGATGCGGCAAAATGATTCTCGGCTCAGACTCACATACACGTTATGGTGCACTCGGTACTATGGGCGTTGGCGAGGGCGGTCCCGAGCTTGTAAAGCAGCTTCTCCGCGACACGTACGACATAAAATCCCCCGAGGTAGTTCTCGTTTACCTCACAGGTACCCCGAGGCACGGCATAGGCCCTCACGACGTAGCTCTCGCACTCGTCGGCGCAACCTTCAAGGAGGGATTTGTAAAGAACAAGGTGCTGGAGTTCGTTGGCCCCGGTGTAAAGAATCTTCCCATCGACTTCAGAAACGGTATTGACGTTATGACTACGGAGACGACCTGTCTTTCGTCCATTTGGGAGACCGATGATGTAGTGCAGAAGCACTACGAGGCTCACGGACGCCCCGAACAGTACAAGCGTCTTGCTCCTAATGGTACAGCCTACTACGACTCTCTTATCGAGATTGACCTTTCTGAAATTGAGTCTATGATAGCTCTCCCTTTCCACCCCTCAAATGTCTATACTATTCACGAGTTTGTTGAGAACGCAGAGCAAATACTCGCGTCGGTTGAAGAAGAAGCTAAAAAGAAGTTCCCCAAGTGCAAGCTTGACCTTATCTCAAAGATACAGCCTGACGGCTCGGTTCTTGCTGATCAGGGTATCATCGCAGGCTGCTCTGGCGGTATGTTCGACAGCATAGTTGAAGCGAGCGCGATCCTCAAGGACAAGAGCGTTGGCAACGACTATTTCAATCTTTCCGTATATCCTACAAGCGTTCCCGTATCCCTTGAGCTTACTCGCAAGGGTGTCACGGCTGATCTTTTGGCGGCAGGAGCTGTAATTAAGCCCTCGTTCTGCGGTCCCTGCTTCGGCGCAGGAGACGTGCCCGCAAACAACGGTCTTTCTCTCCGTCATACCACACGTAATTTCCCTAACCGTGAGGGCTCAAAGCCCGGTGAGGGACAGATATCGGGTGTCGCTCTCATGGACGCGCGTTCAATCGCGGCAACTGCGGCAAACGGTGGCAAAATAACGGCGGCAACGGATATTGATTATGATTACACTCCTCTTGAGTATTCATTTGATAAGTCCGTATATGAAAAGAGACTTTACTACGGCTACAGCAAGCCCCAGCCCGAGACAGAGCTTATCCTCGGTCCTAATATCACGAGCTGGCCCGATCAGTACGAGCTCTCCGACAATCTCCTGCTTGAGCTTGCGGCGGTCATTCACGATCCCGTGACTACCACGGACGAGCTTATCCCCTCGGGTGAAACGTCGTCTCTCCGTTCCAATCCTCTGCGCCTTTCGGAATACGCGCTATCCCGCCGTGTTCCCGAGTACGTGGGCAACTCAAAGGCGGTTGCGGCTGACGAGAAATTACGCCGCGAGGGTACGCCGTCAGATAAGCTTATGTCTCTGCTCTCCAAGGTTGGCGATGCGGAAAAGCTCGCAAAGAACACACAGTTTGGCTCTTGCGTATTCGCAAACAAGCCGGGTGACGGCTCAGCGCGCGAGCAGGCTGCGTCCTGCCAGAAGGTGCTTGGTGGTTTTGGCAACATCTGCTATGAGTTTGCAACCAAAAGATACCGTTCCAACTGTATCAACTGGGGTATTCTTCCCTTCACGCTTGCTCCCGACACAAAGTTCGAGTACGAGCAGGGCGACTGCGTATATGTCGGCGGCATAAGACAGTCGCTTATCAATGGCGACGAGAAATTCAGCGCAACAGTAATAAAGAAGGACGGCTCGACAGAGCCTCTGACCCTCTACGTAAAGGGACTCACCGAGGAAGAAAAGCAGATTCTCCTTTGCGGTTGTCTTATGAATTACTACAAAGAAAAGAATAATCTTTAATACAACAAAGGGCGGTGCAATGCACCGCCCTTTTGGTATCACAACCTATTATTTCTTATTTTTTGGATCGGGTCTGTCGCTTTCGGGATACTGGAATTCAAACATCTTCGCAATCTTCTTGCTCTTAAGTCCGACAACGTAGGAAAGAAACACTACGACAAGCGCGGGGAGCGTTATAAGGAAATACATACTCCAATGAGGAACGAGTAGAAGTATTCCCACGTACATTCCCTCGATTATCATAGCGATAGTGACACATACTCCGCATACTGCACCGAAAAATTCAACATTCGAGAATATCTGTCCCAGCGCGATAAATACCGCAAGCAAAAGATTTATGGAGTTTGCAAGCAACCAGAGCTTTACGGGAATCAGATAATCGGGCTTGGTCTTTCCAAGGTCAACCGAAATTCTGTCGTCCGCACCAAGCTTGTACGCAACAGTAAATTCAAGAAAAAGATAAAAAATTATTGAAAGTATAGACGCGGCTATCTTAAATGCGGGACTTTCAAGCTTATTCGCCACAAACAAAAATCCAACGCCGAAAAATATACCGATAACTATCTGATTCAAAAGCAGCTTGACTGCATTATAGGAATGCTTTTCAAAAAAGTCTTTCATAAGTATTCTCCCTAAAATTAGTTCCTCTTAATTATAACTAATTCCTCCCTTTTTTTCAACAAGGATTGCAGAAAATTTACAGATTATCCACTAAATAAATAGTCAGTCATTGTATAATGTATTTATAGAGACTGATTTTGTATAATTTTGAAAGGAGAGATGTATGCCATACTCTGTAAACATAGACGAATTCCCGTCTGTCGTGCGTGAATTTGCATCATACAAAACCTCAATTCAGGGCTGCTCGCAGAAAACTGTGGAGGAGTATCTTTTAGACCTTCGCACGTTTTTCAGGTATCTTCTCGCCAAAGACTCGGGCATCCACCCCGACTCCGACGAGTTTGTCGAGATTGATATTTCAAAAATTGATATTGAATACATAAAAAGCATCCGCACCGAGCAGATTTACGACTTTCTGCTCTACACGGGCAATATCCGCAAAAATATGTGGGCGTCAAAATCCCGAAAGCTCTCAGCGATTAAGGGACTTTTCAAGTTTATGACTGTAAAGCGCGGTTATCTTGAGGAAAATCCCGCGGCAAATATCGAATCGCCTAAGCGTAAAAAAACTCTCCCAAAATTCCTCTCACTTCAGGAATCAAAGCTACTTCTTGACGCGGTAAGAAACGACGTGGAATCAAAATCACGTCTGCGCGACTTGTGTATAATTACCCTTTTTCTCAACTGCGGTATGCGACTTTCCGAGCTTGTCGGACTCAACATTTCTGACATCGACCGCGAGCTTTCACACGTGCGCGTTATCGGTAAGGGCAGCAAGGAGCGCATCATTTACCTGAACAGCGCGTGCAAAACCGTGCTTTCCGAGTATCTTTCGGGCGACAGACTTGACGAAATCAACCGCAAGCTCCCCGAAAAAGCAGTATTTCTCTCCAACCGCGACAAGCGTATAAGCAATAAAACTGTTCAGGCTATGGTCTATAAGTATCTTGATGCGGCGGGTCTGGGTGCTAAGCATTATTCCGTCCACAAGCTCCGTCACACCGCTGCGACTCTTATGTACCAATCTGGCAACGTGGACATCCGAGTGCTCAAGGATATCCTCGGTCACGAGCAGCTTAACACCACGCAGATATACACGCACGTCTCGGACAAGAATATGATGAACGCAATGAACTCAAATCCCCTCGCCGACATTACTGACACCAAGGCAGATAAACCGCAGCCTGACACGGAGGAATAATATGAAAAACATACATCAGATTCCCATAACAGACCTCTACGGCGTTGGCAAGGCAAAGGCGGCGGCGTACGCCTCGCTTGGCGTGTTTACAATAGGCGACCTTTTGTATTTCTTCCCCCGCGCTTACGAGAACAGAGGATTTATTGTTCCCCTCTCCGCCGCGCGTGAGGACATAAAAAACGCAATGATATTAACCGTGGCAACAGAGCCGAGAGTAAGTCTTATCCGACGCGGAATGTCGCTTCTCAAATTCCGAGCGTTTGACGAGAGTGGCACGTGCGAGATAACATATTTTAATCAGAATTATCTTAAGGATAAATTCCACGTTGGCGACACCTTCAGATTTTGGGGCAAAGTCGAGCGTCAGGGTAAAAAGGTGACAATGACCTCGCCTGTTGCAGAGGCGTACACAGAAAGCATACCTCTCCCCCCTCTCGCGTCGATATACAAGCTTACCGAGGGACTGAGCCAAAAGGTAATAGCCACGCATATCGATGCGGCACTTACGCTCGCAAAGGATATACCCGACTATATGCCCAAGCATATAAGAGAAAAGTACAATCTTTGCACTCTGCATTTTGCTCTCTCGCAAATACACAGTCCGAGCGATTATCAGTCACTTGGGATAGCCAAGCGCAGACTTGTCTTTGACGAGTTCTTTATGTTTGCCGCAGGTATAGGTCGCTCGTCGGGCGAAACGCAAAGATATAAAGCACCCGTCTGCTCGGACGGAGATATTACTCCCCTGCTTGAGCTGTTGCCCTACACTCTCACGGGCGCGCAAGTCCGTGCCATAGACGATATTCGCAGAGATATGGCAAAGGATATGCCTATGGGCAGAATACTTATCGGCGACGTTGGTTGCGGCAAGACTGTCTGCGCCGCGGCGGCAATGTATATAGCAATCAAGAACGGACACCAAGCCGCGTTGATGGCACCCACGGAAATACTTGCAAATCAACACTTTGCCGACCTCTCTCCCCTTTTTGAAAAGCTCGGCATAAAATGCGCGCTTCTCACGGGCTCACTGACTCCCGCGAAAAAGCGGAAAATCCACGAGCAGATAGCTTCGACGGGTGATGACAGAATAGATATAGTTATCGGTACGCAGGCGCTTATCTCCGAGGGGGTCAAATTCTCGGACGCAGGACTTGTTATCACGGACGAGCAGCACCGCTTTGGCGTTGGTCAGCGCGCGGCTCTCTCCGAGCGCAACAACCACACGCACGTGCTTGTTATGAGCGCAACGCCTATCCCTCGCTCGCTCGCGCTCGTTATGTACGGCGACCTCAAGGTGTCCAAAATTGACGAGATGCCCGCAGGACGACAGCGGGTTGACACATTCCTTGTTGATGAGGGATACAGAGAACGCCTCGACGGCTTTATCAAAAAGAACGTCGCGGAGGGCGGTCAGGTCTATATAGTCTGCCCCGCAGTCGAGGAGGCAGAGGATGAGTCCGACGACCAAATTCTCTTCTCGGATATAGGATTTGAGAGCTTCTTGGGCTTTGAGAAAAAAGAAAAAACGCCACTCAAAGCGGCGACTCAATATGCAGACGAGCTATCTGCCCGTATGCCCGAGCTGAATATCGCGTACGTTCACGGCAGAATGAAGGTCAAGGACAAGGACGCGGTAATGGAACGCTTTTGCAACGGCGAGGTGGACGTTCTTGTATCAACCACAGTCATTGAGGTTGGAGTGAACGTCCCCAACGCAAGCCTTATGATAGTTGAAAATGCCGAGAGATTCGGTCTGTCCCAGCTTCATCAGCTCCGCGGACGAGTTGGACGTGGCAAGCGCAAGTCATATTGCGTGCTTGTTTCGGGCACACCTACCCTGTCGGGGCTTGGCGAGGTGGCGACAAGGCGACTTAAGACAATGTGTAATTCCTACAACGGCTTTGAGATAGCCGAGGAGGACTTAAAGCTTCGCGGACCGGGTGACTTCCTCTCCACAAGCACGTCGAGCAGTATTCGTCAAAGTGGAGATATAGGCTTCAAACTTGCGGATATGTGCGATGACACAAGCCTTATGACCGACGCGTTCGCTGAGGCAGGTGCATTGATAGCATCCGACCGTGAGCTTGCGTCTTACCCCGAATTGTCGCAGGAGATAAACAGAATTTTCTCGATAAGAAGTGATGTTATAAACTAACCAAAGGAGTTTTTATGAAAGAACTGATAGTTGTAAACAATTTGAAAAAGACCTTTACACTTTCAAAAAAGCAGCAAAAGATAGAAAAGCAGAACGTAAAGGTACGCACGGCGGTTGATAATTTGTCATTTACCGCATACAGCGGCGAGATTTTTGGTCTTTTAGGCCCTAACGGTGCGGGAAAAACCACCACTCTGCGTATGCTTGCCACACTTATAAAGCCCGACGAGGGCGACGCATTTATCGACGGCGCAAGTATTGTAAGTCAGCAAAATGAGGTTCGCTCAAAGATCGGCTTCCTTACGAGTGAACTCAAGCTTGAGGAATTCTTCACGCCAAATTATCTGTACGACTTTTTCTCCTCGCTCCACGGTATTGACCCCGATGTAGCAAAGGCACGTAAAAAGGAGATGTTTGAGTTGTTCGGCATAGACAAATTTGCCGAGGTAAAGGTTGCAGACCTCTCCACAGGTATGAAACAGAAGGCTTCCCTTTGCATTTCTCTCGTCCACGACCCCGACGTGATAATATTTGACGAGCCCACAAACGGACTTGACGTTATTACGGCAAAAATAGTCACGGATTTCCTTATCTCACTTAAAGCGCAGGGCAAGACCATAATCGTCTCCACACACATTTTCAGTCTTATTGAGAAGATATGCGACAGAGTGGGCATTATCATTGACGGTAAGATGTGTATTTGCGACACACTCGGGAATATTTGCGGTGACAAGAACCTTGAGGACAGATTTTTTGAGATATATTCCGAGTATTGCGGAGGTGAGGAGCAATGAAAAGAACACACGCAATATTTACGATATTCAAAAAGGAAATGGCGAGATTTTGCAAGGACAGACGAACACTTGCTTCCCTGATTCTCCCCGGTATACTTATTTACGTTATCTACTCCCTGATGGGAAATTTTATGTCGGATATATTCACGACTGACGAGGACTACAAGCCGATTATTTCGGTAATAAACTGTCCAGACGAGATGCAGAGTATGTTCTCGGAGGAAATCTTTGAGATAAAAGAGACAAGTGATATTGAGGACGCAAAGGCGCAGGTCGCCGACAGCACGCTGGATGCGCTCGTTGTTTTCCCCGAAAAATTCTGGAACGATATGCTCATCTATACACCCTCGCCCGATAAATCCGCGCCAAACGTGGAGGTTTATTATAACACCACGTCGGAGAAATCCAGCGTGGCTTATACCTCGGTTATGGCGTTGCTTGACGGACTTGAGGCAAGTATATCCAACAAATTTGATATAAATAACTCGGAAAAGTCCTACGACATGGCAAGTGAAGAAAGCATAGCATCCATTATGTTCTCAACGGTAATGCCTATGCTGCTTGTTATGTTCTGCGTCGTGGGATGTATGGCAGTCGCGCCCGAGTCGATAGCGGGCGAAAAGGAGCGCGGCACTATCGCGACTCTGCTTATAACTCCTATAAAACGAAGCGACATCGCGCTTGGTAAGATACTTGCTCTGTCCGTGCTTTCTATTATCAGCGGCGCGTCGAGCGCTATCGGAGTTATCGCCTCCATGCCCAAGCTTTACGGAGGCATGGCAGAGTTTGACGGAAGTGTTTACGGCGTGTCGGATTACGCGTTCCTTGCCGTTGTTATCATATCTACAACTTTGCTGTTTGTCACGGTGGTCTCAATAATCTCGTGTATTGCAAAATCCGTGAAGGAAGCGACCTCCTACGTTTCTCCCGTTATGATACTTTCAATGGTTATAGGTGTCACTGGTATGCTCGGGAACACCTCGCAGAGTGTCTGGATGTATTTTATTCCCGTATATAACAGTGTTCAGTGCATTGTGGAGATATTCTCGTTTGAGGCAAACGCTCTGCATATTGCCCTCACGGCTGTGACAAATATCGCAGTTATGGGTGTTGGTGTGTTTGTGCTGACAAGAATGTTCAACAGCGAAAAGGTTATGTTTAAGAAATAATTTTTAAAGGGACGGCGCAAGCCGTCCCTTTAACTCTGCACTCTGCACTTTCGGGAGGGGAGACCCCTCATTTGCAAGCAAATCCCCTCCGCCGCGGCAAAAAGCCGCAGCACCTCCCCTACAGGTAATCAATCATCATTTTCTCCGTCTCCCGCTTGACCTCGCCACTCATAAGACAAAGTATAACTACGTTTATAACCGTCATAAGCCCGATGGCGAGGTCGGCAAGCTCCCACGCAAAGCTGACGCTGCACACCGCGCCAAAAAACACAAGTCCCGAATACACAAAAACGAATATTTTGCCCGCTACCTTGGACCTGCATAAAAATCCCAACGCCTCGCGTCCGTAATGAGCCCAGCAAACTATCGTCGCAAAGCCGAAAAGCAGCACCGACACGGTAATATAAATCCCCGCCCAGCCACCAAGGAGCGATGCGTAGGCGTTCAATGTGATAAGCATAGGATTGTCGGCAAACGCAAGCACGCCCTCACCCGCCACGATTATCACAAGTGCGGTCAGGCTGCACAATAGTATCGTGTCCACGAACACCTCAAATATGCCGAGAAGCCCTTGCTTTGCGGGGCTTTTTGTGTTTGAGGTCGCGTGAGCTGTGGGCGCAGTTCCACACCCCGCCTCGTTGGACATAAGTCCTCGCATACACCCCATGCGAAATGACCGTGCAAACAAAAATCCCATAACGCCAAATCCTGCGCTTCTGACATTAAACGCGTCCTCAAAAATCTTGGAAAACGCGGGTAATACACTCTCCTTGTGTATAACCAGCGCGGCGAGCGACACCACAACGTACCCCACACTCATAACAAAAACTATTTTTTCGGTAAACGCGCTTATCCTCTCACTATTGCCCATAATGATAAACAAGCTCACCACGGCGACAGCACCGCCCGTCACCCACAAGGGTATCCCAAACTGCCCCTCAAAAGCCGAACTTATGGCATTTGCCTGAACAATGCTTCCCATACTCGCGGTATTGAGCAGACAAAGTATAGCGAACATACCGCCCAGTACCGAGCCGACTTTTTTTAGTCCTTTCGATTGAAAAAAAGCCTTTATGTAATAATACGCGCCGCCGTGTAGCTCGCCGTTTACGTCTCTCTTGCGATAAAGCATAGCCAACACTATTTCCGCATATTTTAGTATCATCGCGACAAACGCCGACACCCACATCCACAGCACCGAGCCGTAGCCGCCAAGGGCAATTGACGATGCCACGCCAACAATATTCCCCACCCCAAGCGTGCCCGCAAGAGCGAGCGTCAATGCGCGGATAGGCGACACACCACCCGCGTTTTCCCTTTTGGTCATCGTCTTGAACATTTTTATAGGATGTTTCAAGTGAAAAAATCTTAGTTTGAAGCAAAAAAACGCTCCCGCGCACAAGAGCATCAAGGGCGTAAGTATTCCCAGAAAATCATTTATTAACGCCATAATTATCACCCCTCTCAATGTCAAATTTATGCGGTTTCAGCACTGCTTATTCGCGCGTTCCCCATATTTCGATATTAGTCGATATTCTTTTATTTACTTAGTCTTTCATTTGTAAATTCGATGTAAACATTGGCTCTCCTCTCTTGATTTTCCTATAATATATAGTGTAAAATATACTGTGATTGTATTGTTTTTAAGACAACCAAACTTCATCAAGTAAACATCTATTACACATAACAAAAGGAGGAATTTATTATGACACTTAAGCCTTTACAGAACAGAGTTGTAATAAAGTTCGTAGAAGCAGAAGAAAAGACAAAGACGGGTATTATCCTGACCGCATCCGCGCAGGAAAAACCCCAGATAGCAGAGGTTCTCGCAATCGGCGCAGGCAAGGTTGAGGATGGCAAGCTTGTTCCTATGTCCGTCAAGGTTGGCGACAAGGTAATCGCAAGCAAGTACGCAGGCACGTCCGTTAAGATGGACGGTGTTGAGTACGTTGTGCTCTCCGAGGACGACATTCTCGCAATAGTTGAATAAAAGGAGATATTATTATGGCAAAGAATATTCTTTACGGAATTGAAGCAAGAGATGCCCTCGTTCGCGGTATCGACAAGCTTGCTAACACAGTTAAAATAACACTCGGTCCTAAGGGCAGAAACGTTGTTCTTGACAAGAAATACGGCGCGCCCCTCATCACAAACGACGGTGTCACTATCGCAAAAGAAATCGAGCTTGAGGACGCAGCCGAGAATATGGGTGCACGTCTCGTTCGTGAGGTGGCTACAAAGACAAACGACGCGGCAGGTGACGGTACAACCACCGCTACCCTTCTCGCTCAGGCATTCGTTCGCGAGGGTATGAAGAACGTGACCGCAGGTGCTAACCCCATGGTTATCCGCAAGGGTATCCAGAAGGCAGTTGACGCGGCAGTTGACGCTCTTGCAGTTAACTGCAAGAAGGTAAACGGCAAAGAGGATATCGCACGTGTTGGTGCTATCTCCTCTGGCGACGTAGTATATGGAGAGCTTATCGCAGACGCTATGGAAAAGGTCACGGCTGACGGCGTTATCACTATCGAGGAGTCCAAGAGTGCTGAGACATACTCCGAGGTTGTTGAGGGTATGCAGTTTGACCGCGGATACCTCTCTCCCTATATGGTGACTGACTCCGACAAGATGGAAGCAGTTATCGACGACGCTCTCATCCTTATCACAGACAAGAAGATTTCTACTATAAACGACATTCTTCCCCTGCTTGAGCAGCTCGTTCAGTCGGGCAGAAAGCTCGTTATAATCGCAGAGGACGTTGAGGGTGAGGCTCTCACAACTCTCGTTCTTAACAAGCTCCGTGGTACGTTTACCTGCGTTGCAGTCAAGGCTCCCGGCTTTGGCGACAGACGTAAGGAAATGCTCCGCGACATAGCAATCCTCACAGGCGGTGAGGTAGTTTCCTCCGAGATAGGCTACGAGCTTAAGGACGCAGGAATCGAGGTTCTCGGTCACGCGCGTCAGGTTAAGATCACAAAGGAAACAACAATTATCGTAGGCGGCGCAGGCGATCCTGCCGACATAAAGGCAAGAGTTGGTCAGATAAAGACTGCTATCGAGACTACCACGTCCGACTTCGACCGCGAAAAGCTTCAGGAAAGACTTGCAAAGCTCGCAGGCGGTGTTGCAGTTATCAAGGTCGGCGCGGCTACCGAGGCTGAAATGAAGGAAAAGAAGCTTCGCATCGAGGACGCACTCAACGCAACCAAGGCTGCAGTTGAGGAAGGTATCGTTGCGGGCGGCGGTACGGCTTACCTTAACGCTATTCCCGCAGTTAAGAAGCTTCTTAACACTGTTGACGGCGACGAAAAGACAGGTGTTCAGATCGTTCTTCGCGCACTTGAAGAGCCCGTACGTCAGATCGCGGCTAACGCAGGCTTTGACGGCGCAGTTATCGTTGATAAGATCATGAGCACAAAGAAGGTCGGATACGGATTTGACGCATACAACGAAAAGTACGTTGATATGATGAGCGCAGGTATCGTTGATCCTAAGAAGGTGACACGCTCCGCGCTTCAGAACGCGGCTTCTATCGCATCGGTAATTCTTACTACCGAGTCCGTAGTTGCCGATATTCCCGAGCCTGAACCTGCAGCACCCGCAGGCGGCATGGGCGGTATGTATTGATATAGATAATTGGATATATGGGAAGAGGGGGACTTTTTGAAAAAAGTTCCCCTCTTCCCATACCCAACTCCCCTCAAAAACTTTACTGAATAATTTTTTTAACGTCGCTTAATTTGCGGCACTTTTTTTATACTTTATTGACACTTTCTCTGTTTTGTGATAAAATAATTATATAAAGTTATAAGGAGGTCAGTATGGATAATAACTTGTCTCAAATTCAAAATGACGAAGCGGTTGAGCAAAATATAGCTTCTGAGGAAACTGTGACAGAATCCGTCGCAAGCGACACCACTCCCGACCTGAGCCTTCCCCTTGAGGAGATCAAAGCTGAGGGCAGATATGAGGAGCGCCTTGAGCATCGTCTGCACGTATTAAAGCCATTGATGTGGTTGTTGTTTGTTTTTGGAGCTCTGTGTTGTGTGCTTGGCATAAAGGAGAGCATTGAGACCAAAGTGTTCAGCGCGTTTTTCGTGGCAGCTGCCTTTTTGATATTGGTTGCTCTTATGTCAAGATCGGGCACAAAAACAGTCGTTAAGGAGGATATGAAAAAAGGCGGATATTTCATATACCGCGTTTTCTATAACAGAATTGAGTACGAATACTACATAGGTGAAGATCTCTACACCTTCTACAGAGTAGATCCTGCAAAAATAACCAAGGCAAAGCTTCTCCGTCACACGCTCGTGTTTGCTCACGAGGGTATCTTGTTTATGGTACCCAAAGCATCTATTACGAACGATAGCTTTATTTACAAGGCTGTTATGTCCTCAAAAAGCTCCAAGGCAAAAAAGGGCGCAGACCGCCCATGCGACAAGCGTCAGACCGCAATAATCTGGCTTCTTGCGTCGGCTGTGACAGTTCTGGTAGCAACTGTAATTATCTCAATATTTGCACCCATAGCGGCTGTCCCGTTTGCAATACTTTCATTCTTATCCATCGCGCTACCTATCGTTTCATTGGCTTTTATCGGCGGGTGGAGAGCTCGCGGAAAAGGACTTATTATATTTACATGCATAGTTCTTATAATAGCGCTGTTTGCATCCTTCGTTGTAGCAGTCATCAGATATGACGAAGTCTATGTCGATGAGGACGAGGCGATGGCAAATAATATTCTTGACGATGCAAGAGATATAACTAATATAGATTTCCCCGACGTTTATGATGTGTATCTGAATGAAAACGAATTCTATGATCCGCAGACCAGATCTTATATAACATACACATATTTTGACTGCTCCCTTTCCTACGAGGACAATAAATATTTGAGATCGCAGGTCGAGGAAAACAACGTATGGATATCCGAGATGAGCGAGGAGATAGCGTATTTTATTGGAAACATTTATTCGCCCTATGATGATCCTTTTATAATAGTCAATCTGACCGAGGGCACGTGCAATCAGCTCCCCTCAACCAACAACAAGTGCGAATACGTCATAATTTCATACGATTATTCCAACAGATGTATAGATATCTACGCCTTTTCCAAGGCATCCACGACAAGCATACCGTCAACCCCCGGCTCACTTATGGCTTAACAAAAATCCGCAGGTACATCCTGCGGATTTTTTATTGAATATCCTTACCTCGCATACGTTAATATTATATTACAAATAAAAAATTCCACCCTCGGTAAAAAAATTTTTTGTTGACAAAATCCATCGGAAATGATATACTGAATTTATAGTGGAATAATATTTATTTTTATAGAAAGGAGGGCTTATCAATGGCAGAAAACAAGAAGGATTTTCCTGAAGATTCCGACATCGACAAACTCGAAAATGATGAAATAATCAAAGATGAAATTGACGGTGCCCCCGCCCCAAGTCCCTCCGAGGAAGCAGACGACGTAAGCCGTAAAACAGACGACGGTGACGACAAAGAAATGGACATTGACGACATCGACGAAAATACCGACTACGCCGAGATCGAGGAGATCAAAAAAGAGCTTGATCAGGACAAAAACGAGGACTCCGCAACCGAAGCCTATGAGGAAGAGCTTGAAAACAAGTTTGATATGCTCGTAGAACTGCTTGACGACAAGAAGTACACCGACTTTATGCACGGTCTTGAAGAGCTTAACCCCGTAGACGCCGCAGATTTCTTCTCTGAGCTCCCTTCCCACCGTATCCCTGCAGTCTTCAAGCTTCTTAAGAAAGACACGGCAGCGGAGGTTTTTGCCGAGCTTGAGAGCGACGTACAGCACAAGATAATCAACGCCATGACCGACCGAGAAATCTCGATCATTATCGAAGAGCTTTCAGTCGACGACGCGGTTGACATGCTCGAGGAGCTTCCCGCAAATATCGTTCGTCGAGTTCTGCAGACCGCGACACCCGAAACACGAGCTGAGATAAACAAGTTCCTCGCTTACCCCGACGACAGTGCGGGAAGCGTCATGACCGCAGAATTTATAGACTTGCGCGCAGAAATGACCTGTGCCGAGGCTATTCAGCACATAAGAATAACGGGTATCGACAAGGAAACGGTTTACTACGCGTACGTCACTGATAACAGACGCGTGCTTCAAGGTATAATTTCCTTTAAGGACCTTCTCTATGCCGATCCAAATGCGCTTATAGCCGACGTGATGAGCGACCAGATAATCTGTGCGTCAACCCTTGACGACCAGGAGACCGTTGCAGACACGATCTCCAAGTACGACCTTTTGGCTCTCCCTATCGTTGATAAGGAAAACAGACTCGTCGGTATCGTTACTGTCGACGACGCGCTTGACGTCATTACCGAGGAGGCTACCGAGGATATCGAAATGATCGCAGGTATGGCTCCTACCGACAAGCCTTATATGAGAACGGGAGTTTGGGAAACCTGGCGTAAGCGATTCCCTTGGTTGCTCATTATTATGATTTCCGCAATATTTACGGGTATGATAATGGCAAAATATGAGGCCGCACTTGGAACTTACGCCATTCTTGCCGTATTCGTACCTATGCTCATGAACACGGGCGGTAATGCAGGAAGCCAGGCATCCGTTGCTATAATCCGTGCGCTCTCGCTTGACGAGATTTCCATGGGCGACATATTCAAAATCATTTGGAAGGAATTCCGCGTCTCCCTGCTCTGCGGCGTGTGCATCTCGATCGCGTGCTTTATAAAGACAATGCTTGTGGATTTTAAGCTTGACTTTACGTGGGAAAACGTTGAGGTCGCATTGATAGTAAGCGTCACGGTAATATGCGCGATAGTTATCGCAAAGCTTATCGGCGCGTGCCTGCCTATTGGCGCAAAGCGCATAGGACTCGACCCCGCCGTTATGGCAACTCCCCTTATCGCAACTATCGTTGATACTCTCACACTTATCGTATATTTCGCAATAGCTTCCAAAATTCTTGGGTTTTAATTAAATTATTATAACAAAAAAGAACTTGACTTATATAGTCAAGTTCTTTTTTGCCGCTGTCACAGCTTTTCGATAACCCGTTCCGCATTCCATGCAGCTGCATAATATCTAATACTCTCAGCATTTTTCGCAACCGCTTCCGTAGCCATTCTGTTGAGCTTGGATTGCTCAATAATTTCGTTTTGATTGCTTATCATAACATCCTGCTGACGCATAGTCTCTTCAGAATTTTCCACAAGTATGAACAAATCCTCGGACATAATGTTTATATCTGCCTTTATTCGATTAAGTGTGATTCCTACCTGACCGAGCTTTCCTGCGATTTCTCCCAATTTTTCGAAAATGTTATTTATACCTCGTACCATTTCTCCCCTGAATACACGTGTTTCATACAGATTTATAGCGTCTCGCATATTTTCAGCAAGACCATTGCGGTATATATGAGACAACATCAAAACACAGTCAAGTGTGCGATAATCCGGAGGTATGATGTTATATTTATAAAGCTGATCTCTTTGCATACTTAACTTCTCACGTTGAATATCAAGATCGGGTTTAATCGTTTTATTATACACCTCTATTTTAGGATTAAGACTATCAAGTAAATCTTCAGCCTTCTCTATTGTGGAATCAATATCTTTCACCATATCATCCATAATATCTTGCAGTATTTGATCTTGATACTCATCAAGCGCTTTATCATACTTGTTTTTTGCCATAATATAATTTTCTTCTGCTATTTCACAACGACGTCTGTACTCTTCTATTATGCCTCTTTCCTTGGTATTCATTCTTTTATCTCTTGCAAAACCGATGATAATAATTATGATTCCAATCACCGCACCTATTATTCCCTCTATAATTCCATCCCCCGAACTTGTAGCTACAAGTAAAAGAAAAATAAAAAATCCAAAAATTAAACCCAAAATTTTACCTTTGACATTTATCGGTTTGTCGGACACGTTGGGCTTCTCGACTATGAAATCGCTCTTATGAGGTGCTTTCATATTAAAAGGTTTTATTTTTGCCTTTTTGTCATATTCCCCTAACATATATTCTTCATCATCCCATTTATTCAGTCTTCTCACTCGTTCCTGCATAAGGTCAATAATATTTTTATTTGCACGATCAGCCATAAGCGACCAACTATTTACTGTATTTTCGAGGCTTTGGTCAATAACATAGATAGCCTGTTCGATTTGACAAACGTCATCAAGATATTTTATCATTTCCTCGTTGCTTATCTGGTTTTCTTTAATTTTGGAACTCATACACACTGCCCTCCTAATATTGTATACAACAATATTATAGTACATATATTTACTAAAGTCAAGAGTTTTAGTAAAATTGTTTACTAAATCCGTTAGTAAATATTTTTACATGGTATAATAATCATGAAATAAGATTGGAGGTGGCTATATGGGTTTAACGTATCTGAAAAGATTACGTGATCTGCGCGAAGACCACGATAAAACTCAAAAAGAAATAGCGGAAATGCTTGGCACCTCTCAAACAATGTATGCCCGATACGAGCGTGGCGCAAACGAATTACCCATTCACCACCTAACCGCACTGTGTCAATATTATAATATAAGCGCAGACTACATTCTTGGCTTTACAGACACACCTAAAAAAATAAAATAATTATAATAAACAAAAAACAGGTTGCATTACTGCAACCTGTTTTTTTTATGTCATTGACAATTATTCAGCCTTAGCGTCCTCGTCAATGAGTCTAACGATAGCCATTTCAGCTGCGTCACCGCGGCGAACACCGATCTTGAGGATCTGTGTATAACCGCCATTACGGTTAGCATACTTGGGAGCGATCTCGTCAAACAACTTCTTTGCAACGTCTTCCTTTGTGATGTAGGAAAGAGCTGCTCTATAGCTTGCAAGAGTGTTCTTCTTGCCAAGTGTTATCATCTTTTCTGCGATGGAACGAACTTCCTTTGCTCTTGTGAGAGTTGTCTCAACCTGTCCGTTCTCAAGCAAAAGTGTAACCATGCCGCGAAGCATTGCGTTTCTGTGCGCGGTGGTTCTGCCGAGCTTTCTATTTGCGGGCATCTCTGATTCCCTCCTTCTGATTATTACTGTATTAACAAATAATTTTTACTCCTCGTCGCGCTTGAGGTCAAGTCCGAGCGAATGGAGTTTCTGAATAACTTCGTCAAGCGACTTCTTACCGAGATTACGCACCTTGATCATATCCTCTTCAGTGCGGTTAGTAAGATCTTCAACTGTGTCAATGCCTGCGCGCTTCAAGCAGTTGAAGCTACGAACAGACATGTCAAGTTCCTCAATGGTCATCTCAAGAACCTTTTCCTTCTTGGTTTCCTTACTCTCGATCATAATCTCAGCCTTCTTTGCGTCATCTGAAAGATCCACAAACAAGTTGAGATGCTCATTGAGAATCTTGGCTCCGAGAGAAATCGCTTCCTTAGCCGAAATAGTACCGTTTGTCACTACCTCAAGCGTGAGCTTGTCGAGGTCTGTGTTGCTACCGGAACGTGTATTTTCGACTTCATAGTTCACCTTGTAAACGGGGGTATATATAGAGTCAGTGAATATCGTGTTGATAGGCATTGAAGCATTCATACCGAGGAAATCGCTGTGAAGCTGCTTGTTGCGCTCCTGCGAAACATAGCCTCTGTCGCAGTTGAACGTAAGCTCCATGTAGAATCTCTCGTTCTCTGCTACTGTTGCGATGTGGTGGTCGGGGTTAAGAATTTCAATGTCACTGTCCTGCTTGATATCTCCCGCAGTCACGTCATGCTCACCGAGCACGTCAATATACACGGTCTTGGGGCCGTGGCAGTTGAGCTTTGCGATAATTCCCTTTACGTTAAGAACTATCTCTGTGACATCTTCTGTCACACCGGGTATAGTGCTGAACTCATGGAGAATACCGTCAATCTTTATGCTTGTCACAGCATAGCCGGGGAGCGAGCTCAAAAGAACTCTGCGAAGCGAGTTTCCGAGTGTAATGCCAAAGCCTCTTTCGAGGGGCTCTACGACAAACGTTCCATGGGAACCGTCGTCACTCGTCTCTACCGTAGTTATATTAGGCTTTTCTATCTCTATCATTCCAAATAACCTCCTATTAAAATTTCAAATATAATTTTTGTGTAATTGAGTGAAAATTGAGCGGTAACACCGCACAACTTCCCAATTATGCGGTATTACTTGGAATAAAGCTCGACGATAAGCTGCTCGTTGAAATCAAAGTCGATGTCTTCTCTTGCAGGGAATGCAACAACCTTAGCAGAAAGGTCTGCCTTGTTGAGGTCAAGCCACTTGGGAGCTGTCTTCGACTCAAGAGATTCAGCAAGAGCCTTGAACTTCTCGGAAGAACGGCTGGATTCCTTAACGGAAATAACGTCACCGGGCTTTACGAGGAGTGAAGGAATGTTAACCTTCTTGCCGTTGAGTGTGAAGTGTGCGTGAAGAACGAGCTGACGAGCTTCCTTGTGAGACTCTGCAAGGCCCATTCTGTAAACTGTGTTGTCAAGACGTCTCTCGAGAAGAACGAGGAGGTTTTCACCTGTCATACCTTCCTTACGAGCTGCCTCTTCATAGTAGTTCTTGAACTGCTTTTCAAGAACGCCGTAGTATCTTCTTGTTGTCTGCTTTTCACGAAGCTGAACGCCATATTCGCCCATCTTCTTCTTAGCTGCGCCGTGCTGACCGGGAGCTGTGCTTCTGCGGTCTATTGCGCACTTACCACTTGTGCATCTTTCGCCCTTGAGGTAAAGCTTCTTACCTTCTCTGCGGCAAAGCTTGCATGAGGGTCCTGTATATCTTGCCATTTTTCAGTTCCTCCTTATAGATTATACGCGTCTGCGCTTGGGGGGTCTGCAACCGTTGTGAGGAATAGGAGTAACGTCCTTGATGAGCGTTATCTGAAGACCTACTGTCTCAAGCGCACGGATTGCGGATTCACGTCCCGAACCGGGGCCCTTTACATATACTTCAACAGACTTGAGACCATGCTCTACTGCTGCGCGAGCTGCAGTCTCGGAAGCGGACTGTGCTGCAAAGGGTGTGGACTTTCTGGAGCCCTTAAAGCCGAGCTCACCAGCGGAAGCCCAAGAAATTGCGTTGCCGTTAACGTCCGTGATTGTAACGATAGTGTTATTGAAAGTGGACTGAATGTGTACTACGCCCTTTTCAATATTCTTTCTTTCGCGGCGCTTTCTAACAACCTTTTTTGCTGTTGCT